>JAYSYJ010000130.1:0-45195 GCA_043727675.1 Fimbriiglobus sp.
GACGCGCCATCATATTTGGGCGAAATCTGTAAATAAAAAGTGGCCCAAGCTTGGCAATTCCTTCAACGGTGGAACCGTACCAGGGATCAACGACATCATTATCATCGACCGAGTAATCTAAGAGCCGTGCCGATCGTTCCAGATCGTCGCTTTCTCCAGATTGCACATGCGATCCTTTTAGGCCGTCAAACCCGATTCTGATACTAGATCGCGAAAAACCGGTTCGCTCTTTGGCATCGTTATCGAATACGGCGGACAGTTTGATTTCTGGATATTTAGAAGCGTGCCAAACAAGTTCTCGCGCAATCCATTCGCCAGGGAAACAATCGTCTACAAATCCGCCCTCATGAACAGCAAGTCGCATGATGCGGCAACCCGCCCGGATCGCTTCCAGCAAACTCGTCTTCCCAGTGTCGTTTTGGCCGATCAAAACGTGGATGGGCGTGAGCGGGAGGGTCACATCCGCCAAGCACTTATAATTCTTCACGGAAAAATTGGTCAGCATCACACACCTTCCTTTGAGTCTAGTTTACCCAGTCACAGCACCTTCGGATGCACTGCTCACTAATTTGGCATACTTCGCCAACACGCCGCGTGCCACTCGCACTGGTGGTTTCGTCCATGCGGCTTGGCGCTTCGCTTGCTCTGTTGGTTCGACGTGCCACGTCAGCAGTTTCGCGTCGGCGTCGATGGTGATGGTGTCGCCATTTTCTAGCAGTCCAATCGGCCCGCCGACCCAGGCTTCCGGGCAAACGTGGCCCACAACCAAACCGTGCGTGCCACCGCTGAAGCGGCCGTCGGTGATGAGGCCGACGGTTTCACCCAACCCTTGCCCCATGAGCGCCCCCGTGATCGAGAGCATTTCCCGCATTCCCGGGCCGCCGACCGGGCCTTCGCCCCGGATCACGAGGATGTCGCCATGAACCACTTTGCGTGATTGGATCGCTTGGAAGCACGCTTCTTCGCCGTCGAACACTTTGGCCGGGCCGGTGATCGAATGTTGCTTCAACCCGGCGACCTTGGCCACCGCACCATCCGGAGCGAGGTTTCCCTTCACAATCACAATGTGGCCACGGTCGTACATCGGCTGCTCGAACGACTTCACCACCACTTGCGGCTTGGCGTACACGCTCGGAATATCTTTGAGATTTTCAGCCAGTGTCAGGCCGGTGACCGTGAGGCAATCGCCGTGGAGCATCCCGCGGTCGAGCAACGCCTTCAACACCGCCGGTACGCCGCCGACTTTGTACAAATCGAACATCACGAACCGTCCGCCCGGTTTCAAGTCGGCGAGGTGCGGCACCTTGGCCCCGATGCGGTCGAAGTCGTCCAGAGTCCAAACGACCTCCGCTTCACGGGCGATCGCCATCAGGTGCAGCACCGCATTCGTGGAACCACCCAGCGCCAGCACCAATGTGTAAGCGTTCTCCAAGCTCTTCCGGGTGATGATGTCGCGCGGGCGGATGTTCGCTTCCACGCAGCGGATCAGCGCGATCCCGGCTTGGAACGATTCCCGCTCCTTGGCCGCGCTAATCGCTGGGTAGCTGCTGTCGTACGGCAGCGACATCCCCATCGCTTCGATAGCCGACGACATCGTATTCGCGGTGTACATGCCGCCGCAGGAACCGGCACTCGGGCAACTTTCGCATTCGATCTTGTGAAGTTTCTTTTCGTCGATCTGCCCGGCTTGGAACTTTCCGACCGCTTCGAAGATCGACACGATGTCGACGGTCTCGCCGTCTGGGCCGATCCCGGGGAGAATGCTCCCGCCATACACAAAGACGCTCGGCACATTCAACCGCGCCATCGCCATGAGACAGCCGGGCATGTTTTTATCGCACCCGCCGAAGGCCAGCAGACCGTCGTGGTTCATCGCCCCGGCCACTGTTTCGAGGCAATCGGCGATCACTTCACGGGAGACGAGGCTGTAGCGCATCCCCATGTGGCCCATCGAAATGCCGTCGGACACCGTGGGTGCCCCGAAAATTTGCGGGACACCGCCGGCGGTACGAATCCCTTCGATCCCTTTGCGGGCCAGTCGGTCGAGGTGGCTATTGCACGGTGTGATTTCCGAAAAGAGGCTGGCCACGCCGACCATCGGTTTGGCGAAGTCCTCATCTTGAAACCCGACGCCGCGGAGCATGGCTCGGTTGGGGGCGCGGTTCGGCCCCGATGTGGTGGTGAGGCTTTTGCGTATCGGTTCGTCTGTCATTGCTAAATCCTAATTGAAAATAAGCTTTCAGAATGAGGCGGGCGCATCATTCTCGGGTCGTGGCAAACTGGCGAAAAAATACCGGTAAATCCGGCGATATCGATTTGCACAATTCGCCGGTGCGTCGCATATATCTTCGTCGCCAGAACGCGGGGCATCCACAAGCGACGGAAAAAGTTTCCTTCGCCCCCACGCTTCTAGGCCTGTTGTACAAAACCGGAGAGTCGCATGAAGAAGCTTCTGAAAAACGCGGTTGTGTTCCTGAAGCGTGAAGACGGCCCGACGGCTGTCGAATACGCCGTCATGCTCGCTCTGATCGTCGTGGTGTGCATCGCCGCCATCACCGCCATCGGTGGTGCGTCGAACCAAACGTTCAGCCAAGTCGGCTCGGCCATCAAGCCTAGCTAAATTGTCTGAATCTTGACCGGGCCTGTGCTTCCCAATTTGGTGGGCGCGGGCCTTTTTCGTTTCTCCACGCCTTCCCGAGCTGCACTATGAAAACATTCGCACGCAAAATCTTGAAATTTATGAAGCGGGAAGACGGCCCAACGGCTGTCGAATACGCGGTTATGCTCGCTCTGATCGTCGTGGTGTGCATCGCCGCTATCACCGCCATCGGCGGAGCATCGAACAAGACCTTTAGCCAAGTTGGTTCAGCCATCAAGCCGAGCTGAGTCGGCAGACATTAACTTGAAAAAGGCTCACCGGAGGAATCGGTGAGCCTTTTTCGTTTCATGCTAGAATGATGCTTTCGTTGCTTCCGCGTCTGAGGCCGGCCGATGCTCAGCCCCTTCCCAGGAATGGATCCGTTCCTCGAAGTACACTGGGGCGACGTCCATACTCGCTTGGCAACATCCATCAGCATCGAACTGCGAAAACAACATCCAAATGGGCTAGTAGCCCGGTTAGAAACATCGGTCGTGCTTGAAACCGCGGAATCTGAGCCAATCGATCAAAACAATCGATCTGTACTGTCGTCCCGCTCCGATTCGGCAGGCGTGGTCGTAGCCGAACCTCAATTAGTCGCTCCACGTCTCCTCCCGCGTCAGCGTCACTCGGTACAGATCCTAGACGCCGAGAAAAAGATGCGCTTGGTCACCGCGATCGAGATCATCAGCCCTGGGAACAAGATCGGACTTCGGAATCGGGAGGAGTACCAAACCCGCGCCGAGCGAATTCTGAATGCCGACGCCAGTTTGGTGGAAATCGATTTGCTCCGCCGCGGTCACCATGTCGTGCAGTCGCGTCCACAACTTGGTCAGAGTCACTACTCGATCGCAGTCTCTCGAGCTTGGAAGCTGAATCGGGTTGAATATTACGCCGCCCGATTCGACGCCCCGTTGCCAACGATCCGAATTCCCCTGCGTCGGAACGACGGCGACGTGTTTCTCGAATTGCAAAAACTGATCGCTCAAGCCTATTTTGACGGGTCTTACGAAGACACGGACTATACTCAACCGTTGAAGCCGCCATTCTCCTCCGCGGAGAAGAAGTGGTTGAAAGTGCAGCTCAAGAAGAGGGGTTGATAGAATGGCGGTTCACACGTGTGAACACGCCGTTAAGGTGACTCGATGCCCAGTCCGTTCCCCGGTATGGATCCATTTCTCGAAGCGCACTGGGGCGATGTGCAGACGCGCTTGGCTATGTCCTTTGCCGTGAACTTGAGGAAGCAACTTCCCGGTGGACTCGTCGCACGGGTCGAAGAATCGGTCGTTCTCGGAATCGACGACGATGATTTGCCGCCTGCTGAAATTGCCACTCAACTTGTGCCCCGGACGCAGCGATCGGTTCACATTTACGACGCCATGATGAAAATGAAGCTGATCACGGCCATCGAATTGATCGGCCCGGCGAACAAGGTCGGAGTGAAAAATCGAGAAGCCTATCGGAGCCGGGCCAGCAAAGCGTTGGAAGCCGGAGCGAGTTTGGTCGAGGTCGACTTGATCCGCCAAGGGGAGTCCGTGCTGTGCCGCCCGCCAACCGATCCGGACGGTCATTACTCGATCTGCGTCGTGCGGCCTTGGGACAGCGAGAAAGGCGACGTTGTCGCGGCCCGTTTCGACGAGCCATTGCCGACAATCCAAGTTCCCCTTCGAAAGAAAAACCCCCCGCTGAAGCTCGATCTCCAGCGGTTGTTGAACCGGGCCTACCGCGACGGGAACTACGAATCACTCGACTACACCCAGAGCCTCCACCCACCTCTGACCGTCGTCGAAAACCGCTGGTTCCAAACGCAGCTCAAGAATCGCAATCGATAGACTAAATGAAAGCCTCATCCTCAAGGCGACCCCGATGCTCAGCCCATTCCCTGGTATGGATCCGTTCCTCGAAGCCCATTGGGGCGACGTGCACACGTCGTTGGCAGTCGCCATTCGGAATGATCTCCAGCGGCGCCTTCCTGACTCGTTGGTCGCTCGCATCGAAGAATCGGTGCTGCTCGAAGCGGTCGACGATGATCTGCCGGAATCGACTCGGACACGCAGTCACCCCGACGTCGGCCATTTCGAACCCGACCATTCCGACAACGGCTCCGAGCAAGCCCATGGTGGCGTGGCCGTGGCCGAACCGATCATCAGTACCACTCGGCTCATCCCACGCACACAGCGCACGGTACACATCTACGATTCCGGTCGAAAAATGAGATTGGTCACGGCCATCGAGCTGATCAGTCCGGCGAACAAAATCGGATCCAAAAACCGGGAAACCTATCGATGTCGAACCGATTTGATTTTGGAATCCGGTGCGAGCTTGGTCGAGATCGACTTGATTCGCCGCGGTCAACACGTCCTGTATTGTCCGCCCATCCAAGAGATCGGGCATTACGCCATCTGCGTCGTGCGGGCTTGGAATACGACTCGGTCTGAAGTCTACCCCGCGCGTTTCGATGCCCCGTTGCCGACGATCCGAATTCCTCTTCGTCACCAAGACTCGGATGCGGTTCTCGAATTGCAAAAGCTCTTGGATCGAGCGTACATCGACGGCGATTACGAAGATCTAGACTACACTCGGAAGCTCAAACCACCGTTCTCAGCACCCGAGAATCGATGGCTCAAAAGCCAACTCAAAAAACGAGTGTAGCCACTCACTTATCCGCGAGTAGCTTCTTCAAAATGCGGGTCATGTTCTCTTTGTCTTCCGGTGCTGGCGTTGGTACCCATTTGCCGTTGCGGTCGAAGATCACGTAACTCGGGGTGGCGACGGCATCGTACTGAGTTTGCCAAGCATCTTGGGTCGCTTCTCGGTCGTTGACGATCAAATTCTGGGTGTCCGCTCCTTGTTGCTTGAGGAAATCGAGGACATCCCCTTTCTTCTTCAATTCTTCCCGATAGGTGTCCAACGTGATGCAAACAAGTCCGTCGGCTTGCAATTCGTGGTGCAATTCCACGAACTTGGGAAATCGCTTGACGCACGGAGCGCAGCCGAGGAACCAGACGTCAATCAGCACCACATTCCCTTTGTGGCCTGCAATGATCCCGTTGAGTTCGGCAATCGTTACGGTGTTCAATTCCACCGGCTTGGCCGTGACCGGTGGCGGCGGGGGCGGCTGACATCCCACCAGAATGCCGAGAATCAGAGCGGCCGAGAGAGGCACCGCTTGCCAAAATGTGAGACGTTTCATCGGTTCACTCCGAGTTGGATTCGAGCGGGCCTACACGAGACGACGAAGAACGTCTATTATAGAGGTACGTACTGACTTCCTTACCGCTTCCCGCCGAGCTTTGACCCCATGCCGACGCCGACGTCGAATATTCGCAACTTTTGCATCATCGCGCACATCGACCACGGGAAGAGCACGCTGGCAGATCAGTTCCTGCTTAAAACCGGGACGATCAACGAGCGAGACATGCGCGCCCAAACCCTCGATAGCATGGATCTCGAACGGGAGCGCGGCATCACCATCCGCATGCACCCGGTCACCTGCTACTACGACTACAACGGCCAGAAATACGAACTGAACCTCATCGATACGCCGGGCCACGTCGACTTCAATTACGAAGTTTCACGATCACTGGCCGCCTGCGAGGGGGCTGTGCTCCTCGTGGATGCTTTCCAAGGTGTGCAGGCCCAAACGGTGGCCAACGCGTTCTTGGCGATGGATGCGAACCTCAAGCTGATACCGACGCTGAACAAGATCGACCTGCCCCATGCTCGACCCGACTTTGTCATCGGCGAGATGGAAACGGCCGTGATGACCATCCCCGAGGAGGTCATGAAGGTGAGCGCCAAGGCCGGTCTCGGGATCGAAGAGTTGCTCGGGACAATCATCGACCGCGTGCCGGCCCCATCGGGTGATCTCAACGCACCGGTCAAGGCCCTCGTTTACAACAGCCACTTCGATACCTACAAGGGTGTGGTGGCCTACGTGCGGATTATGGACGGCGAAATCAAACCGGGGCTGCGCATCAAAATGATGCGTGCCAACCGCGAATACGTTGTCACGGAAGTCGGTCAATTTCGTCCCGCCATGGAGAAGTGCGAGTCGCTCGGTGCAGGCCAAGCGGGCTACTTCATGGCCAACGTGAAGACCCTCGGCGACGTCAACATCGGCGACACCGTTACCGATGCATTCAGTCCGACGGCCGAACCACTGCCGGGCTACAAAGAGCCGAAGCCGATGGTCTATTCGGGCCTCTACCCCGTCAACAATAACGATTTCGAAGATCTCCGTGAAGCGCTCGGTAAACTCAAACTCAACGACAGTTCGTTCACCTTCGTGCCGGAAGTGTCGGATGGCCTCGGCTTTGGCTTCCGCTGCGGATTTCTCGGGATGCTCCACCGCGAGATCATTCAACAACGGCTCGAGCGCGAGAGCGAACTGAACCTCATCCAAACCGCACCGAACGTCACTTACGAGATCGAGAAGACCAACGGCGAGGTGATCCAAGTCTTCGGCCCGCAAGACGTCCCCGATGGTGGGGGCATCAAAGAATTCCGCGAACCGATCGTCAAAATCAGCTTTCTGATTCCGGCCACGAACATCGGCGACATCATGGGGATGTGTGCCGAGCGGCGCGGGCAGTACCTCCGAACTGACTACCTCAGTCAGCAGCGGGTCATCCTCGTTTACGAGATGCCCCTCGGAGAAGTCATTTACGACCTCTACGACAAGTTAAAGTCGGTGACCCACGGCTACGGCACCATGGATTACGAAGTCACGGGCTATCGTCAGGCCGACCTGATCCGTCTCGATATTCTAGTCCACGGCCAGCGTGTCGACGCGTTGAGCATCGTCGTGCACCGCAACGTCGCCGAGCGCCGCGGTCGCACGGTGCTGACGAAATTACGCAAGGAAATCTCCCGTCATATGTTCGAAGTCGCGCTCCAAGCGGCCATCGGCGGCCGCATCATCGCGCGCGAAACCATCGCCGCCATGAAGAAGAATGTGACGGCCAAATGCTACGGCGGCGACATCAGCCGGAAGCGCAAACTCTGGGACAAGCAGGCCGAAGGTAAGAAGCGAATGAAGGCCATCGGACAAGTGGAGGTTCCCCAGGAAGCGTTCCTCGCGGTGTTGGAGGACGATTGACCTCCTACAGTTCTTTGCGTACATGGAAGCGGCGAATTTCTTGAACGCTTTCAAGACGGTTGACACCTGCGAGCATAACCTCACCGCAACCCCGACGAATCCCGGACACCCAAATTCTGGTAAATCTGCCTCGTCGCGTCGGATTTGTTGAGTGTGTAAAAGTGGATCCCTTTCACATTTTGATCGAGCAATCCGCGACACTGTTCCGTCGCCCAGTGGATGCCGAAATTGGCCACCGACGCATCGTCGGCACATCGGTTGGCCCCGCGGAGCAGCCCGGCGGGAATTCGCGACCCGGCCGACAATTCCGCCATGCGGATCAATCCCGCTTTGCTACCCACCGGCATGATCCCCGCGATGATCGGCACGCGGATGCCGGCCAGATCGCAGCGTTCGCGGAAGTCGAAGAAGTCGCGGTTGTCGAAGAACAATTGCGTGCAAATGTAATCGGCTCCCGCATCGACTTTTTGCTTTAAGTAGTCCATTTCGACCAAGCGGTTCGGTGTGCCGGGGTGCCCTTCGGGGAAGCCGGCGACGCCGATACCAAAGCCCCGTGCGTCTGGCGTTTTGCGACTGCGCACGAACTGAACCAACTCGTTGGAATATTGGAAGGCGTCGCCGCTGCGGTCGTGATTCGCCAAGTTTTTAGGCGGATCGCCGCCCAGGGCCAGAATGTTGCCGATGCCGGCTTCCGCATAGCGGTCGAGGATGCCCGTCATCTCGGCGAGCGAATGACAGACGCAAGTCAAATGCGAGATCGCCGTGAGGTGGGTCTCGCGTTGAATCCGCACGACGAGGTCGTGGGTGCGGTCGCGGGTGGTGCCGCCGGCGCCGTAGGTCACCGACACGAACGAGGGCTTCAGTTCTTGCAGTTGCGTAATGGTGCCGAACAGTTCATCGGATGCGGCATCGGTTTTCGGCGGGAAGAACTCGAAGCTGAACGTGGTCGCATCGCGCGCCAGAATATCGAGAATGTGCATAAGTCGAAAGCTCGGAGCGATAGAGTATTCCGTTAGTTTACACCGGTTAGCGTCGGCAACAACTCTGGGATGATCCCGCCCGGTTTCTCCGGGAGAATCTTGACGCGAATCCCGGTGGTGCGTTGGGGCTTCTCGGCTGGTTGAAGTCGTTCGAGATCGGGATCGAGAAACAACTTTTCAAAGGCGAACGTCGCCGTTCGGCTCCGAGTCCAGCGCAGTCGGTATTTGGACGTCCCCGCTTTCAGTGGGAGTTCGGCGGTGAAACTTTCACCCGGTCGATATTCCAACGGGGTCAACGGGATCGCGGGCACGAATCGGTAGGTGCTGCCGTTCGCGTCGGATTTCACCTCATCCGATAGTTTCAACGTCAAGGTGCGGGAACCGGACGTCAACTGCAAGCCGCCATCGGGGGTGAGTACTTGAACACGCAGCGAATTCGGTACAGACACCTCGACCGCCGATATCGGCATCGTAAATTGATCCGCCTTTAAGAACTCCGTCAGCTCGGCCACGGGGTCGGCTTCCCCGCGGGTCGGGTCACTCCACGAGAGCAGCAATTGCAGGAACCGACCCCAACTTTTCAGTTCCGATTGAAGCAACAAACTCTTCGGAGAATCGACGAGATTCCGCCAATCGGCCGGCGTGTCGGCCCGTCCATTGGCCAACTTCAATTCGTTGTCGAGTAGTAGCCGTACATGCCGCAAGCCGGTCTCGGCGGCCAAACGCAATCGACGCGATAGCTCTTGTTGCAGCGGCTCGGGGTAAAGCGTCGTCTGCCAGTACGCACGGCCTTCGGCTGCACGGGGAAACTGTTTCTTCAACGCGTCGAGTCGTTGCCCGGCGAGGAAACGGGAGTCGTTCAGATTGGCAGTTGGCTCCGGGAGAATCAACACGGCTGTCGGTTCGTCGGGGTTGACCGTGAGGCCAACAGCATCGGTGAGCTCCCGCAAATCGAGCAGGCGGCGTTCCGATAACTCCCAATCGCGTTTGGCGAAGTCGGCGCGTTCGTACCGATACACATCGCCGTAAGTCAGCGGTTCCCCCCGTGAAATTTGCAATCGTTGCGAGCCGGGCAGAGGCTGCGGGGCCGAATCTTGCGGAGTGGTGGCCGGTGGCAAAAAGGTGGGTTGGCCGGCCTCGCGGACGATCCGATCAATTTGTTGACGCCACCCGGGCTGTTGCGAATTCACCACCAAATCCGTCGCTTCGACGATGAGTTGTCGATACCAAGTGTGCACGCGATCTTCGTATTCGCCGAGAAGCCGGAGATCGTCGCGCCACTTTTGCCGCAGCCGCACGGCTTCTGTTTCGCTCCAGAGTTGGGCCTGCTCGGGCGGTGGGGCCAGCTTCGTTTCCAATTCTTGTTGCAACCGTTGATACATGCCGAATGTCCGCACGTCGGCGGGGGCGAATTGCGGGGCGGCAAATTCCGACTTGTAGATCCGATACGCTTCAATCTCTCGGAGGCGGGATTGCACAAACTCTTGCAACTGAACCGGGAGTCGGCTGAAATCCTGGCTTTCCCGGATCAGTTCCAATTCATTTTTTCGCTTGTCGATGTTCTTCTCAGACAGGCGGAGCGCGGCCGGCTCATTCTGCGTTTGCAACGTCTGCACTCGCGACGCCAATTTTTCGAGTGGGCTGGCTTCCCCCGCCACGAACAGCCCGAGCATGAGGAGCACCATCAACGCGAGCAGGGCGACCACACCGCTGGCCGTCCATTTTAATCGTCGGCGGGCGGCTCGGGTGCGGCTGCGAAATTCCCCGGCGGCGAGTAATACTTTCGGGACGTAACTCTCGAGATTGTGCGTCCCATTTTCGAGGTTGTACGCGGGGTCGCGCAAGGCTTCGGGAAGGTTGGCCGAGGTGGCTTCCATCGATAATTGCACGCTGCCGAATGAAAAGACCTCACCCGGTTTCTCGATCAATTCTTCGAAGCGTTCGACGAACTGCGTTTCGAGTTTCTCCTTTTCCCGTTCGACCCGTTCAAGCCAAATTTGTGTCGGCATACCCGGTTCATACAGTTTGTCGCATTTCGTCAATGTCAGGAAAATCGGCCAGCCACCCACTTCGCGGTCGAAGGAGCGACCGGTTCGCAAACATTTCAGAAATTCCTCAAAGGCGATCAAGTGCGCCTCGATTTCCCCCTCGTTCGACCGGGCTTCGACAATCAGCACCAGCGCATCGGCGTTGTGGATGGCCACGGCGAGTTCACCACGGGCAATCGTTCGTTCGAGTTCGCCGGGTTGGTTGAATAGCTTCGCGGACGCTTCGCCGTCGCAGTCGAGCAGGAGTACCGCCTTGGCGACGAGGTTGGCATCGGGCAGATCGACGAGAACAATTTGCGGGATCAGTTCGCGGCGGACGGGGTCGGCTTCCTGCGCGTGTTTCAGCGGCACCGGCTCCATCTCGGCCTCGGCGGAGGCGATCCGTTCGAAGGCCGCCAGCAAGGACGATTTCCCCGAGCGCGGCGTTCCGAAAAAGACGATGCGCAAAGCGTCGGCTTCCGCACTCCTCGGCGTCGGCAAGCGTGGACTCATGGCTGTTTGGCCAACAACTCTTGGTACTGTTTGGGCGACAACAGCGAAGCGCCTAAACTGTCTCGGGCGCCGTTCAAAATGTTGAATCCCGTCGTGTCTTTGCTCGCCGTCATCGCGAAATCATAAACGATGACGATTCGACCTTTGGCCGTTTTGAGTCGAGTCTGAACTCGCGCCTGGACTCCTCCGAGATCGACCATCACCGCTTTTCCGTCCGAAGCCTCGTTGTCGACTTGGAAGAATCGCTCGGTGCCCGCTTCCACGTCGGCACCGCCGAAAATCTTCACCGACACGACATCGTCGATTTGGATCTTCGACGATTCCGGTTTCGTGCTCGGAGTACTCGAGTTGATCGGCTCTGATCCCGCATCGGTCGTCCGTTCGCCGGGCATCACACCGGTTCCCGAGCCGCCGTTGCCATCCCCGCCACCGGTTCCACCGCGGAAGACTAGCAACGCCACAATAATGGCCACGATCAATCCGACGGTGTAGCGGATCACTTTGTGCAATCCGTGTGGCGACTCACGCCGGACGACATATTTATCGAAGGCGTACGCGAGCAGTGCCCCGAACAAGTACCCCGCGAGGAAGCCGCCGGCCACGGCCAAGCAGCCCGTGAACAACGCGGCGATGTTGTTCTTCGAGAAATCGGTGAGGGATACGGCCAGCATCGGGTTACTCCGGTTTCGTGGCCCAAGGGTTATCGAACGTATGCTCTTCGCTCTGGAACCACGTACTGTACATTTTCAGTTGGGGCGCGTCAGGGAACCGCGATTTCGTCCGCGGGTGCAGGATCAAAAAGTACGGTCGCTTCGCACCCGATTTTTGTTTGGCCCGGGCAATGAACAGGTTGGCACTCGCCTGATCTTTGATTTCCCGACGTTCCGTTTTGGGGCCATCTTGGCTGATGAAGTAGAGTTTCCCCCGTCCACCTTCCGTCTCGCCCCCATCGATTTCGAGGACCCACACACTGGCGCGGTCGGCGATTTTCGACCGCTCTTCCATCAACTGCCGGATTTCCTCGTCGCGCAACTTCAATCGATCCTGAGCCTCGTCCAGAAGCTTTTTCAACTTCACCGCATCATCGGGGTTGTTCGTGTCGGTTGACCCCTCCTCGGTGCGGCTCACGAATGGCAGCAACAGAAACATGCAAAACAACAAGATGAGCACGTCGATCAACGGCACGAAGAAACGCGTCACCGAACGCTTCGGCAGGTCGATCATGACCGTGCTCCCGGCTTGTCGATGACCGACTTGAACAGGATCACCACGGGTGGCCCGGAGAGTTTGCGAATCAACATTTGACCCGTGTTCACCATCCACGTCGGCAAGATGTTCATGAGTGCCATGAACAAGCCGCTACCGGTGGCGGTGATCGCCGGGCCGTACTTCTGGATCACTTCTTCCGCGGTCGGGCGACTGCCGACCCCGAACGAACCGAACGTTTGCAAGATTGCGGCGACGGTTCCGATCAGCCCCAAGAGCGGGAACCACTCGGCTGCTTGGGCCAAGTGCTTCAACCAGTCGTCGCCGCTGGAATCGAAATCTTGTTGATCGTCGTTCCAACGCATTGCCCGCCAAGCGAGCACCGTTTGGAAGGCGAAGAGTAATCCGCCGATACCGAGGATGATCCAATCGATGGCCGAGTCGCGCAAGCGGTTGAGATACTCGTCGCGGGCGGCGATGGGCATGGCGAAGAAGATCAGCACCGCCGCCGTGGGGGGCATGGCACAGAACAGCAAGGGGAGCAAATGGTGAATCCAGAGTCGCCGCACGCTGCTATCCTCTTAAGACTTCCAATACCGCTATTTGGCTTGCGACAGCCAAGCCGGCATCGCCTGGATTTTACCATCGCCATTCACGCAGGCGAGCGTCGTGGCGCCTTCGCAGCACAATTCGCCGGTCGGGCCGAAGACTTCGTACTTGTGTTCGAGCCGCACGGGCGAGGTCTTCACCACGGTGGTGCGGATCGTCAACAAGTCGTCGTAGTGGGCTGGCCTTTTGTATTTCACGTCGACCTTCGTGATGACCAAGAAAAAGCCTTGGTCTTCCAGATCGCGGTAGTTCGTCCCCAGGCTGCGGAGCAGATCGGTGCGAGCCTGCTCGAAGAAGACGAGGTAATTCGCGTGGTGCAGCAGACCCATGCGGTCGGTCTCCGCGTAGCGCACCCGAATTTGCGTTTCGCCCGAAAGCATTCACGAATCCTCAGCGGATGAAGCCGATGCGCGACCACGGGAAGAAGGTGAAGACCGCCCGGCCGAGCATCAGCCGCTCCGGTACCAATCCCCAACCGCGACCATCGTAACTCTGGGCGCTGTTATCTCCGAAGCAAAGGAAGTGCCCCGGTTGAACATAAAATGTCTCGAACTCGGCTTCTCTAGTTTCGGGATTCGGATGCGTGTAATACGTATCGCGGTACAAGACCATTTTCGAAACGGTCACGTTACCCTGAACTTCGATTGCCGCCGGTTCTTTAATGTCGTTGGCCACCGTCCAGCCTTCTTTACGCTTCTGATCCCCTTCTTCAAAGGTCGTCGAGGACGAATCGAAAGCGTATTCCGATTCCTGACCGAAATCGATGGCTTTGTCATCGATCCAGACACGCAAGCGACAGTCGACATTGGCGAAACGCAAATTGTAGAGGCCCGCTTTCGTCATCGGTGTCGGCCTCGTGGACATCTCTTTACCGCCCGTACCGGTGCGCACCAACTTGACGGTGCCATTCGCAAACTGAGCTTGGAATCGACTCGGGCCTCGGCCGAGGTCGAGGATCACGGATGCGGCCGGGTCGTTGATGTTGACATTGCATTCCACCAACAAATCACTGACCCAGTGGTCGTTGTCATCGGCATTTTCGGCACCGTCGTTGCTGCTGTTGAATGACCCGGGCACACCGGCGTTGTAGCCCATGAAGTTGGTAATGAAAGTTGGTTTCAGCGGCAATTCGATATCGCGGCCACGGGTGGATTTACCGGTGAATGGATCGCGGAACAACTTGGTTTTGATCGCCAGGTGGCTGTACTTCAAAAACCCCCGTTCCGTGCCCGTGTGGCTGTAGCTCTTTTGATCCGGCTCCGCGGCACCCCAACCGTCCCCACTGAATTTCCAACGGGGCGGGACACCCAGTTTGAGCAAATCTTGAGCGTGGAAGTCGTTGTCGTAGACGATCCGCTTCATGGCCAAAACCTGATCGTCGGGCTTGCGGATCAACTCGAACCCGTCCACGCCTTCGGGAAACCCGAGCTTCTGCGCTTGTTCAAACGCCGCCATCGCATTCGGGGCCGATTGGAAACTGTACCGGCGATTCCACTGATCGTTCGCGCTTTCCGGCATCGGAAAATCATCCACCGGGTATTTCAGCTTTTTATGAACGAACAGCTTCCCGCGATGCGTGGCGATGGTCTCGTCGCCGAGACCCACGAGCCGCTTGATGTAATTCTGCGCCACATGATCGAGTTGCGGATCGGCGGGGAATTTGAACACCACCACCGAACCCCGATCCACAATCGGCATGGCCTTGTGAACCAACACGCGATCCCCGCTCGTGGCATCGAGTTCGGTTCGGTAATACTTCCCATCTCCGGTGCCGAATTCAATTAGTTTCAACTTGCCGGGAAAGTCGCAATTGGGGCAGTGGTAGCCGATGATCGGATTCTTCACCCCTTTGCGACCTTCGACTTCCTCGCTCGCATTCAGCGGGAATTTGTAACCGCACTGCTCGCATTCCACTTTTTTGTGATAACCCAGCAGCGTTTCCGCCATCGATCCCGTCGGAATGACGAACGCCTCGACGACGAACAGCTTGAGCACCAGTACCAGCACCACCACGAAGACCACCGTCTCGACGAGTTCGCGCAGGGAATCTTTGTGGGGTTTCTTGGGCAGCTTCGGTTTCGTGGCGGTGATCATTCGCTCGATCTCGTTCGGTATCGGGTTATCGCAGAATCCGAAATCGTTCCCAGTCGATGGTCTGGAAGCGCTGTTCCTTCCCATTCAGCATCAACCGGCCGATTCGCAGCGGTTGGTGCATGAAGAATGGTTTACCAATAAAATAGTCTTCTGGCACGCCCGGCTGACTCCAAGCGCGGCTGTCTTCCGAAGCGGGGGAGTTGTCCCCGAGCAGAAAATAGTCTCGGGCACCCAATTGCCAAGCCGCGAGGATCGCGTTTTCCCCTTCGGCCCGATACTGGACATCCCTGGATAATTTCAAATGGTGGAGCACCACCGAAACCCCGTGGGCTTCGAGTTGCAACGGCCGAACTGTCCCCGGACGATCCTTCGGTGGTAAATTCGGATTGTTGACGCCGCTGAGTTTCGTGGTGAACACGTCCAGCGGACTGCCGATGGGAACCCCATCGATCATCACCGTGGCCTGGCGATCCACGAATGCCAGTTGAAGGCGGTAGCGTTGACCGGTTGCAAGCGACAAGCCGGGATAATTCAGAGGAGCTGTTCCGCCATCGTGGGTCAATGTCGAACCCGGTGGATGTGCAGTCCCAACCGCAAGATCGAGTCGGACGGTGTCGGAACCGTCTCCGAGTCGAAACGAGAGAGTGCCCGACCCGCGTACGACTTCAATTTCACACGCCACGATGAAATCGTGGACGGGTTTCGGAACCCCGCGGGAACCGTTGTAACCATGATCGTCGCGGATGATCTCATCGGCCCCGGTATCGATGTTGCGGTGCCGGTAGCTCAAACCGAGCGTCGTGTCCGAACTGGCACTGGCGTCGAGCACCAATCGACTTTCGATGACAATCTCTTCAATGGCGGCCACCGGTTTTGGCACGGCCACCGCCGGCAGTTTCGGGGTGCTCATCGGCTCCACGACCCAACGCGATGCCCAACCCATCGGCTGCGGTGGGTGATCCATATCGAAAAACAGAATCTTGATTTCGTTCATGACATCGAGCGGTTTGCGGAGCAGTTCGCCATTCGCATAAACGTCGCCATCGTGGATGCGAATGGCCTCGCCGGGCAGACCGACGACACGCTTGACATAGGGGATTTTGGAATCGTCGGTCGCGTGGAACACCGCCATTTCCCAGCGCCGCGGCGAACGAACACGGTACACGAACCGATCCACGAGCAAACGGTCACCGGAGATTTCGTCCGACAACGGCACGAGGTTAATCCGGCTCAGACCACAGTTGAGGCAATACGCCGCGTGTTGCGGGTTGGCTTGAACTTCATTCCCCGGCGCCCCGACGACAATCGGATAGCCGCACCGGGGGCACGGGCACGAACGGTGCTGGCCGTAAATCGTCGGCGCCATGCTGCCAGTCGGGACGCCATGTGGTTCCACGAACGTGGTGCGAACAATCAGAAACAGACAGAAGACCAACGTGAGGATCTGATAAAAGCGACGGAACATCCGGCCAAACGAAAGTTCATCGGGAAGCACGGGCGAAGAATTCGGGTCAGGCATTGTCCGGTTCTGGCAGGTGGATGAGGACACCCCCTCAGTGTATCAGCACGACTCTGGCATCAGCGGACCCGAAACTCGTCCCGCAATTTCGCCAAGTTGATCGGATCCAACTCTTCCCCGGCTGGCCCCTCCTTCGGCGTTTCCAGAATCATCGGTAGGTGGGCAAAGCGCACATCGTTGACCAACGCCCGGAACGCGCCGTCGCCAATTTCCCCCAAACCCAGTCCCGCGTGCCGGTCGACCCGACTGCCGAACGGTTTGGCACTATCGTTGACGTGGAACAACTTCAGACAATCCAGCCCGACAATGTCGTCGAACTCTTGGAAAGTCGCCGCGTAGCCTTCCCTCGTTTGTATCGGGTAACCGGCCGCGAAGATGTGGCATGTATCCACGCAAACTTGGAACCGTTCCGGTTCTCGAACGCCCTTTCGTAAAATCGCCAACTGTTCAAAGCGGTGGCCCAGCGTCGTCCCCTGCCCCGCCGTCGTTTCCAACAGTAGGGTTGTTTTGAATCCCCGGCACCGTTCCGCCGCAATCGTCAGCCCGTCGATCACGCGATTCAACCCCGCTTCCTCCCCGCTGCCCACGTGCGCACCGGGATGCGTCACCAAGTAACTCAGCCCGAGTTGCTCGGCCCGTTCCCACTCGATCACCAAGGCATCGATCGACTTTTGAAACAGTTCCTCACCGGGTGCGGCGAGGTTGATGAGGTACGAATCGTGAGCCGTGAGGAACTGCAACTTCGCCGCGGTGGCCGCCTGCCGGAACGTCCGGGCGTCAGCTTCGGAGATCGGCTTCGCGGCCCACTGATTCGCATTCTTGGTGAAGAGTTGCAGCGTATCGCATTGGAACCGGACTGCCGTCGCCACGGCGTTCGACAGTCCACCCGCCACCGAAAAATGAGCACCGAATAGCGGCATGGTTGACTCCACATCGACTCGAGCAACTTGGCAACGATCTCCATTTTATCAAGATGCTGCCTCTGTTGTATGCAGGCAATTCTGGGTCAGAGTCGAGCATTCAACGGGAAAAGGCACCCCACGCCGGGGGTGCCCTGTTCGATTGCGCTCAAGAATTCACCGTCTATTACTTACCGCGAAGTGCAGCACCTCCACCGTCTCCACTACTTCTGTTACCGGAGGGTTTGCCAGCACCTTGGGAACTTGACCCCATCAACGACTTGACCACACCGGTCGCCCAGTCGCAGACTTCTTTATCGCCATGCACTTGAATGTTAGTCCCGACTATTATGATGTTCACTCTCCCAAACGCAAATTTCTTTTCTGCTAACTTGGCTAGAAACGGGGCGAAATCAACCTCAGCCAGCGGTAAATCACCCGCGTTGAAGGTCACAGCACTAGTTTTCTTCTCGTTCAGCCTTCTCAATTTCTCTTGGAGCTTGTTGATCTCCACTTCAATGGACTTGGCATAATCGACTTTTAGCGGATCTAGACGTTCCTCGAAAAAATGTCGATTCGCCGACTCCATTAGCGGTGGGTTCAGATGTTCCTCTCCTAAGAATCGACGAGTCGATTCAATCTGCGGTGTGACTTCCAAGGATTTCAGCATCTCTCGGGTGAGTGTTTCCCTCGTCCCCTTCACCGCCCGGCGGAAGAGCCACTGGAACACCCCGCCGCTTTTGCCCAACGTTGTCGAACCGAGAAACTCCCAGCCTTGATTCTCGCGTTCCTGGAGGAACGACGCGAACTTGGCTTTGTCGAAGGTCTCGAGTATGTCCACGAGGTCATACTCCCATTTCGCGGTCTTCAACTGTTCGTTGTTGGGTCGGATCGACCTCAGTGCTTCCTGAATATAAGCACTGTAGACCTCAGGCCGTCTCGCTTCTTGCTCGGTAGCAGCCTTTGCCTGATCCAACTCCATTTGTAACCGCTTCACCTCAGCGTTCGGATCGATCACCATCTTTGGCAACCTCAGCCGTGCGGCCTTCAATTCCTCTTCCAACTTCTTCACTTTTGCGGCGTTGTCCGGCTTGCCCTCGCCTTGTGCCCCTGCTTCTCCCACCCAGCCGGTGCCGACGCTGAGGCCCAGCCCGCAGGTCAACATCACGGCTGCCGCCAGCATTTTCACCGATTTCATACTCATACCAATGACTCCTTGAGACAGTTGAACAATCGATATGGGAACTGTGAACCCGATCTGAGCGAGTGCCGTCGCCTTGGCCACCACCGCCGTCGGCAAACTGACGACCCCGACCGTGGCGACGATGCCGAGCGTCATCCCGCGCGCTTCGAGCTTGACTAAAACCGCATCCTTGGCCCGTGTCAGCCGGCCCGAGAGGGTGCCGAGTTTCCACCCGAGTTGCGCGGCCGCTTCGGAGACGCCGATGCCTTCGAGGCAGCAGAGCACGAACGGGACACGCAAGGTCTCGGGCAGTTTTGCCACCTCTTCATGGACGGCCGCGAGTGCCCGATCCCAGGCGGAATCCGGAACGGCGGAGCCGTTCCCTTCCCGTGCGGCCATGGCTTGCTCACGGCTCTGCCGCCGCTGTGCCGCTTGCCGAGTCTTCGCGCAGACCTTGTAAGCGACACCGTGCAACCAAGCCGAGAGTTTACCTGGATCGCGGACTCTCTTCGCGTTCTTGAGCAACACCAAGAACGTCGCTTGGAAGGCATCGTCGGCCTCGGCATCCGAGCGAGTGAGATGCCGACAGACAGCCCAAACCAAACGCCCATGCCGACGCACGAGTTCGGCGAACGCTCGTTCGTCGTTCGCCAAAAACTGGCGCAACAGCTCCCCATCCGGCACCAGCGACCCAGTCGCGGCGAGGGAGTGAAGAATTCCAAGGATCGATTGCGAAGTCACAGGGGTCTCGCGGTGGCGTCAACGATATGGTGCCCACCGACCGCGGAGTTCTACAAGAGAAATTGGGAAAAGAAGGAAACGGCGAGCCGACCGGCGTGAGCCGTCGGTGCATGACAGGTGCAACGGGTCAAACAAATCCGGCCGAGCCGACAGGCGCAAGCCGTCGGTACGGTACAAGTGCACCGACGGCTCACGCAGATGGCTCTCCACGGTGAAAAATCAGAGTCAACCAACGGTCAAACAGGATCCCGGCGAGCCGACTGGCGCGAGCCGTCGGTGCATGACATGTGCAGCACCGACGGCTCGCGCCAGTCGGCTCAGCACGATGAAAAATTTGCCTGACCAACCGGTCAAACGTGATCCCGGCGAGCCGGATGGCGCAAGCCGTCGGGAAGTAGATCAGGCGTTGTAGCTGCTGCTGGCCGTGGTGCCGCCACGGCCCGTCCAGTTGGTGTGGAAGTATTCACCACGCGGCTTGTCGAGGCGTTCGTACGTATGAGCGCCGAAGTAATCGCGCTGGGCTTGCAACAGATTCGCCGGCAGGCGGGCGGTGCGGTACCCATCGAAGTAGGCCAGGGCCGCACTCATGGCGGGCGTCGGGATGCCATTGGTCACGGCGGCCGCAATCACCCGACGCCAACCCGCTTGCGCCTTGGTGATCTCGGCGGCGAAGAACGCATCCACGAGCAAGTTCGCCAACGTCGGGTTGCGGTCGAACGCTTCTTTAATCTTGCCGAGGAAGGCACTGCGGATGATGCAGCCACCGCGCCACATGAGGGCGATGCCGCCATTGTTCAAAGTCCAACCGCTGGCCTTCGCTTGGGCCGCCATGAGGTCGTAACCTTGGGCATAGCTCACGAGCTTGCTGGCGTAGAGTGCCATTTCCAGATCGTCGATGAACGCTTGCTTGTCGCTGGTCACGTGCGGCAGCGGGCCGGCCAAAATCTTGCTCGCCGCGACGCGTTTGTCCTTCTGGGCACTCAAACAGCGGCTGAAGACGGCTTCGGAAATCAGCGTCAGCGGAATGCCGTGTTCGGTGGCGGAATCGATGGTCCACTTGCCGGTGCCCTTCTGCCCGGCGGTGTCGAGGATCGCATCGACGAGCGGTTGGCCCGTGAGCGGATCGACGTAGGCCAAAATTTCCGTGGTGATCTCGATGAGGTAACTGTCGAGCACGCCGGTGTTCCACTTGGCGAACACACTCGACATTTCCTTCGGCTTCAACCCGAGCAAGCTGCCCAGCAGGTGGTAACCTTCGCAGATCAACTGCATGTCGCCGTATTCGATGCCATTGTGAACCATCTTCACGAAGTGACCGGCCCCCTGCGGCCCGACCCAATCGCAGCAGGGGACGTTGCCGTCGACCTTCGCGGCGATGCTTTGGAAGATTTCTTTGACTTCGGGCCAAGCGGCCGCGTCGCCGCCCGGCATGATACTCGGGCCTTTGAGCGCCCCTTCTTCACCACCGCTCACGCCCGTACCGATGTAAAGCAACCCCTTGGCGTTGGCCTCGGCCATGCGGCGGGTCGTGTCTGGGAAGTGAGTGTTGCCACCGTCGATGAGAATGTCGCCCGGTTCCAAGAACGGGACAACGCTTGCAATCGTCGCATCGACGGCGTCGCCCGCTTTCACCAGCATCATGACTTTGCGCGGTCGCTTCAGGCTCGCCACGAATTCCTGCGGCGTCTTGGCCCCGACGAACTTCTTACCCTTCCCGCGGCCGTTGATGAACTCGTCCACCTTCGACGTCGTGCGGTTGAACACGGCGACCGTGTAACCGCGGCTCTCCATGTTCAACACGAGATTTTCGCCCATCACGGCGAGGCCAATCAGGCCGATATCGGCGGTCGCAGTAGCCATGACGAAAGTCCTTGCATGTCGAAAAACTGATTCGGTGTCACGAGCTTTCAAGATATTCTGAACCCTCCCCGTTGCAACAGTTCCGCGCTCGAAGGGAGGGGGAACCCAGGGCCGACAAATCGTTCCCCGGCATTTCCGGCGTCCGCGCACTCCTTGCGAACCCCGTTAAAATCGACAGTTCCTCCGCGGCGAACAACTCTTCGTTGACGGCGCCGGGCTTCGGTCGTAGGATGCCGCAGAACGTTGGCCCGGGTGAACCCCTGCTATGCCGATTCGATTGTCGATTCCGCTGATTGCGCTCGCCCTCTTTTTGATCGTCGGTTTCACCGCCGGTCGGCGCGAATCGAAGGGCGACCCGACGGTGATCAAAGTGGTGTCCAGTTTGCCGCGCTCGGGGAGTGCCCGACCGCAGACCGATCAGATCGTCAACGGGATCAAGTTGGCATTTAAGGAAGTCGGGAATCGTATCGAATTGACCGACCCCGTCACCTTGCAAAAGACCCCGTATCGAATCGAATACTTCGATCTCGACGACGCCACGGCGGCGGCGGGCAAATTCACCATCGAGCAGGAAATTGCCAATGCCAACCAAGCCCGGATGGATCCGGACGTGATGGCCTACATCGGCACTTACAACTCCGGTGCGGCCAAGGTGTCGATGCCCATTTTGAATCGGGCCCACATGCTCATGGTCTCTCCGGCCAACACGGCGGAGCGACTGACCAAACCCGACACCACGAACCGCGAGCGCCATGAGCCGGACTGCTACCGTCCATCGGGAGTCGTGAATTATTGCCGGGTGGTGCCGACGGATGATCTGCAAAGCGAGTTGAGCGCCCTCTGGATCCGTGACCTCGGATGCAAAAAGATTTACATCCTCGACGACAACGACACTTACGGCCAGGGAATTTCCAACAACGTGGAGTCGTTCGCCAAGAAATACGGTTACGAAGTGCTCGGTCACCAGAGTATCGATATCAAATCGCTCGAATTCTCTTCGATGATGACGACGATCAAAGGCTTGAAGCCGGACTTGATCTACTTCGGTGGTACGACCCAATCCAAGTCGGGGCAGCTATTCAAAGACATGGTGAAAGCCGGCATGACGTGCCCGATGATGGGCCCGGACGGCTGCTTCGAACAGGTGATGGCCGACTCGGCATCCCCGGATGTCTTCGAGAAGGCCAAATTCTACGCCACCTTCGGGGGCCTACCGATCGACGCCCTCAAAACCCTCGGTGGCCGCGGAGGCGAGTTCATCCGCGCGTACAAGGAGGAGTACGGCAAAGACCCGCTGGAAGCTTACTCCTCATATGGTTACGAATGCGGCTTGGTGGTGATCGAGGCCCTTCGACAAGCCGGGAAAAAAGATCGCGATGCGATTCGGGTGGCCGCGTTGACCAAAATCAAGAACTTCGTGGGAGCCACGGGGACGTGGTCTTTCGATGAGCAGGGCGACACCACGAACCAGACCATGAGCGGCAACGAAATCGCAGTCACCACCAACGAAAAAGGCGAGCGAACGGCCGCGTACAAGTTCGTCAAGCTTCTGAAGAAATAGCATTCGACCCCACTGAACGGACGGAAAATTATATGCTTCTGGCCGTCGAGCCTGCACTCTGGGATCTCGTCCAGTACCTCATCAACGGCCTGACGTTCGGCGCACTCATCGCGTTGATCGCCCTCGGCTACACGATGGTGTACGGGATCGTCGAGCTTATCAACTTTGCGCACGGCGATCTGTTCATGCTCGGGACCTTCGCCAACATTAGCCTCCTGGCCGCGATCGGTTTCGGGGGCTTGGGTTTCACGGCTTCCATTACAGACGCCAGCTCGTTCCTGATCGCTGGCGCCTTGATCGGCTGTGCGATTCTTTCGGTGCTCTTCTGCGCGGGACTGAATTTCGCCGTCGAATACACCGTTTACCGACCCCTCCGCAACGCCCCGAAGTTGGCCCCGCTCGTGAGTGCCATCGGCGTGAGTTTCATCTTCATGAATGCCGGCCTGTTTTGGGGTGGCCCGCAGGATGTGAACTTTCCAGATTTGATCTCGAATAGCAATTTGCTCGGACAAGATGCGCCCATCCGCATCACTTATAAGGATGTGCTGATCATCGCGGTGACGGTGCCACTGATGCTCGCCCTGACGATCTTCGTGAAAGTCACCCGGCTCGGCAAAGCGATGCGGGCGACGGCACAAAACCCCACGGCCGCTTCGCTCATGGGCATCGACACGAACTTCGTGATCTCGGCGACGTTCGTGATTGGAGGCGCGCTCGCCGGAGCCGCCAGTATCATTTTCGCGTTATCGGTCAACACCATCAGCTATCAGATCGGTTTCCAGAACGGCTTGTTTGCTTTCACCGCCGCGGTGCTCGGCGGGATCGGCCGGATACCGGGAGCGGTACTCGGGGGCCTGATCATCGGCCTCGTGCGATCCTTCGGGAGTGCGTTTGTCGGCGAAATGTGGGTGAACGCTTTGGTGTTCGGCATTCTCATTATCATTCTGATTTTCCGCCCCACGGGGTTACTCGGCACACCCGTGCGGGAGAAGGTGTAACATGGCCGACGCCGTCAAAAAACCGTTCCGTCTCGGCTGGGAACCCGCGCTGTTTCTGATACTGATCGCGTTCCCGTTTTTGCCGATCTTCGAGTCGCTCTTTTTCACGACGACACAACGCTCGCTCGGCGATCAAATGCCGACGGTGTTCATCTTCGCGATCTTGGCACTCGGACTCAACGTCGTGGTGGGCTACACGGGCATTTTGCATCTGGGAATCGCAGCCTTCTTCGCCATTGGCGCCTACACGGCGGGCATCCTCACCACCGCTGCGTATTCCTTCGAGTTACCGTTTTACGTCGCGCTAATTGTCGGGCCGATTCTGGCGGCCCTGCTCGGATTGCTGTTGGGTGCCCCGACCCTGCGGTTGCGCGGCGATTACCTGGCCCTCGTGACATTGGGCTTCGGCGAAGTCACCAAATCGGCGCTCACGAACCTCAACTCGATCACGGCGGGAACACAGGGGCTTAGCCCAGTGCCACCGCCGGCCATGCCCGGGGTCAGCCTCGATTGGGCCAGCGATTATCGCCCCTTCTATTTCCTCACGCTCGGGATCTTGATCGCCGTGGTGCTACTCTTGCGAAACATCGAAAGTTCGCGGCTCGGTCGGGCCTGGGTGGCCCTGCGGGAAGATGAACTCGCAGCGAACTGCATGGGGTTGAACACGGCCAAACTGAAACTGGCCGCATTCGCCCTCGGCTCCGGACTCGCGGGATTGGCCGGCGTGCTCTACGCCACCCGCCTCACGAGTACTTCCGAGCCGAACGCCTACGACTTCAACCGTAGCATCTTCATGATCTGCTGCTTGATCCTCGGGGGCCTCGGCAACCGTCTCGGTGTCCTCCTCGGCGTGTTCATTCTCGTCGGCTTCGACAATATTTTGTGCCCGATTATCGATGCCCAAATTCAGCTGGCCTTCCCCGCGTCGGGTGGCAAGATTTACTTGCAATTCACCGGCTGGAGGCTGTTTGTCTTCGGCCTAGCGTTGATCTTGATGATGCGGTTCCGACCGGAAGGGATCATCCCGTCGTGCCGGATGAAACACGAACTCCATCCGAATGAATCGGTACCGGCGACCGACCTAGGAGACCGGGCATGAGCGCGCTCAAAATCGACAATCTGACCATCTCGTTCGGCGGCATCACGGCCGTGTCGGGGCTGTCGCTCGATGTCGCACCGGGGCAAATATTCTCGATCATCGGCCCCAACGGCGCGGGCAAGACCACGGTCTTTAACGTCGTGACCGGCATCTACTCGCCCAACTCGGGCACCATGAGTTTCGATGGCCGCGACGGCATCAAAAAGTTCAACGGGAAGGTATTGCTCGGCTGCATCGCCATCGGGTTGATCGTGGCATTCCTCTGCGGACTGACCGCCGCGAAGGTCGAATCGCTCTGGGCGGCGACCATTCGCAAACCGTTCGCGTCCCCCAAGGCCCCGTTCGAATTCGGCAAGTCGTACCAGGCCTTCACCCGTTTTGTTCTTGGGAAACCGGGTTACGCGAAGACGGCCTTTGCCGACGGTTGGGAAATCTCAACGCTGAGCGGAGACAAAATCACCGGGGTCGACACGGAAGCCGAGGCCGCAAAACTCGCCGATGAGTTGTTGCTAGAACCACCGACCTTGAACGGCTTGACAATTCAATTGAACGGCAAGACGCTGGAGAAGTTCGAGAAAGAGGAAGACGCCAAGAAAGCGTTCGGCAAATTCCCGAAACTCGCCGAAGAACAAGCTTGGCATATCGGGCGGATGGTCGTGGCCACCGGCATCGGTTTCTTGCTTGGCACCTTAGCGGCACTGGTTGTTTGGAATCGCAACCGGCGAACCCCCGATGGAATCTCGCTGGGGGGCATCGCCCGGACGTTCCAAAACATCCGCCTGTTCCGCGACATGACCGTGCTCGAAAACATTCTGGTCGGTATGGATCGCACTCTGAGCCGAAACATCTTCGCCATGGCTATGCGTTTACCCGTCCTGCGGAAGCAAGAACAGATCGCCGAAGCGAAAGCGATCGAATTACTCCAATTCGTTGGGCTCAATGGTACTTCAGGTCAATTGGCCAAGAACCTGCCTTACGGGGACCAACGCCGCTTGGAGATCGCCCGGGCCATTGCCACCGAACCGAAACTGCTGCTGCTCGATGAACCGGCCGCGGGGATGAACCCGAGTGAAACGGCCGGGCTGATGGAATTGATCCGCAAGATCCGCGACCGCGGGATGACCGTGCTGCTGATCGAGCACCACATGAACCTCGTCATGGGCATCTCGGATCGCATCGCGGTGCTCGACTACGGCGTGAAGATCGCCGAGGGGACGCCTGCCGAAGTGAGCCGCAATCCGAAGGTGATCGAGGCGTACCTCGGCAAGGAAGAGGTGAACTGATGCCCGCACTCCTCACGGTCGATAAACTTCGTTCCGGTTATGGCCCCATCGATGTGCTCCACGATATTTCCATGACCGTGGACACCGGGGAAATCGTCGCCATGATCGGTGCCAACGGTGCCGGGAAAACAACCACGCTGATGACCATCGCCGGGATCGTGAAAGCCCGCGCCGGCACGATGACGTTCGACGGCCAGAACCTCAGCGGGGTGCCCGCTCACAAAATCGTCCGGCTGGGTTTGGGGCAAGCTCCCGAAGGCCGCAAGATCTTCCCGCGCTTGACGGTGCTCGAAAATTTGGAGATGGGGGCGTTCACGCGCACCGACAAACCGGGGATCGCCGAAGACCTCGAGAAGATGTTCGATATGTTCCCGATCTTGTGGGAACGCAAGGGGCAAGCGGGCGGGTTACTCTCGGGGGGTCAGCAGCAGATGCTCGCCATCGCCCGGGCTTTGATGTCGCGGCCGAAGTTGCTCTTGCTCGACGAACCGTCGCTCGGGTTGGCACCGCAGATCGTCGTGCAGATTTTCGACGTGATCCGCGACCTCAACCAATCCGGAATGTCGGTACTGCTCGTGGAACAAAATGCCCGGATGGCCTTACGGATCGCCCACCGAGCGTACGTCCTTGAAACGGGCCGCGTGACCTTCACCGACCAAGCCAGCGTGGTGCTGAACGACCCCCGAATTCGCGCGGCCTACTTGGGCGAGTGATTAGAATTCCTAAGAGCAGAGGAAGAAGTGAACGCAGAGATCGAACGAAGGAACCCAATCATGATTTGGTTCCTCGGCACACTCTGCTTTCTCGGCGGTGAAAATTCCGAACCATGAAAATACTGAAGCTCGAAACCGATTTACTGAACGTACCACTGCCCCGTCCCGTGGCACTGCCGACGGCCCAAGACCCACGTCCGGCGACGCATGTCGAAGTGGTCGTCGTCCGCGTCCTCACCGATTCGTCCCACACCGGTCTCGGCTTCGCGTACACCTTGGGTGGCGGTGGTGCGGCCGTACGTTCGATCCTCGATACGGTGATCGCGGAAACGGTGACGGGACGCGACCCGGCGCTGATCGAATCGTTGTTCATGCAGACGGTCACGCGGCTCGAGGGACTCGGCTTCGCCGGACTCGCGGCACGGGCCTACGCGGCATTCGACTTCGCCCTCTGGGACATCAAAGGCAAAGTGGCCGGGGTGCCCGTGTACCAGTTGTTGGGCGGCTACCGCACGAAGCTCAAAGCCATCGTCAGTGACACGGCCACGCCGGTGCTCAGCAACAAACAGGCGATCAAAGACACGGTGGCGGCGCTCGATCTGGGGGCGGCCGGGGTGCAGATCGAAGTCGGCACCGACGATCCGGAACTCGATGCGGAACGACTCCGGCAACTCCGCGAAGGGATTCCCGACGGGGCGTGGTTCGAAGTCACGGCGTGCGGCCGGTACGACTTCGCTTCGGCCGCGTGGATGGGCACCATCGGCACGGAAGAGTTCGGACTCGACGGTTTCAGCGATCCGCTTCGTGCGGACGACGTGAACAATTTGAACCGCCTCATCGACCGGCTCGATGTGGGACTCTCCGTCGGGGCCAATTACGACCGGCCGGCCGATTTCCTGCGCGTCATCGATCAAGGGGGAATCTCGGCGGTGCGAATCGATCCCCTGCGGATCGGCGGGATCACCCCAGCCCGGAAGATCGCCGCGGCCGCGGAACTGAAACACATCGCCATTTACCCGGTGCGTCTGCCGGAGATTGGCAGCCACCTCTCGGCCGGTGTCGTCCTCGGCCGAATGTGCGAATCAGTCGACTGGTTCCGCCCCCTGTTCGACGGCGGCCCGCAGTTCGAAAACGGACAACTCGTGGTCGCCAGTGGGCCGGGCCTCGGCATCACCCTGAACGAAGCAAACGCGGCGAAGTGGCGGGTGTGATTCGCCAGCAGGCCACTAGAATGGAGAGACAATACATCATGGTCGAAATTCGTGTCAAAGTGAAATTGACGAACTCGTACGATGTGACCCAACATCGCCTCGGGGCATTGGCCAAGGATCAAATCCGCATTTACGAAGCGGATGCCATGGTCGACACCGGAGCCGTGCGTTCGGTGATTCCGTCACACGTATTAGAAAAACTCGGCGTCGGCATTCGTGGTACGCGTGTCGCCGAGTATGCCGATGGTCGAAAGGAGACCGTCGGGATGTCCGAAGGGATCATTTTTGACGTTCTCAACCGCGATACCTTAGAAGAAGCTTTGATCCTGGGGGATGAAGTCTTAATCGGGCAGACCGTTCTCGAAAAGCTCGATTTGCTAGCGGACTGCGCTAACCGACGATTGCTCCCGAACCCCGCACACCCCGACCAACCCGTTTCTAAAGTGAAGTAACTCGGAGCACCCCATGGCCAGCGATCCTGAAACCCGCATCGTCGAACTCAAGCTCACCCTGCCACCGGCTCCGAAGGCCGTGGCCGTTTACAAGACGGCCATCCAAGTGGGCAACCTGCTGTACGTATCCGGGCATGGGCCGTATAAGGCGGATAAGACGCTCATCACCGGTCGACTGGGACAAGACATGACACTCGAACAGGGGAAGGAAGCGGCCCGGCAAACGGGACTGGCGATCCTGGCCACCCTGCGCGAGACCCTCGGCTCATTGAACAAAGTCAAGCGGCTCATCAAGAGCTTCGGCATGGTCAACTGCACCGCCGATTTCGCCGATCAACCCAAGGTCATCAACGGTTACTCGGAGTTAATGAAAGACGTCTTCGGCGACGATGCCGGCGTAGGCGCTCGCAGTGCGATCGGGCACAACTCGCTCCCCGCCAACATCGCCGTCGAAATCGAATGCATTTTCGAAGTGGTCTAACTCAGTCGTGCTCAATCTTTGCCGAAGAGCACGTCGTCGCTACCGATGTCCCAAACTTGCTCGCGTTTCCGCAGCATTGTCGCTTGCGGATCTTCCCAAGACGGTGCCCCGTTGATGGTCGGGGTTCGGGTCTCCACATGGCCATCGGCGAAGGCGACGTTGGCGATGCCCGTGTGCCGGAAATGCACGTTGGGGAACCCTTGCGACGGCGCCGATAGATACCAATTCTCCGAGAGCTTCACGAACGGGGCCGCGTAGGGCACGTTGGCGGAATCGGCAAATGCGATGGTCGCCGAAGTCCCGCGCCGGTTGCTCACCGAGACGATCGTCTCCCCGGCCACATCCCAATTGCAGAAGTTGTCGTTGTAAGCGTAACTGGCGACCGGCTTGTCGAAACGCAGTTCGAACTTTTCAGGGCTGAAGTTCGGGCACTGCACGATCGCTTTGTTCCCTTCGAGGTACGGGGCCAGAATCCCCAGGTGCGTTTCCATCACCCGCGGGGACGATGAATTGTCGGTGATCTTCCCGAACCAAAACAGATCGGTG
This sequence comes from Fimbriiglobus sp., assembly GCA_043727675.1. Taxonomy (GTDB): domain Bacteria; phylum Planctomycetota; class Planctomycetia; order Gemmatales; family Gemmataceae; genus JALHQU01. The sequence continues at coordinate 29,715 of JAYSYJ010000130.1, forward strand.
AACGTCATGCTCGGCACCGACTTTTTACTGGACACCGTGAATCGGCCACCGTTCGTATCGGCATGATTGTGGAGCGCAAGGCCGAGTTGCTTCAAACTGTTTTGACACTTCATGCGGTTGGCGGCATCGCGCACTTTTTGCACGGCGGGCAACAGCAAGCCGATGAGAATCGCGATGATCGCGATGACCACGAGCAATTCGATCAGGGTGAAACCGGGACGGGAACGACGCGAAAACATGAGCACTCCATTCGCCGGGACGGGCGAGGAAGTGCCTCGGATGATTCCGACGCAACGGCGAGCAGGGTCGGCGCACACGCGCCGACTCGAGAATGAATCTGCCTGCCGGACGCCTGGAGCCGAGGCACCGAACACGAACTGGACAGGCAGGTCTTCTGACTCACGGCTCGTAACGGATTCGGATGGCCTTCCCGCGATCGACTCGCAGTGGCGAAGATTTTCCGAATCCTGACCGAATACAGCAGCGGCCCTGTGCCGGATTCTCACCGGCTTCCCTCTTCGTCGCCCGGCAGCCATCTGCCGACGAACCTATCCAGACACATTGGTAAACGAATTCGGCCGGTGAATGACAACCGCAATATTTCGCGGGAATGATTTGTCCGAACCTCGGACACGTTCTAAATCTGTGCAACGACTTTTGTGAACAGTGTGAAATTTCTATCCGGTAGACGGAAAACTATGGCCATCGTCGCACAGCCCCCGTCCATGGCCGACACCATGCTTCCCGGATTGACGCGCCGGCGAGTTTGGTCGGCGCCGGCCGTGCTTTCGCACTCGTTGTTGGCCCTGACGTTTCAAAAACTCTACCTCGCTCCCGCGGGCCAGCCGGTGCGACCGGACATTGCAAAGACCATCGAAACCGGGGGCGATCTCGAATCGATTTTTGGGCCGTTTGCGACGGTGGTCGAACTGGCGAGCATCACTCGGGTGCGTTTCGACCTGTTGAAGAATAGCCTAACACTGGAGTATCCGCAGAACCGAGGCTTGGAAGTGAGCCGACCTCGGGGCGATACGGCCCGGGCACAAGTGGTGATCGAATTCGCCAACCACGAAGCGGCCGACGAAGTGTACACCAAGATTTGGCGACGGTTGGGCGAGCGAATGACCCTGAAACCCTACCGCCGCGATTTCTGGGAAATGGGCCGCACGCCCGTCGCCCTGATGATCGGCGTGCTGATGGCCACGATCCTCTTGGCGGTCGCCGCGAACTCCGCCGCCGATGAAGGGCCATCGGAAACGGACGTTTTGGCCGGACTGCGATCATTCGACTGGCGTTGGGTTTGCGGGCTGGGCGGGGGGGTGCTCGCGTTGCTGCAGGTCTGGGTCTACCGCCTGTTCATTCAGCCGCCGACGTATTTGGAACTGGTCGCCCAATTTTCGACCGAGCGACGTTGATCGACTCCGACCGATACACAATATCGAGATGTCCGAAATGCAGCGCGATACCGTTTACGAACTCATCACCAAGATCCCGAAGTTCGACATCGCCAAAACGGTGCTGACGCTCCGGTTCAACGCCTCGATCACGCTGGATCTAGTCGTGCGCTATGAAAGCGACTACTTGGTGGTGCGCGGTCGGGAAGCGGGCACCAACGACGACGGCCGCGCATTCTTTGTGCCCTACGAAGAAATCGTCTTCGTGAAGATCGACCGGACGATCAAGTTGAGCGATTTGCAGAAAATGTACGGCGAAACGGTCACCAACGAAGATGAAAGCATCTTGGATCGCGCCGCCGATACCCTGGCCGAAGGCGAGTCGAACAACTCGGGCAAAACTGCTCTGATCGACGTCTCCGTGATGACGCCCGCCCCGGCCATGGATCCGGCCGGCATCGCCAAACAGAATCTGTTAGCCAGGATTCGGGCGGCCCGCACCGCCGCATCGTCATCGGTTTCGAGCTGAACCAGTCGGAGGGCCTCCGTCGCTTCCTTCATTTTTCCATGGCGACACCGGCCCTCGAACGGTACACCAAGAAGAAGGTGATTCCGTTTGTACCTGACCCGTTCCGGGTGTCGCGCATGGAACGACCGATTATTGCTACCATCTCCGGTACCGGGAGCTATGTCCCGGTACGCATCGTATCGAACGACGAATTCACGCGGACGCTCGATACCTCCGATGAATGGATCATCAGCCGCACGGGTATCCGCGAGCGCCGGCATGCCGGGCCTCACGACACCGCCGCCAGTATGGGGGTGCAAGCCGCCCGCGCGGCTCTCACGGCCGCGGGCATCGTCTCCGACGAACTCGATTTGATCATCTGCGCGACCGTCACCCCCGATTTGATGTGCCCCAGTACGGCCTGCCTGATCCAAGCGGAACTCGGGTGCCGGACGATCCCGGCGTTCGACCTTTCCGCGGCCTGTTCCGGCTTCCTGTATGCGCTGTCCGTCGCCGACCAATACATCCGCACCGGCTCGGCGAAGAGTGTCCTCGTGGTCGGGGCCGAAGTGCTCAGTCGCATTAGCGATTTCACCGACCGCAATACGTGCATCCTCTTCGGCGATGGAGCCGGGGCCGTCGTGTTGACGCCGTCGAAAGACCCGAAGCGAGGGATTTTGAACATTCGGCTCTTCGCCGACGGTTCGCGCCGCGATCTCATTCGGGTTCCGAGCAAAGTGACTCCGGATATTGGCTACTTGCAAATGAACGGCCGCGAAGTCTTCAAATTCGCAGTCACCACATTGCGGGCGCAGGTGCAACTCGCCCTCGACGATTGCAAGCAACTCGGCATCGAGTTGGCCGTGATCGTTCCTCACCAGGTGAATGTCCGCGTGATCGATGCCGCACTCGAAGGTCTCGGGTTCCCGGCGGATCGGGTGGTGGTGAACCTCGACAAATATGGGAATACCTCGGCCGCGTCGGTGCCCATCGCATTGGATGAAGCCGTGCGGGCCGGACGATGTGGGCCGGGCGATACACTCTTGCTCGTCGCTTTCGGCGGTGGCCTGACCTGGAGCAGCGCTCTGGTCACACTGTGAAGGATGGATGTGGCAAACCTTCCTTGGCGGTCGGATCCGTAGGATTTCGGCCCTGAAAGGGTCGTTCCACTAGCTCAAGTCGGAGCCGACGCAGCCGGCGGAGGCCTGGGAATCACGATTCGGAAAACGGCCTCCGTCCTGAAGGGACGGTTCAGAGCTGTCCTTTGAACCGCCCTTTCAGGGCGTCTCAGTTTTGCCGGATCGTAGTTCCCAGGCCTCCGGCCGCTGCGCGACCTCCGACCTGGGCTGATGGAATGACCCTTTCAGGGTCGGAATCGGCCGCCAGAAATTTTTGTCACACTGTGAAGGATGGCCGAGTGCCTCGACCCGGTATCTACACTTCGCTAAGATACACGAACCGTATGCGGAACGTCCGCGTCGCGTCCATGTCTTGAGTCGTTTGGAAAAGGGTTCGTCATGTTTTGGATTCGCACGTTAACAGTGGTTCTCGTGGCCGCCGTGGCCGTTTCGGCCGAAGACAAGAAGCCGGCAGAATTCGATGCCAAGGCTCTGCTCGGAACTTGGAAGATCACCGAAGGCAGCAAAGCCGGCGAGATGACCGCGGCCGACAAAATCAAAGACCCTGTGGAATTCACCGCCGACAAGATCACGCTGAAAAACCCGGACGCGACTTTCGAATTCAGCTACAAGATCGACGCGAAAGCCAGCCCGATGACCGTCGAAATGGAAATCTTGGCTCCCGAAGGCTTCAAAGGTGCCAAGAGCAAAGGCATCCTCTCGCTCGAAGGGGACACGATGAAGTTGGCCTACAACCCGTCTCCCGAAGGGGATCGTCCGAAGGACTTTAAGAGCACCAAAGAAAACGGCATGCACGTGTACACCATGAAGAAGGCCAAGAAAGACGACAAGTAACCGACTCGACCGATGCAAAATCGACAGCCCACGGGTATCATTCCCGTGGGCTGTGTCGTTCCGAGATTCCGCAACGGGAGGTAACTTGGTGACCCGCAAATTACTGACCGCACTTCTGGAGCTGGTGGCTCCGAAGGATTTCCCAAAACTGTTCGAACCGAAACACTAACGAGTGCCTGCCATGATCGAACTCAACCGTCGGGCGTGGTTGGCCACCGCTGGCACCGTCGCCTGCACCGTGCCGTTATTGGCTGCGGAGCCAAAGCCGGAACTTGCTAAGGGTGCGTTCAAATATTGCTTGAACACCAGCACTATCCGGATTGCGGAAGGGACTTGGGGCAAGTCGCGTGGCATCGTCGAGGCGATTGGGATCGCGGCGAAGGCGGGTTATGCGGCCATCGAACCGTGGATCTCCGAACTCGATGAGTTCACCAAAGGGGGTGGAACTCTGCCCGATCTCAAGAAGCGTTTCGCCGATGCCGGGCTGGCCGTGCCCAATGCCATCGGCTTTGCCGAATGGATTGTGGAGGATGCCGGGAAACGCAAAAAGGGACTCGAGCAAGCCAAGCTGGACATGGATAAAGTGTTGGCCATCGGCGGCAGCCAAATCGCGGCACCGCCGACAGGGGCGACGGGTGGAACGAGCCGACGCGACGATCCGAAATACACGGAACCCGTGGCCCCACTCGTCGCGGCGGATCGTTACAAAGAATTATTGGAGATCGGCAAGAAGATCGGCGTGCGGCCCATCGTCGAAGTTTGGGGGTTTTCACGATCCTTGTCTCGACTCGGCGAAACCATGCTGGTCGCGATGGAATGCGGTCGCGATGGTGGAGCCGTGTTACCCGACGTCTATCACCTGTTCAAAGGTGGCAGCGACTTCAGCGGTCTCAAGTTGCTGGGGGCCAACGGCATCGGCATTTTCCACATCAACGATTATCCGAAGCTGGATCGGGCCAAAATTGTCGATGCCGACCGGGTCTACCCGGGGGATGGCATCGCGCCGCTCCCGGACATTTTGGCTTCGCTGCGCGAAATGAATTATCAAGGGTTTCTGTCGCTGGAGTTGTTCAATCCGACCTACTGGAAACGCGACCCGCTGGAAGTTGCCAAGACGGGTCTCAAGAAGCTGAAGGCCATCGGCTGACGGATTCAGACCGTCGCCAATTCCCCGGCGAATTCGCATTCGAGTTCGCTCTCGGCGAAGCGTCCCCCGGTGGGCATGGCTTGGTCAGCCAAGATGCTCGCCTTCACTTTTTGGGTCAACCGCATGACCAAGGCGATGTCTCGCAGCATCGCTTCGACGTCTTGTTTGCGGGTCAATTTCACTTCGGTTTTGCTGGTGTATTGCATCATGGCTCGGCTCCGGTTTTAGTTGGCGTGTCGTACGGAAAAGAGGAAATGCAGACCGCGTGCCAGAACCGGAAGAATCCGTGCGACAGGCCAAAATGCCATGGTTTTCAGACTTTTGCTACGGTCATCCCATTTGCAATGGCCCTGAGAGCGACTTGTAAACCTTTCACTCCACGAATTCGGTACAATCCGCGAAACTATTCCTTGGCAGAACTACAACGTCCCCAATCGACAGGCTTACGCAGCTTCTCCAGTCGCCGTTTGCGCAGTGAACCGAGTACGAAAAAAGCCGACCCAGTCCCTTGCGGAACCGGGTCGGCTTTTCCATTCGCCACCGACTTATGGCTTTTTCACCGAGACCAGTTCCAAGGTCGTGGACGAATCCATGCCCATGATCTTCGCTTTCGATTCCATCTTCACCAGCATGTTGGGCACGTCATCCGACGTCCACGTTTTGGCTTCGATTTCGACGCCGTTCGTGGTCGTTTTGATCGTCATCCACTTCGTTTTATACTCGACGCCACCCACTTTCACCGTCTCCGTGCCTTGGTCGAGCAAACCTTCGGGCTTGTCGAAAAAGTCTTTCGTCTTCCCGGCCGGAAGTTCGACCATCTTTTTCACTTCGATCTTCGTGGCTGGCGTTTTGAATTCCATACCGTTGGTGGTGACTACCGTGACCATCTCGATGGTCGCCACGTCATCGGTGAGTTCGACCAGCGTGTTGATGAGACTCGCGTCCGACTTGACCGTCCCGGCCATCGTGTTCATTTTGGACGTGACAACCGTCCCTTTTTTCTGGCTGGCCCACGTCTTGAAGACGGGGTTTTCAATCGACTCGGCCCAAACAGGTGCGGCCACAAACGCTGCCACCGCGAAGGCAACTAACGAGCGAACGGGGAACTGAATCCGAAACATGAGAACTCCTTGACCGGCAACAATGTGGGTCTGCAACCACGACCACTACACCAGCTTATGCATAAATATTACCCATCCGGACGCGATTTCTCCGAAAATTCAACCGATTCCTTTCGGTGGTCATTTCTTGGTGTCGGGCTGGGCAAATAGCTTTTTCCACTGTTCCTTCTCCGTGTCCCGTTCGAGAAACGGCACACCCTTGACCATCCACTCGGGCATCGGGGCGCCTTTCAAATGGTGGTCGAAGTACTGCTGCATCCGCAGCGTGTAATCGCGTTGGCAACTCTTCTTGGTCAACCCGTGCGGCTGGCCATTGTAGTTGAGGAGGAATACCTCTTTGCCCAATCGCCGCAGGGCCAAATAGTATTCAATTCCCTGATACCAAGGCACCGCGTCGTCGTTGTCGTTATGCAGTATCAGCAGCGGCGTGGTCACCCGGTCGGCCATGTATATCGGTGAATTCTCCAAATACTTCATCGGGGCTTGCCAGGGAGTTTCACCGATGCGGCTCTGCGATTTCTCGTACTGGAACTGCCGGGGAAGACCGGTGCCCCAACGAATCCCCCCGTAGGCACTCACCATGTTCGACACCGGTGCCCCCGCCACGGCCGCTTGGAAACGATCCGTCTGCGTCACCATGTACGCGATCTGATAACCGCCCCACGAGTGACCCTGGATCCCGATCGCTTTCTCGTTCACGTAGCCTTTGTCCGCGACCGCTTGAATGGCCGAAAGCACGCACTTGAGCGCGCTCTGACCGGGGTAACCGATCTTGTAAGCGATGTCCGGCATCAGCACTAAATAGCCATTGCTGGCGTAATACGTCGGGTTGATACTCGTCCCGACTGTCGGCAATCGGAAGGTGTGGTAAGTGTCGGTGAGGCGTTCGTAAATGTAGACCATCATCGGGTACTTCTTGGCAGGATCGAAATTCTCCGGCTTGATCAAGATCCCGCTCAGGGCCACACCATCGAGGCTCTTGTACGAGATGATTTCGGATCGGCCCCAGTTGAACTCCCGGACACGCGGATTGATGTCGGTCACCCGTTTCAGTTCGGCGAAGTTGGCATCGGTGGTGAAGTAATCCGGATGGTCGCTGAAACTGCCGACGGTGAGGATCATCGTTTCCGCCGCTTTGGCTTTCGTCGGCGTACCGTAGCGGCGCGCCCCCATCACCAGCAACTTCGGCTTCTGCCCCGGCAGCATCCGATAGAACCCCGTGTCCCGCGTTTGCAAATTCTCGACGCTCAACAACCACGGTTTCGCCGCGTCCAACCCGCGACTCGGTTCACCCGGTTTATCCTCCGGTTTTTCAACGCGAGCCAACCGAAACCGCAGACCCAATGCCCGCCCCACTTGCGTGACATTCGTTGCTTCGCTGCCATCGGCGGCGAGTTTCCAAATGTCGTACCGATCGTACACGTACAAAAACTTGTCGTCGCTACTCCAGCCGGCCACCCCATACGGTGGAATCGTCGCCGGGTGATCGTCATCTTCGTTGAAGAATTTTTCGACCACCTTCCCGGTCAGCTTGGTCTTCTTCCCATCTGGCACTGTGATGCTGAACCAATTTTTGCCATCGAAGCCACTGAGGTACTTGTTGTGCGGTGAAGCCGTCATGCCGAATTCGGCTCGGGCCAGCGGCTTCGATTCACCCGTGCGGATATTCACCAATGAATAATCTCCGACGACCGGAAACGCCCACGTCTGCCCGCGCACGGCTTTGTCGCTGTAGCCGAAACCCCAATATCCAAACGCGGGCAAATTCACCACGCTGGCATCATCTTGCAGATGGCGAAACTCTTTGGTGTCGAGCAAATAAACCGCCGTGTAAGTCTTGCTCTTGTCGGCACCCGCCCGGACTTTTTGCATCGGTTGGATGGCTTCATCTTTCCAACTCCAGAGGTCCAGATTCACCGCGTCCGGGTCGTTGCCGACGGGGGTTCGCTCGGTGGCCGGGCTTGGGTTCGGCTCTTTCTTCACCTCCGGTTCCGCTGCCGATTTGTCCGGCCCCGTCGCCAAGCTCAGTTTCAATCCATCGGCGCTGAAACTCATGCCACGCTCCGCAACCTGCCAGCCCTTTTTCATCCCGGCGGTCGTCGAATTCAGAATCTCCACAGCGGGTGACAATCGGTTGACAGTCCAGGCGAGTGCCCACGGCGACAACCCGGCTGCCAGTGGCACCCCGCTCGCCACGACTTGGACTTTGCCGGGCCGCTCCCAGAGGTAAACGTGCGGTTTGCTCGGTGCGGGCGGGAGAACCGTTGACGACTCGCGGAATAAGAACGCGAGTTTCGTCTGTTTTTCGTTCCAGGTCAGGCGCGAATACTGACCGGGGCTGCTTTTGATGGCAGTCGCCGACGCCGGTGCGAACAGATCGGCAAAGTAGACCCCGGCTAGCTCCGGCTTTTTCGTCCCAGCGATGTACGTGATCTGTTTCACATCGGCCGTGATGGTGAAATCCGATACCTCCGGGAAAGTCGATTCCAGACCATCGACCAAACGGATCACCACCAGATCCCCGGCCGCGGGGGCCGTTGGCGTCGCCGGACGCGGGCCTTTGCCACCCTTGCCCGGTGGCTGATCGAGCTTCGGTGGGACCTTCTCTTTCGGCATCGGCGCGGTCTCGGGCTTCGGCTCAATTTTCGGTTCGGGCTTCGGCTCCTTGGTCAGCACCAACACCCCCGCACCTTCCCCCAGAATGCTGAAGCTCTTCACCGCGGCGTACCGCTTCACAATTTGGCCGCTCGTCAAATCGATGCACGCCAACACCGTTCGCGGCATCTCCTCCGGCTTCTTCTTCTCGGTCTTTGCCGCGTCGACGACAGACTTCGTCGGCACCAATGGAAAGTAGAGAAACTTCGAGTCGGGAGTGAATTGTGGGCCACCCGATAAGCTGCCCAAACTGACCGGAACCACAGGCGGGGTCACCGGTGCCACCGGAACCTGATCGCCATCATCGTCATCGATACTCGGGGCACCCGCCGCGGGAACCGGCTTACCGCCGATGGCAATTTTCGTTTCCGAATTCGTCTTGAGATTCTTGACGATCAAACTCGCATCGCCGTTGACCGGGCTTTGCACATAGGCCACATATTGGCCATTCGGCGACAGTGAGACCCCCGTGGCCGTGTTCCAAATGTCGTAGTCCGAATGGGTCAACACCCGTTTGGTCGGTGTATCTTGGGCTGGGGTCGACAGGGTCAAAATGCTGACGATGACGAGTGAAAACCAGGTGCGGAGCATGGGCGAGACCCAAAGTGCAGATAAGCGGGATACGCTATTATTTATGCACATTGGGACATTTGGGTGGTGTATTCTGCCAGAAATATGCTCAATGTCCGCGACGGATGTCCGACGGGGGATAGCGCACTTCGATCTGGTACACCTTTTTCGTCCGACAATGGATTTCCCAGGTCTCCGGGTCGATCCGTTCCGGCACCGCGACTCGGTGGATATCGACCGTGGCGTGGAAGCCCCGCTCCCAAAGCACGTCGATCACCATCCGCAGCGCCAACGGGTCGCCGAGTAGACATTCCTCGCTGTTGATCTGGGCATGCCCCGACATCGCATGGGCACGGACAATCGGGATGATCTTCGATTCGATGAGCTGCACGACCGCAGTGAACACCTCCCGATGCTCCAATACATACGCTTCCAACCGACTCACCAACTCTTGGCGGGCGTGCAGACCCAGTTGCGTGGCAATCGGAATGTTCTGGATCAAGTCGAACACGTCCGGGCTGAGTTCGAGCGAGCTTTGATACGTGAACTCCCGGAGGATATTCTGTTGCACCTCGGGCAGGCCACCTTCGGCATCAATGAAGTGGAAGTGGAAAATCTTCCGCAGCGATTGCAACGCCTCAAAATTCGCATCTTTGAACGCTTTGTAGCGTTTGCGGCACAACGCCGGATCGAGATCGGTGACTCGCTCCTCCTGCAATTCTCCAATCTGCGACTCGGCCACTTGGCGGTTGTGTTCGCGGATCTCACGGCCACGTGCCAACTGCCGTTGCACGCTGACTTCTTCGGTAACGAACAACAAAGCGATCCGGAACATCGGTTTGCGGAACGGTCGAACCGAAATGGTACCCGCCTGATGAACATGGAGTTCGAGCATCGCGTGGTAGAACAACTTCAAACACTCGACTTGCACTTTGGTGCGCGGAAAACCATCGACAATGACCCCTTCCTGATACTGCGGGTCGAGCAATTCTTCGAGCAGCAGGCCGATCACTTCCCGGTCGCCGACCATCTGCCCCGCGTTTTTGATGGCCATGGCTTGGGGCGTCGTCAGCAAACTACTGACGACAATCGGCGCCGCGGTGATGTCGCGGGCCTCGGCAATAAACGGTGTGTTGGTGCCCTTCCCCGCCCCGGGCGCTCCCCCGAGCCAAATGAATTCCCCCGGGAACTTCAAGTTGTCGCGGCCATACTTTTCCAACAGGTCGACCCAGACACCCGAGAAAATCAACTGGGCATCTTTGATCTCGAGATCGGGGACAGCACGGACAGCGGAGATCGACTCGCTCATAAGAATGGCCACCGGAGGGACATCGAATAGTTGTGGTACACGAGAGCCGCCCAGCGGGTAGGTCGATAATCCGCTTCGGCGCACCGTGAGTGTCTGGCAAATCTTTCTGGCGGTCGATTCCGACCCTGAAGGGGTCATTCCATCAGCCCAGGTCGGAGGTCGCGCAGCGACCGGAGGCCTGGGTACTGCGATCTGGAAATACTGAGACGCCCTGAAAGGGCGGTTCCAAGGATTGCTTCGAACCGTCCCTTCAGGACGGAGGCCGTTTTCCGGTACGGGGTTCCCAGGCCTCCGCCGGCGGCGCCGGCTCCGACCTGGGCTGGTGGAACGACCCTTTGAAGGCCGAAATCCTCCGGATCCAAAAGCGATAAAGATTTACAACACCCCGCACCCCGGGTGAACGCGATGCGGGTTGATCCTGCGGTTTTACCCCTTCAATAATCCCAATCCAGCTTCGCCGGTGCTCCACGCACGGCAATGCTCAACGCATCGTCAATCTCGGCAATGGTCGCCGAACTCGGCAACTGCTTCCAGATCGCCAAACTTTTGAAGTCCCCTTTCTGCAAACCCAACACCACGATTCCCGCGACGGCTTCGCCTTCAATTTTGTACTCCGGCACCCGGCAGAAGATCGCATTCACCCCCGGTAATTCCTTGGCCTTACCGTGGCAATCGCCGATGAACAACACGAGTGGCCGGCCGGAGTGGAGTGCCTCGGCACGGCAAGCCTTCACGTCCGTTCGACACCGACCACAGCCCTGGCTGCTGAGTGCGAGCGCCACCCGCACCCGGCGGTCGCCGGCATCGTCGGCGAATGACAGCGGCATGACAGTGAGAATCATCGGCAGTGCGAACAAGTAACGAATCATTTCGATCTCCGAACGGGGTGGATGGTGGCAACGTCATGCGTGGGCAATGGTGCCCGTTGGGTGAACCAATCGAGTTCGCGTTTCGGGAAGCCGGCGAGATCGGCGAGCGAGTACGAATCCCCTTGGGCGACCATCGCATCAATAATTCGGGCATCGGCCCAAAATCCGGCTTTGGGTGCGTCCGCCGGCCACGTCGGCCCGAGATGAGCCTCGTCGCCCCAACTGTTCAACACGAAGGCGCCCGGGCGACTTCCCCCGCGAACGCCGATGATGGCCATGCAGTGGGGCCAGGTGCCGCGCGGCTTGCAAAATCCTTCCGCATCGCGGTGGCCCGGTGACGAATCCGGATCGGCGAACCCTTGATTGCTACAAACCGCCACCGGATAACCTTGGGCGATGCTCCGTTGCACGTCACTCCACGACGACACCAGTGCGGTCGCCTTCACGGGGTGCTCTTTCGCGGCCAGTTCAATTTCACTCGGCACCCCGGTTTGTCCGAATCGCCGGGCTCGCAGCGGATCGAACCGCGACAAATCGGCACTCGGATAGTGTTGCATCGGCGCGACTCCGAAATCCTTCACCGCTTCCCGCGCCCAGGCCCCAATCGACCCATCGCCACGAATGCGACCCCGCCCCACTTCCACACGGCTGAGTCCGTAAATGACCTCCGCCGAGAGCGGTTTGAACTCACCGCCTTTCGTGACCACTTGCACCGCTTGGCAAACATCAGCGGCATGCTTCCAACCGCAACCGACACAGCAGCCGACCTCGCGTTGATCGACATTCGGGTACCACGGGTCACTGCGATTGGCGGCTTGTCGCACCGCCTGCCAAAGGAACGTGTCCGGGATGGTGTCACCCCGTTCGACTCGGCCGGCCGGGGTCGTGCCGAACAGCAGCGGCGCTGTCCGGCCGTGCGATTCGGCTATCGCGTCCTGATCATGCACCCAACCGAAACTGGGAATCGATTCTTTGTTCGATTGTGTTTTGGGCGTCGGTGCCTCCTCGACCGCCGGAGGCTGAATGACGATTCCTTTCGTAGCCAACCAAGCGACCAAGATCGACAGAAGCAAACTCACACCGATGTTGACCAAGTGCCGAGTCAGCGGATGGCTCAAGCTGGGAAACGAAACTGGGGCGGCCGGAATTTCTTCGGGCATGGGAAGACTCCACAGGGTGTGTGAAAACAGCTGGAAACTACTTCAATGTGGCGAGTGCGGTCGAGAGCTTGGCGAACAGTTCCTTGGCCTTCTTTCGCGTCTCGGCATCCAACGGGCCATCGAACGGGAAGACGGTTCCGAGTTCCTCAGCCACGGTTTTGCGAACCGCGACCAAACCCTCGGGCACCAGCGACTTGGCCGCCTCGCGGATGCGGCCGATCAACTCGGCGATGGTCGTCACATCGGTGCGATCCGCAAATGCGGCCGCTTGGCGATACAACTCGATCAGTTCGGCGAGGTCGAGTCGTTTCTTGATCGATTCACGACTGTCGAGATCGAACGCCAATTGCAACCGCTTCGAGAGGGGGTCAGCCGGTTCCGGTTTCGGGGCCGGGTCACCAACGACCAGTATCAACCGAACCGGTTCAGCGTCGCCGGTGACGACGAGAACCCGGTAACGCCCTTTTCCGCCGGCGGCGAACGTCGCCGCTTTTCCGTCGAGATCGGGGCGGAGTTCGCACCCGTCGTCGACCAAAATCCAACGGGATTTCTCCGGTGCGGTCAATACCGTGAGGATCGGATCGACGCGGATTTCGATCCAGATCGGCACGGGGATTCGGTCGGCCTTACCCACGCCGACAGGGTTCGCCACGTGCAGCATCAACACGACCAGGATGACTGGCAGAGCCATAGAATTCTCCGGCAAGAACAGTGAATGCGGAATGTGAACAAAAGTGAGCTACTAGGATATAAGATCCAGTTGTACACCTGTCAAATGAACTTGTCAGTTTATTTTGAAATGATCCGAATTGCCCTAAAAACTGGGGAGAAATGCCCTGCACCACTGTTCAAGCACGATTCCTCAGGCGGTACAACCAGCCGAGGATGATGAAGCCCAAATAAGCCCGAAACGGGGCGAGTAGTCCATATTCCACCAGCGAGAGTCCGGCCTGATGAGCACTCGCCATGGCCCAAATGTAGGTTTGATCCGGGATCGCCAAACAGACGATGAGCATCCAAAAGCCGACGGCGGTCGTGGAACGGCACCGGTGGCAACCGATCACCGCCAACGACACGAGGTGGAAGATTTCGTAGTGATCCCAAGCCACCGGAGAGAGAATCGGGATGAGCGACAGACCGAGTGCGACGTTGTATTCCAGCGGAAATTCGCGTGGAACACGGCTCGTGAACGGCAGCAAATCGCGCCGGAACAGTCCGGCGACCAGCGCAATCGCAGACGCTTGCCAGGCGAATTTCGCCCATTGGAACGGCATTCCAAAATAACGAAACACCCGGGCCAAAGCTCCGAGCAACGAGATGTTGGCCGGATACGCCGCATATTCAGCGATCACTTCCTGAGTCGTTTCGTGGTAGTCCTGCAGATCCGACCACGGCACAATCAGCACGATCAAGCACGCGGCAAGGATCAACGTGCCCAACGCGGCTAAGAACGTCGACCGCTTTCTGACCGATAACACGATCAACACGATCGCCGGGACAATTTTCAAAAGCGACGCCGTGGCGATCAAAACTCCTGCCAACACGGTTCGCTCGTTCCGAATCGCGTGCCAACTGAGCACCGCCAAAGCCAACAGCATCAGCCCCGGTTGTTGCAACCGGATGACGGTGACCACCGGTTCCCAGCCGAAAACCACAAAAACGACACCGGACCAAAGAAGCGGGGCTTCCGCGGGCCAAAATTCCTTGTGGAGAATCTGCAACACGACCGCCAATGAAAAAATACCGATGATCGAATAGGCGATCTGCGTCCCCAGGATTCCGAAGGCGCTCACGAAAGGAACGGTGAACAACGTCATGGCGGGCGGATGCGCCTGCACCCAATGCTCATGCAGCATCAATCGCTTTTGCTCAGCTTCCCGAGTGGCCAAGGTCGGAAATGATTCCAGCAACGAGTACCGTGGCCCCTCTCTTTCCAGGGCTTCCCCGATTTTGACGTTCATATCCGGCGGGTGCATCGGACGCCCCGCCGCAAATTCCTCGGCAGCAATGATGTCTTGCATGACATCGCGTGGAACCGTGTACGACCGGTATATCCCGAGGGTCAATTGACCCAACGACCCCAGAGCGATCACTACCACGAGTACCAACTGCACGCGCGGACTCAACCGGCGTGGGCCTAGCCCGCAAGTCCAGAGGAGACCTGCGAGGGCCAGCACCAGCGTCGGATCGACAAGTCCGGTCTGCAACAGTTCGGAAATCGAGTTCACTTCACCACGCGGAAAGTGATCCCGGAAGGCATGGCTTCCGAGTGGTAAACCCGTTGGGTCGCTTTTTTGAAGTCCGATTCTTTCGCGGTTCCGATGTCGCAGAACGACTGCGGATTCCGGTCGATGAACGGGAACCAACTGCTCTGCACTTGAACCATCACCCGGTGGCCGGTGCGGAACGAGTGCGAAACATCCGGCATGGTGAACTTGATCACGGTCGATTGGCTCGGTACGAACGGCTCGGGTTTATCCAAACCGTTGCGGTACTTACCCCGGAAGGGTTCACCGCGCACGAGTTGCTGATAGCCACCCATTTTCACGCGTGCGGGGTTCGGATCGAGTTCCGGAAAATCGTCCGGGTAGACGTCGATCAACTTCACCACCCAGTCGGAATCGGTGCCGGTGGTACTGACGTGCAACTCCACTTCGAGCGGCCCGGCGATGTTGAGATCTTCCGTCTGCACAGGCAATTGATACACGAGCACATCGGGGCGACGACCGGCGAAGCGCTGGTCGGCCGTCATGTATTCTTGATCCATCCCGACGA
>JAYSYJ010000131.1:0-5493 GCA_043727675.1 Fimbriiglobus sp.
GTCGCGGTAGGGAATCGTCGCCAAATACTCTTGCGTCACTTTGTTCTGAGCTTCGACCCACGCCGCCACCTCGGTCGACTTCCGCACGTCGTCTTCGAGCCAGCGGTACGGATCCGGAACTTTGGTACCATGGTAATCGTCGACCTGATTCACCTTCTTCGACTCGGGGTACTTCAACTTTTTGTCCTCGGCTGACGCGAAACCCGCCACGAGCATCGCAACCAGCACCAAGCGGAAACAGTTCATCAGGGAACTCCATCGGAACGGGAATCCGGCGGCGTGCCGGCAGCATTGTTCTAGACCATTCACCACCGCTTGACAATTTTTGAGCAGAGTTCCGATTTGTTTGAAATGGCACTTGACTTATGAACACGCTCGCGCTCAAACTGTCACCCAGCTTCACGTCGTCGGTGGTATGACACCGGGAGCTTCCCGCACGGCAGTAACGCTTGTACGAGAATCGCCACAATTTTGGTATCAGATTTTAGACCCTAACGTCTACTTTCGATTGACCAGTTCCACGCATGAAACGGAGTTCTCAATGGCCACAGTATCGCTGCGCAAAGCCCTGTCGTTGGTCGAGCTTCTCGTCGTCATCGCCATCATTGCAATTTTGATCGGCCTGTTGTTGCCGGCCGTCCAACAGGTTCGTCAAGCGGCCGCACGGTTGCAGTCGGCGAATCAGATGAAGCAAATCACGCTCGGGTTGCACAGCTATTGTGGTGAGAACGACGGAAAGCTCCCCCCGTCGAGAGATCCGTATGCAGCCATGGCCCCCAACACCGGGCATTCGCCGTTTATGGATTTGCGACCGTATCTCGAAGATGAAATTTCCGATGCCCAGGTCGTACGCTTGAAGGCGGAAAATCCCCGGGGCACGTGGAGGTGGCGGAAAAAGTTTCAGAGTCCGGCCGATCCCACTCTGAAATGGCTCGATGCGAATAACAACAACCACTTGGCAACTTACATCACGAGCTATTCCGCAAAAATGCAGGCGTTCGCGGGCTATCCGACACTCGCCGCGTCATTCCCAGACGGCCTGTCCAATACGCTCTGCTTCGCGGAACGCTACGCGATTCTCCCTCGGGATCCAGATCCCAGTCGGCACGACCTCTACGATTTCGGCACATGGACCAGCGCGTTTATGGGATTGATCGGCGGTTCGCGGCGCGCCTCGTTCGCCGATCCGGGTTGGAAGGACGTCGTTCCCGTCACGACCGGATCGCCGCCCGTTTCCACGGCCTCGATCCCCGGCGTCACCTTCGATGTTCTCCCCAATCCCGTCACGGCGAAGCAGGATCGCCTGCAAGCCCTCCACACGTCCGGCTTGCTAGTATCCATGATGGACGGAAGCGTGCGGATGATCCGTCCAACGGTTCAAGAGAGCACGTTCTGGGCGATGGTCACCCGCGACGGAGGGGAGATCATTTCGGAATGAGTTCGACGGGCAGAAACTCAACAGCGTTGAGTCAAAGAATCAGGAAATCCAGGTCATGTCCATGCAACGAATCGACATCAATCGGAAAGCCATTTCCGTCGTTCTTGAGAGTTTCCTCAGTTACGTGAAGGAAAACAGTTTCCCATTTTCCGGCTGCGACCTTACAGATATCAATGTTCGGAATGACTGTGGCGATAGTTTGCTTCACTTCGCCGTACGATTTTACGATGAGCCAACGGTGCTAGCCGAACTGATCGAACTTGGACTCGATGTGGATGCCCTGGGAGATATGAGTGAAACGCCACTCCATGTTGCTGTGGCGTGCAACAATCTCGACGCGGTGCAAGTGTTAGTCCGGTACGGTGCACGGCTCGATATTCTGAGCGAGTTCAATAGCACCCCATTGGACAAAGCCTTCGATCGTGGACATCCAGGAATCTTGGAGTATTTGCAGGAGCACAAAAATCGCTCTTAACTGGTCAGCAGAACAGACGATCCACCCGACGGTTCGTTCCGCGAAGATCAGTCGTGGAATAACCTGATTTCCTGAGCGAGAAACAAAAGACATTTTTGTTGACGCTCGTATCCGGAGCTGGGAAAATTTTTCATAACGGGAATTGCGCGATTCCCACATAAAAGTTAGCAGGGATGTGTTCTGTTCATCAACGAGTTTGGCGATGGAGGGCAATGATCATGATCAAGCGTTGGGTAAGCTCGCGTTGGTTGTGGTTGGCTATCTATGTCGTCGTCGGATCCCTCGTGTGCACGATTCCGGCCCTCACCATGGTGAGGCAAGCTTTGGAGTTATCCGACTCCCTATCGTCTGAGTTCAAGCAGGGTCTAAGTAACGCCGGTGGATCTGTTAAAGAAACCCGTCGGATGTCGGTGGGCTTCCTGTTCGGGTTGGTGGAAATCAAAGATACGTCCTACCCCTACGTTTGGACTGCCATTGGTGGCATCATCATCGGGAGTGGTTTGGGGTTGATCGTTTGGTTGCTGGGTTCAAGTCTGTTTGCGGGCTTGGCGTCGGGGTCGTGGTGTTTCAAGACACGTGTCCCCAAGTGCCGCTGTCGATGGCGAGCCGTGATTCGTTACTGGAATTCCAAGCTCATCGCCTTATTCCACAGGGCGACTCATGAAATTCGATGACCTTGAAATCCCGGCGACCCAGGCTTGTAAGGCCGCGCTCGAAGTGGCCACGGCGTATTGCTCGTCGGCATTGCTGAACCACTCGGTGCGGGCCTACCTTTGGGCGGCGGGGTACGGGATAGAACGGGGCATCGCTTTCGACGCCGAATTGCTTTATGTTTCCGCCCTGCTCCACGACCTGGCTTTGGTGAAGGAATTCGACAATCACACCCTGCCATTCGAGGAGGCCGGCGGACACGTGGCCTGGGTGTTCGGAGCGGCGGCCGGGTGGCCGGTGGAGCGTCGCCGACGTGCCGCCGAGATCATCGTTCGTCACATGTGGGACGAAGTTGACCTCGCGAAAGACCCCGAAGGGTATCTCCTCGAACTCTCCACTTCTATGGACATCTCGGGGCGGCTCACCGAACTTATCCCAGCGGATCTTCGCGAGGATGTGCTCGCCCGTTATCCACGCCTCGGCCTCGGCGAGGAATTCATCGGGTACTTCGAAGACCAGGCGAAGCGCAAGCCCCTGTGCCTAGCGGCAAAGTTCGTGCATAGCGGTTTCGCCGCCCGTGTCGCAGCGAACCCTCTGGATCGCGAACCCATCGTCTGACGGTTTGAAGCCGTCCTTGAACCACCCTTTCAGGTACCCAGGCCTCCGGTCTGCGACCTCTCCTCTGGGTCTCCGCGGTTCAATGTTTTTCTGGTTGGTCATTGCCGAAGCGAGAGTTCGACGGCCGATTCTGTGCGGAACCGCGCAACCGAAACTTGTGAGCACGGGCAGGCCCTGATACGTTGTAGGAAGAGTGTGACAGACCGGAGGGCAACGGACATGGCCGACGCGAAGACGATTCTGATCGTGGATGACGACCGAGAACTGGTGGACGGCTTGCGGATGATGCTCGAACGGCAGGGGTACAAGATCATCCACGCCCACGACGGCCACCAAGGCAAGAACACCATTTACGACAAGAAACCGGACTTGGTGATCCTCGACATGATGATGCCACGGATGGGCGGCTACCCGGTGCTGGAGCACTTCAAAGGGAAGCCCGACGCCCCGCCGTTCATCATGATCACCGCGAACGAGGGCAGCCGGCACAAGGCCTACGCCGAATACCTCGGCGTGGTCGAGTACATCCGTAAGCCGTTCGCCACCGAGAAGCTGTTGGAAGCGGTGAACCGGGCCTTCGCCGCCGCTGCGGCCACGGAAACTCCGCCCCCGCCGCCAGCGCTCCTCAGCGAATAAGTCCAGGAATAAGTCGTGTCGAGTGTTTCACGGGGCTTCCGCCTATAATCAGCTATTACTGGCATCCGGAGTAGTTCGCGTGGATGAAGCCGAGTTGACCCCCATCATTTTGGGCGAAGATGAAATTCGCACCTCCGAACAGCTGCGCGCCACCTGCCGGCGACTCCTCGACGAGTGCGAGAAGATCATCGTCGGCCAGCGGCCCGTGCTGGAACAGTTGATCCTGGCGATCCTCTCGCGGGGGCATTGCTTGCTCGTCGGGGTGCCGGGCCTTGCCAAGACGCTGATGATCCGCACCCTCGCGGACGGGATGAACCTCAGCTTCAACCGGGTGCAGTTCACCCCGGATCTGATGCCGACGGACATCACCGGCACGGAGATTTTGTACGACGACAAATCGACGGGCCAGCGCGGCTTTCGCTTCGTGCCGGGGCCGATCTTCGCCAACATCGTGCTCGCCGACGAAATCAACCGCACGCCGCCGAAGACCCAAGCCGCCCTTTTGGAAGCGATGCAAGAACGCCAAGTGACCGTCGGTGGCGTGCGGCACACGTTGCCGAATCCGTTCTTCGTACTGGCGACCCAAAACCCGATCGAACAAGAGGGAACGTATCCGCTGCCGGAAGCGCAGCAGGATCGCTTCATGTTCAACATCCGTGTCGACTACCCGCTGGAAGAGGACGAGTGCCGGATCATCGAAGCGACGACGGGATCGTACAAACGCACCGTGGAACGGGTGATTTCTGCCCCGGAAATCTTGAGCATGCAAGAACTGGTGCTGAAGATCCCCGCGGCGCAATATGTCATCCGCTACGCCGCACGATTGGCCCGGTACACCCGACCGAAACCGCAACCGGGAGAATCCGACCCGCACCCGATCCCCGACTTCGTGAAGAAGTACGTGACCTTCGGTGCCGGCCCCCGTGCCGGGCAGAATTTGATCCTCGCCGCCAAGGCCCGCGCCATGATGACCGGCCGTGCGTACGTGGCCCTGGACGACGTAAAATCGGTGGCACTGCCCGTGCTGCGGCACCGCATCATGACGAACTACATTGCCGAGGCCGAGGGGGTCACCCCGGATGACATCGTGGCCCGGTTGTTGAATTTGATCCCGCGCGATGGCGAGAAGTAATAAAGAGGAACGCGGATGACGCGGAAGAAAGGCAGTTGAGCGGATCGGAATGAACGATTGTCTCAGATCCTCTTCATCCTGCTCGTCCGCGTCATCCGCGTCCCTCTTCGAGTGACGTGAAATTGGTGGCGTTGCCCGTGTTGAGGCAGAAATAATAAAGAGGAACGCCGATGATGCGGAAGAAAGGCAGGATGAAGAGGATCGCGATGAACGATTGTCCCAGATCCTCTTTACCCTGCTTTTCCGAGTCATCCGCGTCCCTCTTCGGATCGAACCATGCCTTCCAAACTCACCCCTGAAATCCTAGCGCGCATCGACAAGCTCGAACTCGACGCCCGGCAGGTCGTCGAGGGATACTTGTCGGGCCGGCACCGCTCGCCGCGCTTCGGGTTCGCCGTGGAGTTCGCCCAACACCGCGAATATGCCCCCGGCGACGACATCCGCCACATCGACTGGAAGGTTTACGCCCGCACCGAACGCTACCACCTGAAGCAGTACGAACAAGAGACGAACCTCGTCGGTTGGTTGGTGCTCGATGCCAGC
>JAYSYJ010000132.1:0-5465 GCA_043727675.1 Fimbriiglobus sp.
CCCGGGTTGCCCGGTGAGACCTTAGCAACCCGAACTCAAAAGAATCGCCGAGACGGGTTCTTTCCGAAGGAAACGGCGAGTTTTTCAACACCCTGCTAGCGCGGTGCTGACGGCGGTCGGCGATTCGAAGCAACGCATTATGGTGTGGGCAGGGGCGATGAATAACGTGTTCGATCTCTTCTGCGAAGATTTCGGCGCCGAACCGCACAATTTGATCATGAACTATCGGTCCGCTCCGAAACTTGTCCGCATCCAAGAAACGCTCGTTGCCGCCATTGAGCCCGGCACTCCGACTCCGATCCCCGCTGACGATGGAACCGACGGAGAAGGTGAGTGCAGAGTTCTACTCTACTCGGATCAAGAGCGAGAAGCGAAACACTTGGCTGAGATGGCAGCGTGTTGGGTGCATGACGATGGCGTTCATCCTCGGGACATCTGTGTGCTGACCCGAAATAAGCCGGGCGACTACATCGAAGCCCTTGTTCGGGAATTGGGAGCGCGCAAGGCCAAAGCTCGTGTTGAGACCGAACTCCAAGACCTCATCATCGAACCACTTAGTAAGACCATGTTAGCTGCTCTCGCTATCGGTGTTCGCGGCCGAGATCGGGAAGCCTGGACCGAGTTAGTTTTCCTACTTCGGGATATTCGTGGGCTGGACGAGGGCGAACCCGGTGTCCGCACTGCGGAACGCGAACTGGCTTCCGCGTGCCGGGAACTTGGTCGCAGTGTCACCTCGTCGGCCTGCGATGCGGCGATGATCCGCGATCAGTTTTCAGCGTTCCTCGATTTTCTCGGCCGCGACGCATTTCGCAGGCGACACCCGCAGTACCTCCAAGGCACGTACATAGACGCTGTCATGAAGTCGTTCTCCGATCACGTCTGGCGTTGCTTCGAAGCGACCAAAGATTGGGTTGAGGCGTTGAGGGAGATTGTCGGGGCGGATTCGATACCGATTATCACGGTCCACAAGAGCAAAGGACTTGAGTATCATAGCGTCATCTTCATGGGTCTTGAAGATTCTGCCCTTTGGTCATTTGATAAGCAGACAGACGAGGAGAAACGAACGTTTTTCGTTGCGTTTTCCCGGGCGAAAAAGCGTGTGCTATTCACCTTCTGTGATCACAGGATCAAGCCCGGTAGCGGTTCGGGGCGGCAGAGCCGAACCAGTATTGGCGAACTCTACACACTACTGCAAAGCGCAGGAATCCAACCGGAAAAAATTGTGTAGATATCCCGGACCTGATATGGCACACGGGCGAATCTCTAAGTGATTTAACACTCGGGACTGAAGCGTGTTGACCAGAATTCGGACTTTTTGCGGTTTGTAGTCTTTAAACTCGTGTCGAGACGGACGTATTTAGTCCAGACTTTGAAGATAGGTAAAATGGATTATCTTTCCTCGTGACAGTTTGCTCCGGGTGCGGTAACTCTCGGGGGTGAACCGCGAATCCGCTTTACTGCCAACCGATCTCGAACTTCCGCCGATCCTCCACGGCCAAGCGACTCCTTTGGTTGAAGAGCGCGTCCGCAAGTTCATGTTCTCAGTCGCCGACATTTACGAATCTTGGCTTCGACGACGAACGAGTCCGCACACTCGGCGCTCCTACGATCAGGACGTCATGAACTTTCATCGGGTGTACCTCGGTCTGCGCTGGCCCGACGATGCGGCGAAGTTTCTGCAAGTCTCCGTACAAACCGTGCAAGCCTACCGGGATTTCTTGGTGGCCGAAAACGCGGCTCCGAAAACAATCAATCGGCGAATCTCGTCGCTATCCGGCTTTTACAAGTATTTGGCGGCCTCGGCGGCCGAACTCCGCTTGTCGATCATCGTGCCGAATCCGGCTCATTCGCAGTTCATTCCCAGAGCATCGAGCGACGCCGTCGTCGAAACCAAGGCGCTCACCTTGGCCCGCGCTCGGCAATTGATCTCGATGCCGTCCGGTGAGTCCATCCTCGATTACCGGGATCGAGCGATTCTCAAGTTCTACGTCTATTCGGGTGCGCGATTGGCCGCCGGGTGCCTGTTGTCAGTCGCGGATTTCACCTCCGACGAATCGGGTGCGACGGTTCTACTCCGGGAGAAAGGAGATCGCCGCCGCACCATTGGGCTGCACGTCGCGGCCAGCCAAGCGCTTCAAGAGTATATCGAGATGGGCAAGCTCACCTCCGGCCCCCTCTTCCGCTCTCAAAAAAACTCACGAAGCGAAGCGCTCGGCGAAGGTGGGCTGAAGCCACTCGCCATGTATCGTCTCCTCCTTCGTTATCTTCTCGCTTTACCGAATTCGACCCGCGAAGTGATCCGTCTCGACGGCTCGAAAGTGCGGGTGTGCCTCTACTCGCCGCATTCGCTGCGGGCGACGGCTGCGACGCTTTTACTCGACGCGGGCGTCGACCTCGTCAAGGTTCAGGAACTCCTCGGGCATCGGCACGTGACGACGACCCAAATCTACGACAAACGCCGTCGGCACACTTCCGAAGGCGCTTCGCACGAAGTACCGATTTAAGGGCATTTCCCAACAGTCACCGGCGTTTACCGCCCGCTTCTGGAACCGATGGGAAGCGCTATGGGGCAATGATCCGACCCGAATCCGACGTGTTTCGTCGATTTCGTCTGTTGCGTCTGCTTCGCCTAGTGTGCTATCATCAAGTGACTGGAGGAGTTTGCTATGCCGATGCTCACGAATGGAACCGACATTATCTCACCGAATACGGCCGATACCGAGTTGGCGAAAGAATCAAGCCGCTCGCTCGCGGCGCGGCTAGGCCGCAACAACAACGGCTCCCTGCTCGAAGTGCGCGATGAAGTCACGGGGGAAACCCTGAAGCTTCCGACGCCTGCGGTGCGGGCACTGCTCCACGTGCTGACGGAAATGGGTCAGGGCCATTCGGTAACGGTCACGCCCATCCACTCGGAGTTGTCCACGCAACAAGCGGCCGATCTGCTCAACGTCTCCCGTCCCTATCTCGTGAAGCTCGTCGATGAGGGGGCCATCCCGAGTCGAAAAGTCGGCGTCCAGCGGCGCTTGCTCCTCGACGACGTGATCGCTTACAAAAAAGTGATGTACGCGAAACAACTCCAAGGCATGGCAGAATTGACCGAGTTGAGCCAAGAAATGGGACTCTACGACGAACCCTCGAAATGATTCCAGTCGCACTCTACGACGCCTGCGTTCTGTTCCCGCCTTCGCTGCGGGATTTCCTCGTTTGGCTGGCGATCACGGGAGCGTGCCGCGCCCGCTGGTCGGAGGCGATTCACGACGAATGGATGCGCAATGTCCTGATCAACCGCCCCAACGTTCTCAAGGCCAGTTTGGAGCGTTGCCGGGATTTGATGGACGGCAACGTGCCCGATTCCTTGGTGACGGGCTACGAAGAACTCGTGCCTGGACTGGCGTTGCCGGATCCCGATGATCGCCACGTCTTGGCGGCTGCGATTCAGGGCGGTGCGGATTGCATCGTCACCTTCAATCTCAAGGATTTCCCGAAGGCATCCCTCGCTCCTTATCGGATCGAAGCGATTCACCCGGATGATTTCGTGAGCCAACTCTTGGAAACATCGCCGGTCTCGGTTTGCCTCGCGGCTCGACGCCAGCGCGAGCTTTTGAAATCGCCGCCGAAGGCGGTTTCCGAACACTTGACCACGCTCGAAAACGTAGGCCTGGTTCAGACGGCGGCGCTTCTCAGGCCGTTCGCCGATTTGATCTGAACAGCCCCTCCATCCCAGCACCTTTGCATCGGCTGCACTTCAAGAGTCCTTCAAAATCGTTGCACGCGTGCGGACACGTCCGAAGGGCACCGGCTTACCTTCACCTTTGGGTAATTCCACCCGAAGGAGATCGTGCAATGCCGGTGACATTCACCAAGAAGCCGAAGGCTTCGAAAACGACGGAGTTTCCTCCGCTCGTTCTTGGCCACGCGCCACGCGAAGAAACCCAACTCGTGACGTGGCTCGACCCGTCCAACAAAACGACGCGAACGCCCATCGGCTGGATCACCGACGGTTCGCCGTCGATGACCGGCTTCACGGATGTGCAACTGCAAAGTGCCGTGTCGATGGTCGGGGAACTCGTGCAACTCCCGGCCACGTCCCGGTCCGTCATGATGAACGTCGTGCAAATCGGCACGCCGCCCGTGGCGACGGGTTTTTCGGAGATCGCCAAGTTCCGCGTGCCGGACCTGCACGTCGCGTGAACGACGCCGCTGCACGCGGCGCTGGACCAAATGACGCACGACCTCGGCGCACTGTTTTCGGATTTTCGCGCCCGGGGGATCGAGCGGACGGAGAGCGTCGTGATCGTCACGACCGACGGCTTCGCGAACGGCACCGTGGAAAATCAGATCAACGAGTCGATTCGGAAGTTCCTCGAATTGGGGAAGAAGTGGGCGGTGACGAATTTGGTGGTCGGTGTGGGGAGTCAACTCAACGTACCGCTACTCAAGGCGCTGGCGAACTCGGTACCGCCGCTGCGCATCGACGAGTTGAACGCCGCCTGCCTGATGCCGTTCATTCAGAAAATCGCGGAGCGAATGAGCCAGTCCCGACGGGGGCAGAAACTCGAACTCGAACTGCCGGAGGGAATGGAACCGATTGAATAGCGAATCCGATCGTCGACGCGGCCGCGATTCGTCTTCAGGACGACTCACGGCTTTTTCGATGGTGTCGCATTCGGTCATTCTTCACTTCGTCCGGCAGATCACTCGCAAGCCAACACACCAGAATTGCAGTCGTGCACACACCGAAAGCGGTATCGCGTTCAAAATAAACCCGACTGTTCCCGAGACTGATTGGAGAATCGCTGTGGATGTGATCGGTTCCGTCTCTAGCCGACTGTACCGAACCGGTCCGCTGCTCGCACGGGCCGGGGAAGGAGCCGTTTACCGTGTCTCCGGCGACGCGTCGATCCTGCTCAAGATTTTCGACGTGCTGCCGTCGGCCCGCGCCGTTGAGAAACTCGAAATCCTCACCGCGTACACGCCCAAACCGGATTTCGTGGCGCTGCCGCTGGAAACCGTCCTCGATGTCGCCACCCGCGCCGTCGTCGGTTTCGTGCAGCCGTTTTTCCGCAGGACGGTGCCGATCACTCGCGCCTTCGATTCGACGAGCCGCACGCGCTGCGGTTTGCCGGATCAACTCGGGCACCAAGTGAAGCTGTGCCGACTCCTCGGTGAATCCGTGGCCAGACTTCACGCGGCGAATCTCGTGATGGGCGACGTTTCGGATACGAACTTCCTCCTCGGTCGGAACTGGCTCGGTCGGGTCACGGCCGTTTCCGTGATCGATTGCAACTCCCTGCAAATCAGCCTCCGCACGAATCGCGGCCACGAGATCTTCGCGTCCGGCGTGGCGACGGAAGCCTACGCGGCTCCCGAAGTCCAATCGACCGACTGGTCGATCAGTCCGCGAACGGTCTTCTCCGACAACTTCGGCCTCGCCGTGCTTTGCTGGCTGATGCTCTTCAACGGTT
>JAYSYJ010000133.1:0-1717 GCA_043727675.1 Fimbriiglobus sp.
AGACTCCCCGAATTTATCGTCCCTGAATCGGCACTTCCTCGTGCACCCGCCGAGTGAACACGCTTTGCTTGCCGCCGCGACACTTTGTTTGAATTCGGAAGATGCAACCTGGTGTGGCTCATTCGCCGGCTTGCAAGCTCCGACCCTGATCGATCCCGAAGGTCGAATCGAAACGCTCCGGGGTATCGGCCCGTTCCTCGGCCTCACCGACACGACGTTCCCACTGATTCGTGGTACGCTGACTACCGGTTCGCGTTTGTTGATCTTGGCAGGCTCCGGCAGCACCGGTCGAGCATTGCCCCCCCTGCCCCGTTCTGAAAGCATCGAATTGGGATTGGCCGAACTCGTTGAACAAATGGGCCGCGAACTGGTCGTCGATCTTGAACCTGGCTTCGGGCTGACGTTGGTGGGGATCGAACGGCGAAATTAAAATTGTTCGTGCCGCTTTCTGTTGTGGCGGCCTCTAAATGGGCATGAAGCAGAACTCACTACCGTCGTTGCTGCTCGGCTCGCGGACAGGTTCCGCCGATCCGGACGCCGACTTACTGACCCGTTTCGTCGTGGATCGAGACCAAACGGCATTCGCCGAGTTGGTACACCGCTACGCCCGCCTCGTTTGGCGAGTCGCCCGCACCCGCTGCCGTAACGATGCCACGGCGGAAGATGTCTTCCAAGCTGCATTCGTCGTACTGTCTCGCAAAGGGAGTTCGATCCGCAGTGGAGATGCACTCGCCGGCTGGTTGCACCGCACCGCCCATCGCCTCGCGGTGAAAGCCACGCGAAAAGAACGTCCTGTCCATCCCCTACCAGCTCAACTCTCCACGTTTGCCGACCCGCTCGATGCCCTCAGTGCCCGTGAACTGCTCGCGGCGGTCGACGACGAATTGGCGAAGTTATCCGATGCCGAACGATCGGTGCTGGTGCTCTGCGGCATCGACAGGTTGGCGAACGACGAAGCGGCCAAATGGTTGGGGACATCGACCGGCTCTGTGAAAGGACGGTTGGAACGGGCACGGGCCAAATTACGAATCCGCTTGGACGCACGCGGACTGGTGTTGCCAACGCTCGTCCTCGGTCTGATCGGCAACATCCCCCCGGCCTCGGCCGTTCAAGCGGCTCTGAAGATTCCCTGCATCGGGCCGGTCTCTTACGCTATCGAACAACTCCTTTCGGAAGGGCTAACCATGAAATTGACGATCACGAAAGCCGGGGCGATGCTTGCACTCTGCGCCGTCATCGCCACCGTCGGCGGCTGGAGTGGCGAGGTCGCCTCGCAACCGAAGGTGAACGCCGCCCCGGTGCCACGGGAGGTTCGGAAATTAACTGAAGCGTGGGGCGAGGAACGCAACGGCTTGCGAGCCGGCCTGCGCATGCCGAGCGGAACGACGGTTGCACCGGGAGCAGCCGAGGAACTGCAAGTGGCGGTGCGAAACGTGAGCAAGGAATCAATAACAGTAAATTACACTTCGCAGGGTTTGGGAATCTACGCGGGCGGAGTTATTGAGAAAGGTACCGTCGCACTCAATTGGCTATGCTACATCAACGGCCATCTGCCACTCCCTCAAAAAGTATCGCTAGAACCCGGAGAGGAATTCGTGCGTTGGAAAACGTTGGTTAGGCACAATCCTATGGGGAACAAACTCGATACTGAGATCTCGCGAATCGACCTGCCCGCCGGAAATTATGAATTCGGGATGAAGAACATCGGCGGCGAACT
>JAYSYJ010000134.1:0-16419 GCA_043727675.1 Fimbriiglobus sp.
CCGGGGAAGCCGCAGGCCACGGCTTCGAGCGCTTCCATCCGCTTGACGTACTTTTCCAACGTCTCGCGGCGGGCACCCGGTCGGCTGGCGCTGATGGCGTCGGCCGAGGCGACAATCACCGTGTAGAGGTTGTCCACGGTAATGTCGTCGTGGTGCCCGAGGATGGCGTGCAGCACTTCCTTGCTGGTCTCGCCGTAGCGTTTGGCGAGTTCGGCGCCGATCTTCGGGTGGCCGCCTTCCATCTCGTGATCGGCCGCTTTGCCGATGTCGTGGAGCAGGCCGCACCGCCGGGCGAGCTGGGCGTTCATCCCCAATTCCGAAGCGATCATCCCGCTGAGGTGGGCCACTTCCATACTGTGCAGCAACACGTTTTGGCTGTAACTGGTGCGGAATCGCAGGCGGCCCAACAGTTGCAAAATTTTGTCGTGCGGGATGGCGATATCGAGTTCGATCGCGGCTTTACGGCCGATTTCGAGAATCGTCGCGTCCATCTCCTTCTGCGTCTCGGCGACGATTTCTTCGATACGGGTCGGGTGAATCCGACCATCTTGAATCAGCTTCGTCAACGAGATGCGGGCGATCTCGCGGCGGACGTTGTCGAACGCGGAGACGACGACGACGCCAGGGGTGTCGTCGACGATCACATCGACGCCGGTGGCTTTTTCGAAGGTGCGGATGTTGCGCCCTTCGCGGCCGATGATCCGACCTTTCATATCGTCGCTGGGGATATCCACCGTGCTGACAGTCGCCTCGGCGGTGTGCGCGGAGGCGTAGCGCTGCACGGCGGTGGCGAGGATCTCGCGGGCCTTGCCCTCGGCTTGTTGCTGGTAGCTTTCGTTCGACTTGCGAATGCGGCTGGCCACTTCCTCGGCGAGACTTTTTTCGAGGCGACCCATGAGCATCGTTTCGGCCTGCTCGCGGGAGAGTCCCGACAACCGCTGGAGGGTTTTGGTCTCTTGTTCGATCAGCGTTTCGAGGTCGGTGGTCTTCTTGTCGAAGAGGTCTTTCTGGTCGGTGGCCTTTTTCATTTGGGTGTCGAGCGTCTTCTTCTTTTCGGTGATTTCTTTCTGCTGACCGTCGAGGGTGTCTTCGCGTTTTTCGAGGCGGCGTTCGAGGTCCTTGAGGTCGTTGCGGGTCTTTTCGAATTCGCGGGTGATTTCTTCGCGGCGTTTGAAGGCGTCGTCCTTCAACTTGAATTCACCCTCTTTAACGATGCGGTCGGCATCGCGGCGGGCTTGCTCGAGCATCTCGCGGTTTTTGACTTCGGTTTGGCGAACGAGTTCCTTCGCTTGGACTTCGGCCTGGCGGACGGCTTCTTTCATCTGGGCTTCGGCTTGGCGAACCAATGCCGGGTCGACGGCGGCGATCCCGGGAGCCGCGAGCGTCGCGACCTCAGAGAGCGGTGGTAACGCCACAGGGCGTTGGCGCAGCATATTGCGGAGGGCGAGTACGCCCCCACCCACAATCAGCAAGTTGGCGAGTACCAACCCACCGAGAACGTAATCATTCATCGGGCCACTCCTTTTGGTGGCCCGTTGCAAATCCATCGTCGAGGCGGCGCGAGCGGGGCGAGCGCAGCGGGGTCTCACGGTCTCCGGGGTTTGGAAGAGTCCGCACAGTAGCGGGTCAATGTCCAGTGTGTCATCCCGCCGGGTGGCGGGCCGGGGTCGCAACGGGCCAGCAAAAACTATTGTTAAGGCGATTCGATCACAGCTGAGACTCAGCCGCACCTGTGGTTCGCCGGTTGCCCACAGACTTCTATAAACCCGATCGATTCCGTGTCGGGCATTGGCATTATGGAGAGCCAGCGCAGTTCGTGCAACGAAAAAACACCGTCATTTGAATGAACGGTGGCCGGCCGGCCGTGAATTCGACAGATGTCACCGATTCTTAACACGCCCTTCGCGGTTTCCACGCGGTTCATTTCTAACCTGTTTTTGTCGGCTCTGGCGAGTCGAGTTTTTACTTCCGGGAGTCCTGCCCATGAACCGTTCGGTGAAAAGAGCTGCGTTCACGTTGATCGAGCTTTTGGTGGTCATTGCGATCATCGCGATCTTGATCGGATTGCTGTTGCCCGCTGTGCAAAAAGTCCGCGAAGCGGCCGCCCGCATGCAGTGCAGCTGACAATGCCAAAGTTGAATCGCTTTCAAAGACGAAAACAGAGATGGTGACAGTGGCCGGGAAGTGCTATCAAGCGTCCGTCGTCAGTGGGAAAGACCGCAACGAAGCGGGGGAAGTGACGTCGACGGTATGGTCGAGTGATGAAGTGCCGGGTGGCTTGCTCAAGTCCGAAACCTTGATCCAAGCCACCGGCAAATTGATGACCATTGAACTGATCGAACTCAAACCGGCCGAGTGAGCATTATCCTTTGATCACCCCGATGGGCCGCATCCGGGCGACCCTCTTGCTGAGTCCCGCGTCGTGGACGACTTCCACGACGTGATCGACGTTCTTGTAGGCCTTCGGTTGCTCTTCCGCCAAGCCTTGCCGGCTGCTCGACATAGCAATGACACCGCGGGCCTCCAACTCTTTGTCGATCCGCCGACCGACAGCATCCTTCACCGCAGCGGTGCGGCTCATAGCCCGACCGGCCCCATGGCAGGTCGTTCCGAAGGTGCGTGCCATGCTCCCCGGTTGGCCGACGAGTACCCACGACGCCCGGCCCATGTCCCCGGGAATAATCACCGGTTGCCCGGTCGCTTGGAATGCCAACGGCAATTCCGGGTGCCCCGCCGGGAAAGCCCGCGTCGCTCCTTTACGGTGAACCCAAACTTTTTTGAGCTTCCCCTCGACGAGGTGCTCTTCGAGCTTGGCGATGTTGTGGGCCACATCGTAGAGCAAGTCCATGCCCAGTTCGGTCCACGGGCGACCGAAGACACCGGCGAACACTTCGCGGGTTTGTTGCATCAGCAGTTGCCGGTTGGTGAACCCGAAGTTCGCGGCGGCCCTCATCGCGGCGATGTACTTCTTCCCTTCTGGAGAATCGGCCGGAGCACAAGCCAATTGGCGATCCGGCAGCACGATGCCATACTTACCCGGCGTATCGCGAAATGCCGCCAGCGCGTCGTCGCAAACTTGGTAACCGAGGCCACGCGATCCTGAGTGGATCATCACGCAGACTTGGTTCAATTCCAATCCGAACGCGGCCGCAACCTCGGCATCGCAAACTCGATCGACGACTTGCACTTCGAGGAAGTGGTTGCCGCTGCCGAGCGTCCCGCACTGATCACTACCACGCTTCACCGCGTGATCGCTGACTTCTTCCGGATCGCCACCGTCGATGTGCCCGTTGGCTTCGGTGTGGAGTAAATCTTGCGGGACTCCGAGATCGCGATCCACCGCAAAGCGGACGCCTTCGCCCATAAGCTTGCGTGTTTCTTTCGGATCGAACTTGTACTTGCCGCTTCGGCCGACCCCGGCTGGCACGCTGTAGAACAGCGCTTTAATCAGTTCGCGCAGGTGCGGCTTGACATCGTCGAGGAAGAGGTTGGTCTTCACCAAACGCACGCCGCAATTGATGTCGTAGCCGACGCCGCCGGGGGATATCACACCGCCCTCTGCCGGATCGGTAGCGCAGACCCCGCCGATGCAGAACCCATAACCCCAGTGGATGTCCGGCATGGCGAAGCTACCGACTTGGATGCCGGGGAGCGTCGCCACGTTCGCCACTTGATCGAGCGCTTGATCGTGTCGGATCGTCTCCATCAACCGCTCGTTGGCGAAGATGAGTCCGTCGACGCGCATATCGGGTCGGTATGATTTCGGAATCCGATAACAGCACGGATCGACCTGTTCGAGCGGCCCGTTGAAAATACCTTTGGCCATGGTTGCACCGGATGTAGGACAGACAGCATACTTGTCTAAACTGCGAAATTGGACAGGCAATATGCTTGTCCTACCCATTAAATATCGACGATCACTTCCGCTTCGAAGCCGCCATCCACATCCTCGATTTTGAGTCCGTGGTAGGTGATCGCTTTCACTTCTCGACTGAGCAGATGCCGGAGAGGGTCGAAAGGTTCACCCCAAATCGTTGCGGTCAATCCGCTGGATGTCACGGTGGTGTCGAATCGGCACCAGAGCATCCGCGCTTCGTCGGAGCGACTCAGCAATTCGCGGAGCCAGTCGAACAACAGAAATTCTCGGTCGGTGCCGGCGATGGCCACGGTTTGCGATTCGACGGCGCTCACGGACTTCGGATCGTCGACCATCGACGCGAGCAAGCACTCTCCGGCCTCGGCGAACAGGGTGTTCAAGTCGGCCGCCCGGATGCGCAAGCCCAAGTCGGCGGTGTGATCGAAAAGTTCGTGCATCAGTCTTTCTTTTCTTCGGGCTTGCGAATTTGTTTGGCCAGAATGCGGGCGAGTTCGGTCAACGGTTTCTCGTGATCGTCGACGCGGAAATCGACGAACCGATCATTCAACCCGGCGTATCCACCTTTCGGTTTCACGATGAAAATGGCCGCCGATTGCTTTCCGCGTTTGTCGCCCCCGGCTTTGTCGCCGGCCTCCATCGCCGCCATCAGACGCCAGGCGAGTGGCCCTTTCGACTCTTCGAACACTTTAGCCATATCTGCAACGACCGCTTCACCGGCCAAAAGGTTCCCTTGGCAGCTGTAATTCTTCCCGGTCTTTCCGCCCGCCCACGCTTGGCATTTCTTACCCGTATAGCTTTCACCGTTTCCATCTTTGTCGACGATGCCCACTTGGCGATTGTCCCGGCCGTCGTCGCCTTCGATCAACACTTTCATCGTCGCTTCCGCGGACTTTCCACCGCCGAGCAGTTCTAAGCCTTTTGGGCCGAAGGTGGTGTTGGCGAAACTCTGGGTCGCTACGGCTCCGATATCGGCTTTCGCCCAAGGCACCACCGCTCCCACCGCGAGGAACTTGGACGCCACGGCGATGCCGTGCTCCTTGGTTTCCGGATCGTAAGCGACGATCGAGAACGTCGTGCAGGGTTCCGTCCCTGTGGGTACGGGATCGGACGCGGGTATGAACGCCGCGCCGATCAGTGCGATGACGACCGAAAGGAACGGAGGAAGTCGTCGGAGATTCATGATTGGCTCTCGAATGAAATTGGAAACGAAACAACCCGCGAAATTATCGCGGGTTGTGTGTGTGACGCAAGCTTATTTCGGTTACTTCGCGTCGAGTTCGGCCTTGATTGCTTTGGTCAGTTCGTCCGAATCCGGGGCGACGCCGGACTTGAACTTGCCGACGACTTCGCCCTTTTTGTTGATGAGGAACTTCTCGAAGTTCCAACCAATTTCTCCTGCGAACTTCGGGTTCGTCTCTTTCGACGTCAGGAATGTGTAAAGGGGGGACTTATCGTCGCCTTTGACCGATACTTTGGCCAGCATCGGGAACGTCACGCTGTATTTCGAACTGCAGAATTCGACGATCTCTTCGTTCGTGCCAGGCTCTTGTGAACCGAAATTGTTCGCCGGCACCCCGACGATCACGAAGCCATCTTTTTCGTACTTCTTGTAGATGGCTTGCAGGCCGGTGTACTGCTTGGTGTAGCCGCACTGGCTGGCGACATTCACGAACAGGACGACTTTGCCTTTGTACTTCGACAAATCGACTTCTTTACCGTCGATGCCGGAAACTTTGAAATCGAGTGGGCTTGACACTTTCGGGTCTCCTTTAGGTTTGTCTTCGGCATTGCAAGCCGCGCTCGCAAACACCAAAGCCACAGCGAGCAACAGTAGAACTTTCATCATCGACTCCAGGGTAACGGTCTAATTATTAGCCAAGTACCTATGTTACAGACCACTTCGCGAAGTGGATTATTCAATTCCACTGTTCAGTTCCACTGGCCGGCCGAACTTCGCGTAAAGCGGCGGTAGCAGAAACAAATTCAACAGCGTCGAGGTCACCAACCCGCCCAAGATGACCACGGCCAGCGGGTACTCGATCTCGTGTCCCGGTTTGTTCCCGGCTACCACCAGCGGTAGCAAAGCCAACCCGGTGGCGAGCGCCGTCATCAAGATCGGGCAGAGGCGTTCCTCGGCGGCCCGCAGTACTAGCTTCAAACCGAACGGTTCGTGTTCGTCCGTTTCCAGATGGCGGAAGTGGCTCACCATCATGATGCCATTGCGGGCGGCGATGCCGAGTACCGTCACGAAGCCGACGAGCGACCCGAGTGACAGCACACCCCCTGTACACAGCACCGCGACCACGCCGCCGATGAGGGCGAATGGGATCGTGAATGCCACGATCAGCGTCGGCCGCCACGATTGGAAATCGACGTACAGCAGGAGCACGATTCCGACGAGCGACAACAACGCCAGAAAGTAAAGCTTGCGGGTCGAGTCTTGGCGGGCCTTGAACTCCCCGAGGAACTCCGGGTGGTATTCGCGGTCGAAGGGCACCTCGCGGACTTTCTCTTCGACTTCGCGGGCCACGGAACCGAGGTCGCGGTCTTTGACGTTGCAGGTAATGTCCAGTCGGCGTGAGGCATTCTCGCGTTTGATCTCGTTCGCCGCTGGGACAATTCCGACATCGGCGACGTCGCCCAATCGGACTTGCGTGCTCGAGGGGGTGTCGATGGGCAGTGACTGCACCGCCGCGATGTCGGCCCGGACGCTCGGCACTCCCCAGACCACCACATCGAATTTCTTCGCCCCTTCGAATACTTCGCCGACCTTCTGACCCTTCAACAGGGTCGTCGATGCGCGGCGAACATGGCCGGCCGTCACGCCGTACCGCTCGGCGGCCTCGGGCTTCAACCGCACTTCTAACTGGGCGACGTTAACCTGCGGTTCGACTTTCAAATTTGTCACGCCCGGCACCGTCTGCATGAGTGCTTCGATCTCTTTGGCCTTGGCCCGAAGCACTGCTTGATCTGGCCCGAACAACCGCACGACGATGGTGGCGCTCGAACCCGTCAGCACTTCTTTAATGCGCTCGCGCAAGAACGTCAGCACGTCGCGGTAGAGGCCGGGGTAGGCGTAGACCACAGCTTCAATCTTCTGGATGGCCTTCTTGTAATCGGTATCTGGATTGATGCTGATCCAGAGTTCGGTGAAGTTCGGCCCGACCGGTTCATCGGCCACTTCGGCCCGGCCAATGTGCGAGCCGAAGTTGAGCACGATCTGCCGGCCTTCGTCGTCCTTCAAGTCGCGTAGTTCCCGGCTCGCTTCGATGGTCACCCGGCTCATCGCCTCAATCGACGTGCCCGGTTTCTCGACAAAGTGCATCAAGAAGTCGGTCTCTTGGAAGTTCGGCAAGAACTCTTGGCCGAGCTTCGTGGTTGCGGCGGCGGTCGCCCCGAATGCCAACAATAGGAACATTAAACAGAGGTACGGTCGAGCCATCAGTGTGGGTAGCAACGGGCGGTACAGTTTCTTCAGGAACTCCGTCAACGGTGGCTCGCGATGGCTTCGTGTTCGGCCCGTGAGCAACATGTACGACAGCGCCGGTGTCACCGTGAGGGCCACGAGCAGCGAGGCCATGATGGCGATGACGTACGCCAATGCCAGCGGTCGGAAGAATGCCCCCGCAAGGCCGTCGAGGAAGAAGACCGGAATGAAGACCAGCACGACAATCAGCGAGGCGTACACCACGGCGGAGCGGACTTCGAGCGAGGCTTCGAGGACGATTCGGAAGGCCGATTTCGTCGGGATGAGATCACTCCCCGTTCCACCGTACCCCGCTTGGCGCAGGCGACGGGCGATGTTCTCGACATCGATAATGGCGTCGTCGACGACTTCCCCGAGTGCGATCACCAGACCGGCCAGCACCATCGTGTTGATGGTGGCCCCGGAATACGCGAAGACCATGATCGCGGCAACCAGCGACAATGGGATGGCCGTGAGGCTGATGACCGCCGTGCGCCAGTCGAAGAGGAACACCAGCAGGATCAGGACGACGAGTCCGCAGCCTATGCCGAGGGCCCGCGTGAGGTTGTCGATGGCCCGCTCGATGAACGTGGCCGGGCGGAAGATGGCCGGGTCGATCTCGACATCTTTCAAACCCGGCTTCAGCGATTCGATGGCCGCATCCACTTGCTTGGTGAGTTCGAGCGTGTTCGCCTGCGGTTGCTTCTCGACGATCAGCAGCAGGCCCGGCCCGTCGTTGATGATGGCATCGCCGATGGGTGGCGGCGAGCCGATGCGGACTTCGGCGATGTCGCCGATGCGGACCGGTGCGCCTCCTTTGAAATCGACGACAGTGCGGGCCAAGTCACTCGGTTCGCGGATCGGCGAGAGATGTTTGATGGCAATTCGCTGGTTTCCAGTATCCACCACGCCCCCGGCATCGAGCGCCGCGGCGTCCGCCGTGGCTTTGGTGATGGCGTCGAGCGTGATGTTGTGGGCTCGGAGATCATCCGGATCGACGAGCACTTGGAACTGTTTGTCGCGTTGGCCCCAGATGGCGACGTTGGCGACCCCGGGCACCGACATCAGTTTGGGGCGGATCGTCCAAAGAGCCAGCACCGTGAGGTCGCGTTGCGACAACGTCTTCGACGACACGCCGATTTTCATCACCCGGCTGGTGGACGACAGCGGCTGCAAAATCACCGGCGGGCGGGCGACGATCGGGAGCTTCGGCGTCTCGGCGGCGACCCGCTCTTGCACCATCTGGCGGACGCGCCCCGGCTCGGCACCGTCTTCCAAAATCAACACCACCTGCGAGAGGCCCAGTACCGATTTCGAACGCACCGTCTTGACACTCGGAACCCCGTTGAGTGCGTTCTCCAGCGGCATGGTCACCAAGCTTTCGACTTCCTCCGCCGAGAGTCCGGGCGCTTCGGTTTGGATTTCCACGAGAGCCGGGGCGAACTCGGGGAAGACGTCGAGCGGGGCTTTGCGAACCGAGCGTAAGCCGACGACCATCAGGACGGCACAAAGCGCCAGCACGACGACCCGCAAACGAACCGAGGTGGAAATCAGCGAGGAGAGCATCGGTGTTCCTTAGCAGTGGTCAGTGGCGAGTGAACAGTGACCAGCAAGCAAAGAATTCCTCCGACTGTTCTGGACACCGCAATAACTAACCACTGCATTTTCTGAAGTCTGGTCACTGACCACTGACCTACTTCGAGTACCCCGTCTCCGTACCGAATAACTCCACCGACCCACCCGTGATGAGGATCGCGGCCGGCTTGACTGACCCATCTTGCAGGACAGCTTGATCGCCCACAACATAAAGCACGACAACTCGTCGACGGACGTACGTGTGCTCAACAGTTTGCTCGTAAACCCAAGTTCCACCGAGCGTGTCGTGGATCAACGCGGCGATGGGCACCGTCAAACTTTCCACTTGCCCCCGGATGGGGATGGTCGCACCGACGCGGTGGCCAGGGCTATATTTTGCGATGGAATTATCGAGTTGGTAGAAGACATCGACGGTACCCGCGAGTGCGTTGGCCGAGGGGGGGGCGACCACGGGCTTCGCTTCCAGCAGCTCTTCTTTCGAGCGCCGCGAGAGATTGCCGATGCGTGCGGATTGAGACAAATCGAGATCTGGGAGATCGCCGACGTAGACTGGCACTCTCACCCAAACAGAGCGTGTATTGACGACTTCGAACAGCACCGCACCAGCGGGGACATGCTGACCAGCAACGACGGACAGATTGCGCAGAAATCCTTTTTCAGGACTCGTTAGCAGGATGGGCGTCGTCGTGCCGGAATCGGATTCGCCGATGACACGCTTCAACAGGCTCACCCGTTTCACGGCGGCATCATGCGTCTTCATCAAGCCGTCGTAAATCACACGGGCATCATCGACCATTCTTTGGCTGGCGATCTTGTCGACGAGTTGCATCGAGAGACGATCCAAAGTGAGTTTGGCACCATCGAGGTCGATTTTCGCTTTCTCCTCGACCCCCTCGGCATCGACGCTGTTCTGCGCGAGCGTCGCACGGCCTTCGGGCGTCAGCAGTGGGAGCAGCTGAAGCACGGGTTGGCCCGACTCGACCGTCTGTCCGGCTTTGGGAATCGCTTTCTCTGTCGAAGGCTCTTTGATTAAGCCACTGACGGGTGCGGACACGATAATCGTTTGACCGGGGGGAATCATCACATCGCCGCCGTAGAAGCGGTTGCGTCCCATTTTCTCGCGTTTGGCGGTACCGCGGGATAACCCGAGTTTCTTCTCGGCATCGGCCGACAGTATCACGGTGTTGAATTGATCTTCCTTGGCCGGTTTCGGAACCGTCGCTTCAGTCTTGGGCGGTGAAAGCTTCAACACTTCTATGGGGGAACCGAAGAGCAACCAGACGATCCCCAACGC
The DNA here is from genome assembly GCA_043727675.1 of Fimbriiglobus sp. GTDB lineage: Bacteria > Planctomycetota > Planctomycetia > Gemmatales > Gemmataceae > JALHQU01. Next base: position 10,234 of record JAYSYJ010000134.1, read on the forward strand.
GAATCCGCCGACGAGCACGGCGGCGAGCACGCCCGTCAGGACACCGCTGCGATAATTCATGGAGCCATCTCAAGGAGTCAGTCGGCGGCCCACGCTCCGTTCCAGTTCCACCCAAGCCCGACGTTGATCGGCCTTCAGCAACGCTTCACGGCCGAGCGTATCGATCAACTGGCGGCTGGCTTCGAGTGCGATCAGGAGCGGAACGTTTCCATCTTCATAGGCTTTTTGCGAACGGCGAATAGAAGCGTCGACTTCGGGCCGGATGGTTTGACGCAGGATCTCCAGTTCTGCCGTGTTCTGCCGATAGCGGGTGTGGGCCAACCTAACGTCGAGCACGATCTGATTGCAGACGGTCTGCCGCCGCCGCGACATCAACTCAAGGTCGGCTTCGGCACGGGCAATCAACCCTTGGTTGCGGTTGAAGATCGGCAGTGTGATGCGGAACGCCGGGCCAAATTCGTGTCCGGTATTGCGGCCGCTGGTGGCGTCGAAAATCCCGAGCAGACGCACCCAGCCGATCTTGGCGATGCGCAACCGTTCGACCGCCGCGTCGGTCGCCACTTGGGCCGCGACGGCATCGGGCCGGGTTTTCACCGCTTCGTCAACCAACGCTTCCAAATCCGGTTCCACGACTGCGAGCGCGGTCGGTGGCAGCACCGGCAATGCACCGGCGATCCCGGCCAAGCCCGTCAGATTCTTCAACCGTTCCTCGGCCAAGGTCACATCGAAGCCGATTCGAGTTCGATCTTGCTTCGCTTGGAGGGAGTCGATTTTCGCCGTTACCAATTCTTGTTCGCTGGCGGTGCCGGTCTTCAAAAGTTTCTCGGCGACTTTGGCAATATTCCCCCGGAGTTCTTGCGATTGCTCGGCCACTGCCACTCGCTCTTTGGCGAGTTGCAGATCGACGAACGCCGTCCGGGTGTCGCGGATCAAGTCGAGCGCGGCTTGCGTGAGCCGCTCGGCGGCGCGGGCATTTTCCCGTTCGGCAGCACGAATGCGAATCGGCCGGAGCCAGAGAGCTTCGAGTGGGAAGTCGACCAAATATTTCAGCGGCTTATCGGTGACACCGAAGTAATAAACGATTTCCGGATTTGGCAGCAGCCCGGCTTGAACCAAATCGGCTCGTGTCAGTTGGAGTTCAACGAGCAGCTCCTGAAACGCCGGGTTGTTCCACAACGCCAATAGCACGAGCTGTTCTTCGGAAAGCGGTTGCCCCTGTTGCAACCCCGGAGGCAAAATCAACTGCGAGGAAACGGTACCGGAACCAACTGTGTACCCCGTGCGTTGTTCCAGATTGGCCGAGACGCTATCGCGGTTCCGTGCCGCCGGAGTTGAGCAACCCAGACTGACGAGAGTCACCAGACTGAAACTCAGAAGTCGACCTAGTCGTGCCATACCAACACCATCGACCGAACCTTGACACAGACTTGATCGAATGGAACGGAAGCGCGGGCAGGCCGCAAACTTCCATCAAGAACTTTCTAAGTTTAGCTCAATTTCCCAGAGAATTGAGCAACTGGGTTCTGTTATCTGTTTGGTGCTTCCCCGTCACTCAAACTCCACTTCGCCGCCACGCTTGACGTTGAAATACTTGGCGTTGGGGTGATGGAAGATGATGGCCGTCGTGCTCTGTTCCGGTTCGAGCAAGAATTGCTCCGTCAGGCTGATGTCCACACGCGCCGGATCGATCAGCTTCATCAAGCCGGCTTGATCCTCGAGGCGTGGGCACGCCGGGTAACCGAAGGCGAACCGTCGGCCCTGGTAATGACCTTTGAACAGTTTCGGAATCAGGACGGAATCTTTGGCACCGATGCCCCATTCGGCGCGGATCCGCTTGTGAAAATATTCCGCGAACGCCTCCGCCGATTCGACTCCCAGTCCGTGCAGGAACAAGTAATCGGTGTATTCATCGGCGGCACGGAGTGCATTGCATGCCACCGTCACTTCGTGGCCTACCGTCACCGCCATGAATCCGACACTGTCGATGGCGTGGCCATCCACTGCTGGTTCGACGTAATCGCTCAAGCACAAGAAATCGCCAAAGTCTTGGCGCGGGAAGGTGAAGACTTCCCGACGAGTCCGGCAATCCTCTTCGTAGATCGTTAGCGTCTGGCCGTCGCTGGCCGCCGGAAAGAACCCGTAGGTGGCGGCGGGCCGGAGAATATTCTCGGCGAGGCACTTGGCTTTCAAGCGGGCGAGGGCAGGGCGGGCCATGGTCTCGATCTGCTTCGCGTACACTTTCGGGTCGACGCCCCCTTTGACGAACTGCCATTGGGTGCTGAACAGCGTCAGCTCGTTGAGGTACGGAAGCACGTCGATCATCGGCACGGCGGGCACGACGCGCGAACCGAGAAACGGCGGCGTCGGGATGTTCGTCGCACGCGGAAGCACCGGGGAACGCCGCGGCAACACGACCTTCGGCAGCGGTGGTTCTTCTGGCTCCAGAACTTCGCAGACCACTTCAAAACCGCGGCCGACATCTTGGTTGTTGATCGAATCCATGATCCCTTTGGTCGCGCTGCTGCCGACGTTGGCGATCTTCTTCTTGGCGACGATCTGATCCATGATGCGTAAACCGTCGAAGGCATCTTCCCCGTAGAAAAGCTGGCCTTTGTACACGCTGCGCAGATCGACTTCGACGAAACGCCGGTTGAGCGCGGCCCCACCCAGGATCACGGGCGGCGACAGCTGCCGCTCATTCAAGGTCATCAGGTCTTCCTTCATGATGACGGTCGATTTCACGAGCAGCCCACTCATGCCGATGGCGTCGGCGGAGTGCTTCTTGAACTCGACGATCATCGCGTCGACCGACTGCTTGATGCCGAGGTTGAAGACCTTGTAGCCATTGTTCGTGAGGATGATATCGACGAGATTCTTACCGATGTCGTGGACGTCGCCCTTCACGGTGGCTAGCACGATTTTCCCCTTCTCGGCCCCTTCGACTTTCTCCATGAACTTTTCGAGGTACGCCACAGAGGCTTTCATCACCTCGGCCGATTGGAGCACGAACGGCAGTTGCATTTGCCCGCTGCCGAAGAGTTCACCAACGACTTTCATCCCCTCAAGCAGCACCCGGTTGATGATCTCGATGGGCGTGTACTTCTCACGTGCCGAATCCAAGTCGACATACAGCGACTCGCGGCGCCCTTGGATCACCGCTTGACGCAACCGTTCTTCGACCGTCTCACCGAGCGACTGCCCTTTTTTCGAGACGGTCTTCTTGTCGGCGTAATGCTCGATGATCATTTGGAGTGGGTCTTCGATGCAATTGCCCGAGTCGTCAAAGACACGTTCATCGAACAACAAGCGGCGCGACAACTCCATCCCTTCGGGATCGATGCTCGCCAACGGCATGATCTTGGCCGCGTGGAGAATCGCAGAATCGCAGCCCGCTTCGAGGGCATAGTGCAAATAGACGGAGTTCAGCACCTGCCGGGTGTACGGGGCCAGACCGAAACTGCAATTGCTCAGCCCGATGTGTGTGAGCGCTCCTGGCAAGTTCTTTTTGATGAGCCGGATGGCGTCGAAGGTCGCGATGGCACTTTTGCGCGTTTGTTCCTGCCCCGTGGAGACGGGGAAGACCAGCGGATCGAACATCAAGTCCGATGGCGGAATCTTGTACTCATCGACGACGATGTCGTAGATGCGTTTGGCGACGTCGAACTTCCACTGCGCCGTATCCGCTTGACCCACTTCATCGATGGTGAGCGCGACGAGGGCCGCGCCGTATTTCTTGGCGAGGATCGTTTTCGGGTCGAGCGTCTTCCGGCCATCTTCCAAATTGATCGAGTTGATGATCGTCTTGCCGCTGCACAGTTTCAGTGCGGCTTCGATCACGGGCAATTCCGTACTGTCGAGCATGAGTGGAACGGTGACCACTTCGTTGTAGCGCTTGACCACTTCTTTGATGTCGCGAACCCCGTCGCGGCCGACGTAGTCGACACAGACATCGAGAATGTGAACCCCTTCGCGTTCTTGCTCCTTGGCCATTTCGACGAGGCCGTGCCAGTCGTCCTTTTCGAGAAGCTGCTTGAACTTCCGCGAGCCGTTGGTGTTGGTGCGCTCGCCGACTAATAGCGGACGTTGATCGACGTAGAGATCCTGCGAACTCTGCAAACTCGACACGGCCGCCAAGTATGTCGGTTTCCGCGTGGCCCGCGTCTTCCCATTGAGTTGGGCGACGACTGCCGCGAGATGCTCTTTGGCGGTACCGCAGCAGCCACCGATGATGTTGACGCCGAACTCGACCACGAACCGTTCGAGCCAATTGGCCAGCCCCGCGGGATCGAGTGGGAAGTACGTTTCATCGCCGCGCGTTTGCGGCATCCCGGCATTCGGCAAGGCACTCAGCAATTTCGAGCAGTGCCGGCTGAGATGGCGGATATCGTCGAGCATCAAGTCGGGGCCGACGCCGCAATTCATGCCGATGACGTCGATCTCGTCGATCGGATTCAGTGCCACGAGTGCGGCCGGGATGTCGGTGCCCGGTAACATCTTCTTGTTTTGGTCGATGATCGTGAGCTGCACCATGAGGGGCAGCCGCACCCCAGCGCGTTTCATTTCTTCGATGGCGGTGATCGCAATGCACTTTGCTTGGAGCACGTCGAAACATGTTTCAATCAGGATGACATCGACACGCTCTTCGATCATGATCTGCAGTTGACGGCGGTACGCCTCAGCGAGTTTGTCGAAATCGGCGTAGATGGACGGATCGGTGAGCGAAGGCATTTTGGTGCCCGGCCCGACGGAACCGATGACGAATCGAGGCCGATCGGACGTCGAGTAATCCCGTGCGACTTCCCGCGCGAGGCGGATGTTCAAACGGTTGATTTCTTCGAGCTTGTCGCCCATGCCGAATTCGTCGAGGACGATCTGCGTGGCGTTGAACGTGTTCGTTTCGATGGCGTCGCAGCCCGCTTCAAAGAAGCCGCGGTGGATCTCTCGAATCCACTCCGGGTGGGTGTACACCAACGAGTCCGATAAGTTCAGCAGCGACTTTCCATTGGGAGAGAAGCCCCAATCGGCGTCGGTCGGTTTGTAGCGGTGCAGGCTGGTTCCCATGCCGCCATCGAGGATCAGTACGCGTTCGCGGGCCAGAGTGAGAAAATCCTTGGGCATAGCAGCATCGCTCGATGTTCAAAATCCGCAGTACGACAATACTCATTAGGATAGGAGATCGAGTCGACGGAAACGAACGATGGTTTTCGAGGGCAGATAAATAAGAACTGACCCGCTCCATCCATGAAGCGGGTCAGTCAGCCGGTGACATCCCTGTCTCGGCGCCACGACTGGCACAATTGACTCGAACTCATCCCGACCGATCGGCGAAAGCGTTGCCGATGGATGGGTTGAGCATCCTTGCGTGCCGCACATCTTGCGCAGCGTGAGATCGAGTCGGCCAGTGACCGTGGTGGTTCAATTCGCAGGAATCGGGCAGACTGCCCAATCCTACGTAAATCGTTTATTTCTGAAGAGTGGTGCAACGAGAAAGCCAGAATAACACGCCCCGGAAGGACGGCTCGGCGGTACGAGTGGAACGAGGAGACATGTCGTCGTGACGATCTTGGTGGATCGGTTCCGTCATCCCATTGGCTCCGATGCGTTGACGATTTGGGTTGCTCGCTCGGCCATAGATTAGCGATCAGTCAGGATCATGCAAGGACAACTTACCGACAAGTCGCTGTCAGTCCGATTCTAACGATTGTGCCTGAAAATCATGCATTTTCGGTGTGGGTCGTCGTCGGTATGATGCATTGTCAAGGGGAACTGTTGCGAAATATTAACACTTCGTCGGGATCGATGGTACGACGGAAAGCGTTGCAGGGGCGCGAACTAGGGCGAGTGTAAATCTCCGGAGAAGAATCGTTCCACAAAATAAAAAATACCTCCACCTGTGCCGTCCGAGACAACCTTCGGGAACCCGCCATTGAAGAGGTGACCTCACACCCGATTGCTGGATCCCACTACAATCCGACTCTTGCGAGTCGGGATGGGCTTGCAGGCCGCAGGTGTTTTGAGAAGGCCACTCAGACGGTTTTTGTAGGTTCACCAAAAGACAAACGCTCGTCACGAACACCGCAGAGGTAAACGAATTCTAGACGGCCGTGCAGGTCGAAACAAGACGCAAACTCTCATGAGCACCAGCACCGATGCGAACAACTATTCCGGAATGGTTACTTCACTCCA
>JAYSYJ010000135.1:0-16356 GCA_043727675.1 Fimbriiglobus sp.
TACGCTGGGAAGTCGGGCACCCCGGCTGCGGTGAAGGCGTACCCGGACTTCCGTGACCTGCTGAAGCACAAGGGGTTGGATGCAGTGGTGATCGCCACGCCGGACCATTGGCACGCGGTTCTGTGCACCCAGGCGAGCGCGGCTGGGAAGCATATTTATTGCGAGAAGCCACTGACGCACAACATCGCCGAGGGCCGCGCCCTAGCGGACGCCGTGGCCAAGTCGAAGGTCGTTTTTCAGACCGGTAGCCAGCAGCGTAGCGAGTTCGGAGATCACTTCCGCAAGGCGGTCGAGTTCATCTGGAACGGTCGCATCGGCAAGTTGAAGACGATCCATATCGGCGTCGGTGGCCCGTCGATCCCGTGCAAGTTGGCGAAGGAAGAGATCCCCGCCGGTACCGACTGGGACATGTGGCAGGGGCCGGCGCCGGAGCGGGACTACCACAGCGATCTTTGCCCGAAGGGGATTCACAAACACTTCCCCGCTTGGCGCATGTACAGCGAATACGCCGGGGGCCAAGTCGCCGATATGGGCGCGCACCACTTCGATATCGCCCAGTGGGCCATGCAGATGGACGGCAGCGGCCCCGTCGAGATCATCCCGCCGAGCGACCGACCGGGTGCCGAGCACGGACTGACACTCGTCTACGCCAGTGGCATCAAGATGATCCACAACGAGTTTCCCCAAGGGAAAGACGGCAAAGAGATCAAAGGCGATTGTGTGTTCGTGGGATCGGACGGCATCATCGTCGCCGGCCGCGATGGCATCCGCAGCATCGACCCGGAGATTTTGAAAACGCCGCTGAACGACCAAGCCAAGCGAGTGATGGTCAGCGGCGACCACAAGTCGAACTGGCTCGATGCGATTCGCTCGCCGAAGCTCGGCACGATTTGCACCGCCGAAACGGGGCACCGGAGCGCGAGTATCTGCCACCTCACGAACATCGGCTACCGGCTGCACCGCAAATTGAAATGGGATCCGGCCAAGGAACTGTTCGTCGGCGATGCTCCCGCGAACAAGGAACTGAACCGCACCCCGCGCGATAAATGGAAGGCGTAATATCGATCCGCCGACCTTGGATTATTCCTTCGGTCGCGGATAGGAGAACTCTTTCTCGAAATCTTTCACCGTGTTGGGCGTCTCTTCCGGGGGACGCTCGAACGGCAGGGCTTTCAGGAACGCCACCAAGTCTTCGAGTTCTTCCTTCTTCAGGTGGCTCGTTTTGCCGTGTTTGTCGCCGGCGTTGTGGGTCGTCAACACGTCCATCAACGTGGTGGCGCGGCCGTCGTGCAAGTAGTTCGGTAACCGGTAATTTCCCAGCAGCGTTGGTGTGTCGTACTTCGGCCCCATTTTTTCGTCCTTCGCGGTGCCGGTGCCGACATCGTGAAGGTTGAACGGCTTCTTCAGTTGACTATCCGAGTAGTAGCTACCGGTGTGGCACTTCGCACACTGGGTTTCGGTGCCGGTGAACAGCTTCTGGCCGCGCTCGGCTTCCACGCTCAGTTTGCCCGGCGCCGGGTTGTGCGGCGACAATCGCACCGGGAACGAGTTGGTGTACATCGCCAGCGCGTCCAGGTCTTTGGATCGCCCGGCCATCGTCTCTGCCAAGGCAATGCTGCCGAATTCTCGGCCGAGTTTCAACGGGCCGTCGGTCAGCCCCCGGCCACGCATGAGCTTGCCGCGGATGGTGTACTCGAAGTCTTGCGATTCATCGCGGTCGGCCGACCAATGCAACGGGTGCGTGTGGGCCAATCCGAATAAGTTCGGCGTCTTGCGTTGCCCTTCCGGGTTCTGCCAAACGCGGCCATCGGTCAGCCCATCGGGGTGACAACTGCTGCAGGCGATCCACCGGGCTGACCCCATCGGCGGGAGTGCGCTCTGAAACAGTTCCTTGCCGCGAATCCAATCTTTGCTTCGCGCCTCTGCGCAGACGACCACTTGGCCGAGCGGCTTCATGTCCGCATCGTGGATGCTCACCGAACGGTCGAGTGTGTTGTAAATGTAGACTTCGCTGCCCGTCGGGTTCAGCCGGATGGCACGCGGGTGACGACCGATGCGGATGGCCCGGCCGATGCGCTCCGCCTCGCGGTAGTCGTCGTCGAAAGTCTGCGACACGTTCATATCGTTCGTGCCCGCGTAGATGGTGTAGAGCTTCTTGCCGTCCGGGCTGAGGGCCGCTTCCCACGGATTCGTTATCACGTAAACGTCGTTGTAAGTATCGAGCGCAATCGACCGCCGGCGCTTCTCGCCCTTCGGTTTCTCCCAGAGATCGCAGATTGAAAGTTGCGGGAAGATCGAGCCACGGGCGTCGTGCGATTCAACCCGGCTGCGAATATGCGACAAGTACGCCTTCGGTCGGTTGGGGTGCAACACCACGTGGCGGGCGAGATTGTCCGAATCGTACCCGGCCCAGCTATCGGTGATGGCTCCGGTGTCCCGGCTGATGGCGTGCAATTTGGACGTGAAGAATTCGGTGACGTAGAGAGTCTTCTCGTCGGCGGCCAGCGCGATGCCACGGGCGTTCGGCCCGGCTTTGAAAGTGCGCGTCACTTTTCGGGCGGCGATGTCGATCTCGGAGACCGTGCCGGGGTAGTCGTGCGTGACGTAAGCAAATTTGCCATCGGCGGTGGTGACGATGCCGTAAGGTTCGTCGTCGACTTTCAAACTGAACTGATGCCCCTTGGCCGAGTCGTAGAAGAGAATTTTGTCGTCCCCGTAGACGGTGGCGAGGAAGGTTTCACTACTGCCGGCCCACGCCACGCCTTCGGGGTGGTCGCCGCAGGGGAACTCGTGGAGCATCTTGCGCAGTGTCAGATCGATCACGCTCACGGTACCGTTGTCGGTGTTGGCCACCGCGAGGAGTTTGCCGTCCGGAGCGACATCGAGAAGGCTATTGGACGAACCCGCGAGTAAGGGCGAAGCAAAGAGCAGGATGGCGACGAGTGAACGGAGCATGGAGCAGACACCTGGGATTATCGGTTGAGCCAACCGAGGGGCACTCGGAAGTGATGATAGATGGCGATGATTGTGATTCGCAAAGGTAATTGGCCGAGTTTGAATTTCACGATTCAACCCGCGATTGGATCAGCTCGCGAATCTCATCCTTCAGAGGTACCCCCTCTTCCGGGTTCGCATCGTCTTCCTCGATGCGCCGCTGAAGATCGGCCAAGTGCTCGGGGGTGAGCCAGCCCGAAGGAGGTGGCGCTGGCACATGCCGGAGGATTTCCGCCGCAAGCGCGAGTTGTTCGTCGCGCGGTAAAAGATCGATGCCGAGCGATTGCTATGTCACAATCGAACCTCCGAGATCAAGAGTAGGGGTCATCGTTCGGCTCCTCGGTGGGTTCGCAGGACAGTCGACTCGCGCTGCGGGCGTCACTTCTTCGCGGCCGCCGCGAATTTCTTTTTCGCGTCCTCGGTCACTTTCCAGAGGTGCACCTCGTACTCCGAGCCGTCTTGCCCGACGATGGTTTTCGTTTCGTCGGCTTTCCAATCTTTCATTAAAAAGCGGTGCGACACGATGCGGCTGCCGAGTTTCAATTCGCGCAAGAGCGTCGGCCGGATCAATTGGTTGAACTCTTCGCCCATGTACAACATGACCACAGTGGCGTCGGCGTAGTCCTTCACTTCGAGGGCATCGCCTTCGCGGATGTCGACTTTGTCCAACACGTTCGCCAGTTTCGCCGTCGCCTTCGATTCTTTCACCCGCTCTTTGTCCAGGTCGATGCCGACGGCTTTCTTGGCCCCGGCTTTCACGCTCGCCACCACGATGCGACCGTCGCCGCAACCCGGTTCAAACACCACGTCGTCCTTGGTGATCTTGGCGAGCTTCACCATGGCTTCCACGATGTCGTCCGGGGTGGCCACGTAGCGAATCTCGGCTTTGTCTTGCTCGGAATCCTTGGTCAAATCGACGATCACGTCTTCCCCGGCGGCGAACTGCACCGTCCGCGGCCGAGTCATCACCGTGTAATTATTAGGCCGCCAACGGGCCAAAAAGGTGTATTCGTAGCGTTTGCCCGCTTCGAGTTCCGGAGTGTCGAATTCGCGGGTGACGCCGACCGTTTTGGTCGCTTTCTTTTCGATGAGCAGTTCCGAATCGTCCTTCGGCAACGTCACTTTGATCTTCGATTTGACGGTGTTGGGCTGGGCCGCGAGCAGGGAGTTCGTCATCGGTACGGCGACCATCAGTGCCAACAGGCCCCATCCGAGCAGCAACCCGGGGCGAAAACGCTTGAGCGCAGGCATGGAATGAACTCCTCCGGGTTGAATGCGAGAATTGTAATTGTCGCAGCCCGGACGAAGTTTGGCAACGGAGGGACGAGTTCGGCAGTCTCAATCGGGTGCAAGACACGCTTAGATTTTCGCTATCAACGTTCGATCATCGGCATCCGGGATCTCGATCTGCTCGATAGTCGGCAGGCTGGCCATCACTGTTCCCCCGGCGAGCGGGGGACGTAAGTCGCGTCAGCCGCGTAAGCCCCCTGTTTCGGGGATTGGTTCGCCCCCTGTTTCGGGTTATGGCCGCTTCCGAGAAACAGGGGACTGACGTCCCCCGCTCGCCATCGTATGTTGGCGGCGATTGTATCATCCGTACCCCACAGCATTGCCTAAATTAATCAAAGCGTGTCTTGCACCCGTCTCAATCTGGCGACGATTCCGTACGGCTGATCAACGCGTACCCGTGTTGGTCGCTTTCTTGCGCGCCAACGCTTTCTTGGCGTCTTGTGTCAGCCGATCTTGTTCGTCACCGCTGGCATACTCTTTGAGTAATTCCTTGGCACGCGGATCGGCCAACTTGTCGAGGACGGCGACCATCCGCCGCTGTTGCAATTGCATTGGCGTCTGACCCTGCCGGAGTTGTTCGACGATTTTTTCCATGCTCCCACGGGCTTCAACGGACAACGTTCCTGCCAGCGCGGCGTCCAAGGCCGGCAACGCGGCATCACCATGAGCGAGGAGTTTGCGTTGGGCATCTTCGCGTTCGCGGAACGCCTTGGAATCGAGTTCGGCGATGCACTTGGCCAACTCGTCCGCTTTCGGCTTCGGAGCGGGCTTGAGCGATCCCCGGAACAACGCGATGGCCTGTTCGGGATGATCCATCAAGTCCCAAACGGCGGAATAGCCATCTGCCGCGGCGAGTTTCGCCCCTGCCGCCGTGAGCTGGCTCGGGGTGAGCGTTTCGGCGTTCGTTTGGCCGAATCGCCCGGTGAGATCCCACTGTAAGATCGTCGTGTCCGGATTGGCGACGAACAACGATCGACCGTCTGCGGAAAACAGCATGGAAGCATAACCCGCGCGGGGGTGAAACGCGGCGAACGACTTGACCAGTTTCCAGGTGCCGACTTCCCAAACCGCGATACTCGATTGATCGTCGATTCCGGACATGATCGCGAGCAAGCGTTCATCGGGTGAAAACTGAATACCTTCGATTTTGGCCAACGCTTTGGGGGTCTCCGATTCGGTCGTCAGCCGCAATGTGGGGTCGGTCAGGAGTGCGGTTTGATCGCCGGTGGCCGTGTTCCACACCCGGCAGGTCGCGTCGTTCCACAGGCCACCCGTGACCAAGATGCGGTCGTCGGCGGTGAACACGGCATGGCCCGGCGAACTCTTGCAATTCAAAGTGTGGCTCAATTTGCCCGTTGCAACATCGTACAAATGCAGCACGTTGACGTTGTAATTATTGTGCGTCCCGGCGCCGGCCAAGAGCATCTTGCCGTCGTGAGAGAACTTGAGGCGTTGGCAAGCGTCGCGGTGTCCGGTGATCACAAACGGTTCTTGGCGTTCCCCGGGTGTCCAGATCAGCACCGTGTATTTGCGGTCTTGAAAACTGGCCGCGAGATGTTTGCCGTCGTCGGAGATCACCATTCCCCGACTGTTTTGATCCGGAACTTGGCACCTTGCGATTTCCTTGCCGATTTTGTCCGCGACGATCAAGCGTTGCGTTTTATCGTCGATGGTGAAGTTCCAGAGCTTGCCTTCTGCGGTGTACGAAAAGGGTGAAGCGCTCGTGGTGACTTTCGGTTCGGGTTTGCGGACGCCTTTGCCGGTTTTCAGATCCCAATCGTAGGCTTCCACCCCCACGACTTTGCTGGACAGCGTGCCCCCATCCGGCGCGAGTTCGATGGCCGGTTTGCTGGTGTGGCCCGAATCGGCGAGGAGTTCCTTGCCCGTATCGATGTTCCAAACGCGGACGGTCGATTCCAGTCGGTTGGCGAAGGCAAGTTGCTTCCCGTCGGCGCTCAGATTCACGACCATGTACACTGCCCGGTTCGGATCGATGTCGAGTTTGAACAGCGATTTGCCGGAAGCGATCTCGAACAGTTCGAACAGAGTCTTCGTCCGGGCCACGATTCGCTTGCCGTCTTTCGAGACGATAAGCTTCGTTATGACTGCGCCATTTTCAGTCGGGGCGATGGTGCGGATTTCTTGTTCCTTCTCGGTATCCCAAATCACGATAGGCCCTTTTTTCACGCTGTATGCCAGCGACTTGGTGCCTGGGATCAGGGCGAAATCATAGGGAGTCTCGCCGTTGGGGATCGGTCCATTCGAGATCGTATCGTCCACCGTGTTCCAGAGTTGAATCGGCTGGTGTTCGATCTGGTATTGCCCGTCCTTGATCTTTTTGGTCGCCTGAATCTGCATGGCGAGCACCGTACCGGAATCATCGAATTCCAACCGAGATTCGTGCGTTCTGTCCACCGCGAGTTTCTTCTCCGCAATGATGTTCCCGTTGGCCATGTCGACGTATTGGATCTTCGGGTCGTTCTCCAGGAGAACTGAGAACCGTTTGCCGTCCGGAGCGACGGCGACGGACGAGCAGCGACCGATCTTGTAGCGCTGGACCAGTATCCCGGTCGCCACATCCCAGAGCGTCACGTTGTATCCCAAACAGAGAACTTGCTTACCGTCGGGGGTCAAGCAGAACTCGTAATCGTTGTTGATGGCGTGCTCGCCGATATCGCGCAATTTGCGTCCGGTGGCGGCGTCGAAGATGCCGAGGGGTTCATGGCCGCTTCCCGCGAACAACGTTTTACCATCCGGTGTGAATTGGAGATAATGGGCACTCGGCTGCCGCAGCCGCAGGGTGCCGAAGCGGCGGACGGCGCCGGCTGGCAAGGGATCGCCGTAGCTGTCTGTGGCGGGCTTCTCGACCGTTTTGGTATCGGCGACGGGTTGCCGAGCTTGAACGACCTGCTGGGGCCGCAGCGTGGCTGTAACGACCGCAGCCACGCAGATGAAGCCGATAGAAGCCGCCAACAGACCGAAGGAGGCGAACGCCAGCCCCGGTTTGACCAATGCGGCGACCGCGCTGGGAACGGAGCCGAACGGCAAGCCCATCGTCTTTTCGAGCAGCTTGGCCGAGGCCCGCTCGGTGCCAAGGAACAGCACCACGAGCACCGTTGGCAGCTCGACCCCGCGCTGGCTGAGGGCCGTGCGCAACCGGGCGCGCGCTCGTTCGAGCCGCGATTTCACCGTGGTTTCGGTGCAGCCGAGTGCGACGGCCACTTCGCCGCGCGATTCCCCCTGGACACAACAGGCCACCACCACGTCGCGCAAGATCCGCGGCAAGCGGCCGATCTCTTCGTCGATGGCGCGGTACAGTTCCCGGTCTTCAGTGGGGTGGTAATCGGCCGGCAGATCGGTCAACGGGAGCGTTCGGCGTTTGGCATTTCGAAGTGTGGCCCTGCGCGACGCTCGCACCGCCACGGTGTAGAGCCACGGGGCCAACGGCTTGGCCACATCGATGGTTCGAATTTGCCGCACCAAAGCGAGAAACGTCGCCTGGAAAACATCTTCGCGGTCGGCAAGATTCGATAGGCTCCGCCGGCAGATTCCCCATACCAACGCGGAGTGACGCTCCACGAGAATCTCGAAGGCGTCCACGTCGCGGGTGGCGGCAAAACGAGCGAGGAGTACCGCGTCGTCAGCCTGTTGCCGGTCGACCAAGGTGCGACGGAAGTGTGAAATGATGCCGGTCCATTGTGCGGTCATTCGGAAATCCTCATGCGGGCGCTACCCACCTCATCTCTACCCGAACGGGTCGGATCGGCCTGCGGATTTTGCAAAATGGATATGTAAAATGTACCAAGTATTTTCACCGAGCACGAATTCGGAACCCCAGGCATGCGCACAGTCTTCAATCGCTTCCGAATCGCTGCAACCGTTGCGGTGGGCGGGCTTTTGCTCGCCTGGGTTGTCGGCCAAATCGTCCGCGATAGAAGTTGGTTAACCGGGCTTTGTCTTTATATCCCTTCGGCCGTCTTGGGCATCGTTCTTGTTGCGGTTGCCGTCGTGTCTGCACTCGGCCGTCGGAAATTGACGACGCTGTTCTCCATTGCTTTCGCGTTGCCACCGCTTGCTGTGGTGGCGTTGATCGAGAACCATCCGGATCGTGCACCGGCCAACGCCATCGGTGAACTCCGGCTCGTCCACTGGAACACGGGTGGTCGACCCGGGCGGCCGGGCATCGTCGAATACTTGGTGGCGGAGCGAGCCGATTTGTACGTGCTGACGGATGTCCCCAGTGCCGCACACCTCAAGGTGTTTCGCGATCAACTCGGCTCGGGTTACCAGTCGGCGATGTTCGGCAATTTGGCCGTGGTCGGGCGCGGCGAGGTTCGGGCGGACGGTTGGCTTGTCGAGCGGGATGGGTTCGAAGTGCAGGGGATAACTTGGAATCCTGCCGGCACGCCAATCCATCTATTCGTGCTCGACTTGCCCTCGGATATCCGCGTGGCCCGAGATCCGCTTTTGCGCGAAGTGAACAGCCTAATGTTGCGCGATCAACCGGATCTCGTCGTCGGTGATTTCAACGCACCACGGCGATCACGGGCACTCACCGATCTGCCGGCTGGCTATTCGCACGCTTACCACACGGCCGGGGGTGGCTGGGGTTCGACTTGGCCAGTCCCCATTCCGCTCTACGCTCTCGATCACTGCTTACACGGGGGAAGGATCGTTCCCCCGTGTAATACCGTCTCGGCGGCTTGGGTGGTGACAGCGCCCACCGCTACCAGGCCTTCGACTTCTCACTCGCGAAGCCGTAACCCTATTCCCTCAACCCTTCCGTTTGGCAACGGCTACGCAACAGTTCTCGTTCGTGTGCATTCAGCGTCCAGGTCGGCTGGCAAAGGCGAACTTTGCGAATGGCATTTCGTGCCGACGAGGGCTGCTCCAGTTCGTACCACACTTCCGCGAGGTAGAGCCAAACGCGGGCTTCGTTCGGTTTCTCGCCGTCCGCTCGTTTCAACGCTTGGGCCGCTTGCACCAAGGTTCGTTCGGCCAGTGCCTCGTCGGCGGGGGCGCTGCTTTCGTGCCATTGCTTCACCAGAAGCAGCAATCCTATTCCCCGGTGCAGTTGTTCACTGAATGTGTCGTCGGTCTGTCCGGCCAGTTCCATCAGCCGGGTATGCACGTGGATCAGATGTTTCTTGGCCGGTCCCGTCGCCCCGGCCGCATCGCGGGTGAACCGTTCGAATTGGCTCTGCGATTCCGGCCGATTGCCGGTCTTCAACAGCAGTTCTCCCAAGTATGCCCGCACCATCAGAGCGTCGGGTTGCAATCGCAAGTGGGCTACCAAATGCGGCACAGCGCCGGCTTCATCGGCCCGGTCTAGATGCTCGGCCGCCAAACGCAAATGATCGGTTTCCCCGTTCGGCGTGGCTCCGCGGGCCATCACCTCGGCCTGCGCTTGGGGAACCACAGTCGTTCGGCAACCGAGCACGGCCCAGCAACTCACGAGCAAACTGACCGAAAAGCGACGCATATCGGAGTACCCAGGAGCAAACGCGCGAACCAGTGCGGGTTGTATCGAAGCGAGGGGCCGTACCGGTGGAGTCGATTCGGCCGGAGAAGTGGAAGCCGCGGCGACACTGCGATGAGTTGGAGGGGCACGCCGATTGCGCCTGGCGTGTCTCGGTGAACCTCGAGAAACTGCGCAGTTGGACTCAAGTCGAAAGTCGCTACAGTTTCGGGATACCCGCACCAGGATCCGCCATGCGAATGCTCTGCACGATCGTTGTTCTGTTCCCTTTTGTGCCGACACTATTTGCCGCCGAGATTGCCGGTGGTGGCATGGTCGTGACGGTCTCGCCGGCCGCCACCACTGTCGGTGTGGAGGTGTTGAAAAACATAGGCAACGCCGTCGATGCTTCCGTGGCCGTCGGCTTCGCGTTGGCGGTCACGTGGCCCGAAGCAGGCAATATTGGCGGTGGCGGATTCCTGCTGATCCATCGCCCGGACGGTAAACCCGCTTTCATCGACTACCGCGAGGTCGCTCCGGCCGCCGCGACTCCGAATATGTTCGCCAAGGAGATTCAGTTCCAATCGGCGAAGACGGCCGGCGTGCCCGGAACCGTGCGCGGATTCGCGTTGGCCCATCAGCAATTCGGCACGCGTCCTTGGAAAGAACTGGTGCTGCCCGCTGTAAAACTCGCCGAAGAGGGCTTTCCGATTACGGCGGCACTCGCCGGGCGCCTCAACGGTGTCTTGGCCGAGGCGACCACGACGAACGCGGAGTTCCTGCGCATCTTCGGCAAGACGGGTGGCTGGAAAGCCGGCGACGTTTTGAAGCAACCCGACCTGGGCAAGACCTTGCGGTTGATTGCGGAGCAGGGCCCGGACACCTTCTACACCGGGGTGATCGCCGAGCAAATCGTCGCGGAGATGAGGGCGGGGGACGGTCTTATTTCACTCGCCGATTTGAAAGCCTACCGTGCCGAAAGTCGCACCCCGTTGCGTGGGACCTACCGGGGCTTTGAAGTTCTGACGGCACCGCCCCCGAGTTCCGGTGGCACCGCGATCATCACGGCGCTCAACATCCTCGAACCGTACGATTTGAAGGCGAAGCCGTGGATGAGTGCGGAGACGACCCACCTCGTTGCCGAGGCGATGCGGCGGGCGTTCGCGGATCGGGCTTTGCACCTCGGTGACCCCGCTTTTGCGAAAGTGCCCGAGGCGCTCTTGACCAAAGAACACGCCAAAGAGTTGGCCATATCGATCGACTTGACGCACGCCACCAAGAGTGAACTCGTCGCCCCGGAAATCGAGTTGGCCCCCGGTGGGCAGAACACGACGCACTACAGCATCGTCGATGGCCGCGGCATGGCCGTGTCGAACACCTACACTCTCGAAAACTCCTTCGGCTGCCGGGTCGTCGTGCGTGGGGCCGGCTTCTTGTTGAATAACGAACTGACCGACTTCAACCACAAACCGGGTATCACCACCCGCGCTGGTTTGATCGGCACCGATGCAAATCTGCTCGCTCCCGGCAAGCGTCCACTGAGTTCCATGACGCCGACAATTTTGCTGAAGGATGGCAAACTCGCACTCGTCACCGGCAGTCCCGGTGGCCGGACGATCATCAACACGGTGCTCTGCGTGGTGCTGAATTACGTCGATTACGGTGGCGACGTGCAAGCGGCCGTGGACGCCCCGCGGATGCACCACCAGTGGTTCCCGGATCGCATTTCGCTGGAAGAGTTCCCCGGCCGGGCGAAGCTCGCCGACCAGTTGAAAGCGATTGGCCACACCGTCACCAGCAACAAGCAGGGCGACGCCCACAGCATCGCCGTCGATCCGAAGTCCGGGAAGTTCATCGGTGCCGCGGACACACGCTTGGACGGCCAAGCGAAGGGTGTCGAGAAGTAGCGGTTCACCGCACTTCGAGCGCCGCAAATTTGGCCACGATGGCTTGGGCGGTTTTCAATCCGTCGACCGCCGCACTGACAATTCCGCCCGCATAGCCGGCCCCTTCGCCGACGGGGAACAGCCCGGGGATGCTCGGCGATTCCCGCGTGGAATTATCACGTTCGATCCGCACCGGGGAACTGCCACGCGACTCCGGCCCGGCAATCACGGCGTCCTTCAAGAACTGCCCATTCCAACGTTGATCCATCTGCGGCAGGCCATGTCGCACCGCGTCGGCAACCAGGGGCGGTAGCACTTCGCGCAGGTCGGCGACCACCGTGCCGCGTGGGTAACTGCTGTACGGTTTGCCGGTGGTTGCTCGACGCTGCACGAAATCGGCGGCCCGCTGAATGGGAGCGTCGTAGGCACCTTTGCCCAGCTCGTACGCCTTGCGCTCGTACTTTTCCTGCAAACGCATCCCCGCCAAAACGTCCTTGCCTTCGAACGCTTCGAGTGGCACCGTGACCACCAAACCCGAGTTGGCGTACGGGGAATCACGCTTCGACAAACTCATCCCGTTGGTGCAGAAATACCCTTCTTGCGACACGCTCGGGATGATGTAGCCGCCGGCGCACATGCAGAAGGTGAACAGGTCGTTCTTGCCGTGTGCCACTAAGGAGTAATCGGCGCTGCCGAGAGTTTGTTCGTAGTCGCGGTTGCCGTATTGGGCCCGGTTCACCGTCGCTTGCGTGTGTTCGATGCGGACGCCGAATTGGAACGGCTTCTGGGCCATCGGCACGCGTCGCCTGGCCAGCATTTCGTAGGTATCGCGAGCACTGTGGCCGATGGCCAGCACCACGAGTGAACTCGGGATGAACCCGGACGACGTCTGCACGCCTTTCACACCCGCATCATCGAAGAGCAGATCGTCGACTTTCGTGAGGAAGCGCACCTCGCCGCCGTAGGCTTCGATCTTCCGGCGGATGGCTTTCACCACGGCGGGCAGGCGGTTGCTGCCCAGGTGGGGCCGGTGATAGTAAAGGATGTTCGGTCGGCCCGCTTGCTGCCCCTTGCACTCGGCGAAGAGTTCGAGAACCCGCAGCACTTCCGCACCGGTATTCCGGCAGGTGAGTTTCCCGTCGGAAAAGGTACCGGCGCCGCCCTCGCCGAAGAGGTAATTGCTTTCGGGTTCGAAGGCGCCGCCGTCGTCGAATGTCTTGACATCGCGGATGCGCTCGGTGACTCGGGTACCGCGTTCCAGCACAATTGGTTTGTAACCATGGAGTGCCAGGAAGTAGGCGCAGACGAGGCCGGCCGGCCCACTGCCGATCACAACCGGCCGATTGGTAATCGGCGCCGTGCCCGATGGCGGCATGGCGAACGGGGGCTCGGAGTACGCTTCGATGGTCGCCGACGACGAGTTGGGTACCCGGTAGCCAGGCTCCGAGACTTCCACTTCGAAGTTGTACACGAACTGGAGTCGATTCTTGTTCCGGCTATCGAGGGCTTTGCGCAAGATGCGCCAACCGCCCAGGTCGGTGGTCTTCACGCCGAGCGTTTGCGCGACGTGGCGCGGCAAACTCTCTTCGAGTTCTTCAATGGGCAAGCGGAGATTCGTGATGCGGAGTGCCATATTGGAATTATAGGACGTGGCGACCGTCTCCGGCATCTGCCCGATTCGTTGGGTGAATCGACCCTACGGGTGACTCATTTTTTCGGATCACACCCAAAACAGACGCTATTGTTGGAACCGAGTACACTGATTCTACCATTCCCCGGACTCGGCTGGCCCATGATCGTTGGCATCGACCTCGGCACGACGTTTTGTGCGGTGGCCCACTTGGATGACCGCGGCCGGCCCGTGACGATCCCCAATCGCGAGGGGGAAGTGCTGACGCCGTCGGCCGTCTATTTGACGGGCACGGGCGAAGCCGTGGTCGGCCAGCCAGCGCTCGATGTCGCTCTGGAGCAGCCGGACAAAGTGGCCATGCTGGTGAAGCGGCAGATGGGTCGGGCCGACTTCGGACGGTTGGTGACGGGGCGCAGTTTCCGACCGGAAACGCTCTCGGCGGTGATCTTGCGCAAGTTGGTTCAAGACGCCGAACAGCACCTCGGCAAGATCACCCAAGCGGTCATCACGGTGCCGGCGTACTTCGACGACAGCCGCCGCAAAGCCACCATCGACGCGGGCCGGATCGCCGGTTTAGAAGTCCTCGATATTCTCGATGAACCGAGTGCGGCGGCGCTCGCATACACCTTCCAACAATCGGCGGCCGCCAACCTCGCACCCGGCGAACTGCCCCCCGATGCGGCCAAGACGATCCTCGTGTACGATCTCGGCGGCGGGACGTTCGACGTGACGTTGGTGAAGCTCGGCAAGAAACGATTCCAGACGCTCGGCATCGAAGGCGATGTCCGACTCGGCGGCAAAGACTGGGACGACCGCTTGGTGAATTTCGTCGCCGAACAGTTCCGCCAAACCTACGGCAGCGACCCGCGCAGCGACGACCAATCGATGGCGATGCTCGATTCGTCGGCTGAGCGTGCCAAACGCACCCTGAGCAAAGTCGACTCGGCGACCATCACGTGCACGCACGACGGCAAGAAGATGACCGTGCCGATCACCCGCGTGGACTTCGAGAAGTTGACGCAAGATTTGCTGCTCCGCACCCGATTAACCTCGCAGCATGTCATCAACCAAGCCGGAATGAAATGGGAGCAGGTCGAAAAAGTGCTCATGGTCGGTGGCAGCACGCACATGCCGGCGACGGGGCGGATGCTGCGCGAGTTGACGGGTCGGGAGCCGGATCGCTCGCTGGCCGTGAGCGAGGTCGTCGCCCGCGGTGCGGCGGTGCACGCGGGGATTCTCATGGCGCGGAAGGCCCGTGAAGCCAGCGCCGGGGGCGGTACCAACTTGGCCGACATCGTGGAGATCAGCGTCAATGCGCACAGCCTCGGGGTCGAGATTCGCCAGCTCGATGCCCGCTTGAACAACCGGCTGGTGGTGAAGAACACGCAACTGCCCGCCGCGGTGAGCCGGGTGTATTACACGGCCCAAGAGAACCAGACCAAAGTGCGCGTGCGGGTGCTGCAAGGGGAAGCCCAGCAAGCCGAAGCGTGCATGCCAGTCGGCGAATGCTGGATCGACGGCTTGCCCGCGAATCTGCCCAAGGGTTCGCCGATTCAAGTGCGCTGCGGCGTCGCCGCCAACGGACTCATCGAAGTGATGGCACTGGATATGACCAGCGGCCGCATGGCCAAGGCCGAGTTGAAACGCACCGGCGGATTGAGCGACGAGGAAATCGCCAAGGAAGCGGAGTGGGTGGCAGGATTGAAGGTGATTTGACCAGCATCGGGAATGGCAAGACCAAGCGGCGGCGCTCTCGGGTCAGGCGAAGAAGCTCATCGCGGTAAAGTCGATAACACTTCACTCAGGGCGAGCCGCATCGGCGACACCCTGACAGTGCCTATCACCCTACATTTTTGACTTTGCGAAGCGATCGCAACATCCCCAATCCTGCGAAACCGAGGCCGAAAAGCAAGATTCCGGCGGGGGCTGGTGTCGGGTTGACGGGCGGATTGGCTTCTCCGAAGGAAAAGTTGTCCATATTGAGGAACGACGGGTTGTGCGATCGGAATGAGATCGAACTGATCTCGGAGTCCGAGGTGTAGCCAAAGAAGGCTCGATCCGGGTTGGCCAGCGTTTGGACATTGAACGAATCGCCGTTGGCGAACAGAATATCCACGGAATCCGCGAACGGGTCGAAGGTCATGAGGTCGACCCCAATTGCCGTGACACCGGGACTGAGCGTCACCAAGATGTGCCCGGAAAAAACATCATTCACCGGGTCGTGTGCACCATCCGGGCCAGACAACACGCGTCCGGAACCCCACGAATACGAGTTGAAAACAGGGTCGTACAGTGGGTCGATCGTGAAGAGGTAGTCGATGCTGCTGAAAATATCGTTCGGTCCAGGCACATCCAAAATACCCCGGAAGTTGACCCCGCTGAGGGTCAGGCCGGCCGGTGTATCGTAACGCGAAACCAGTTGATCTGTCGGCTCTTCGAAATCGAGTGTCGCCGTGAGAACGGTCGCTGCATTGAAGCTGGCGCGGTCGGAGTAGACCACGTACGCCGCCCGCGCGGGGTCGGCCCCAACTCCGATGGCCACCACGGCGAGCAGAGCGCCGAGTGTCCGAATCCAGAATCGATCCATGAAGAGTCCTTAATCCCGCCGGCTGTGAATTTGGAATAACTTCCTCATCGACATTGTGTCCATGAGGAGGTCCACAGTCCGTGGTGAGAAGCGAAGTCGAAGGGGGGGGCAACGACTCGGCGTCAAGCTGTGCGGGCGGGATGCCTGATCTGGCACAACCGGCAATTGAGCTTGGCGATTTTCCGACATATTCATAATTCTATTTGAGAACAGTCCAAAATCAAGTTCTACGCTCAAAAATACCTTAGAAGAATAATGTCGACGGGATGGTTTCCCTCCTTGGTACCCCGAAAACTTCGAACGGTGTCCTGTTTGTAATTGAAGATTTACACCGTGCTGCGAATCCCGACACCTTCTTCAAATCCTCATCTCTCAAAGAGTCGCTTTGGCTTGAACAGCTTTCCTTTCTCCGCAAACCACCATAATAAAGATGTGTCTCACAGAGTTTCTGAGCTGTCAGAAGTTCGGCCTGCGTTCTCTAAAGAGGTGTGAATTGATGAACCGATTCTGG
>JAYSYJ010000136.1:0-5388 GCA_043727675.1 Fimbriiglobus sp.
GCTCGCACCGGTCGCAAGCACCCCGTTTATGATTTTCTTTTCGAGTATTACTCGTACCGCGCCGGGCACTTACTGCGTTGGTCGCCGGGGATCGACGTCTACCTCGAAGGGGCGACATCGGCAGATCATCCGTGGCCGCAGTTGTTCGAGTTCGACGAACGCGGGGCCATTCTCGTCGGTCGGACGTTCCCAGTGCATCGCCGCGAACAACTCGATTGGGCGATTTCCTACCACACAGCGATTCGTGACCGCGAGCCACAATTTAACTGCTTCGGTCTGCACGAATGGGCGATGGTCTACCAAACCGCCGCCGTCCGACATTCGCGTGTGCCGCTGCGGTTGAGCTCGGAACAGACGGACAGTCAGGTGTCAGCGGCTGGGGTTCGTTGCACGCACTTCGATGCGCAGCGCTTCTTCACACCGTCGGCGTTGCCGTTGAACAAATGGGAATTGACCCGTTCGAATAGTCCGGAGCACGACCAACCCGGTTGCGTCCACGTGAATATGGATCTGTACAAGTTCTCCTTCAAGTTCGCACCGTTCACATCGTCGGAGTTACTCGCGGATGCGTTTGAGTTGGCCGTGGTCGCACGGGAACTGGACATGCGGGCCAGCCCCTACGATTTGACCGAGTTCGGCTTTGACCCGATCCGCATCGAGACGCGCGCTGGCCGGGAAGAATACGTCGAAGGTCAACGAGAGATCCACCGACGCGGATGCCCGGTGAGAGAGAAATTGTTGGACGAGTTGCACCGGATTCAGTCGACTTCGACGACACAAATCTGATTGCTCCCATCGAAAGTGCGAACAAATGCGATCTTGCTTCCGTTCGGGCTGAACAGGCACGCTTCGGGGCGTGGTACTTCAGATTCGTTGCCCTTCGCTGTCAATCGCTTGATGGTGCCCGTCACGGTGTCGATCAGGCAGACCGAGCCATCGACGACGCAGGCGACCCGTCGGCCGTCGGGGTGCCAAGTGAACGCGGATGCCATGGAGGACGGGCTATCGGTGACTTGTTGCGGATCGCCACCGGATGGAGTTACGAACCAGAACTGCACCACCCCGAGCGGATTCTTCTTGAAGAAACCAATTTTGGAACCATCTGGTGAGCAGCGAAGCCAGTGCCGTGGCCCTTGGAGACCGGGGGATTTATGGTGTGTTGTGGTCGTGATGCGGCGCTGGACAACACCGCGGGGTGGTGCCGGACGACGAAGTTCGGTTCCGGCGAGTGGCCCGATTCCCGGGTGATGCAATTCACCCGGTAAATCGACGACGAAGACTTCGGCGACGGGGCCGGCCGGGGTTTGAACCAATCCTTGGAAGGCGATGGCTCGCGTCGCGCCGATCCAGGCCTCTTCCGAAGCTTTCGAGATGTCGTCCGAGTCGATCCGAGGCTTCGAAGTGGTCCGTGTGACCAACACGCTGAAATAGTCCCCATCGTGGTTTTGCGGGTGCGTCTTCGGCACACGGACGGGTTTATTCGGCACGCACACACCGATATTCCGCTGATTCGAATCGCGGAAATCGCGCGGCTCGGCGAAGCGGTTCAACAGCTCGTCTTCGTAAGTGAATGCCACCCAGTCGCCACCCGGGTGCCAGGTGTGGACGTGCGAGCCACCGCGTAACGCACCCGGTGTGAACGGGGGCATGAGATCGCGGGCGTCGAGGTTCCGCACGCCACCATCGAAGTCGATGACAATCCCTTGTCGGTGCGTCGGCCCGTAACTCCACTCTGCGGTGGGGAACTCCGGGCCGAGAATGCAAACGGCTTTCATCTCCTTGGGATGGCAAGTCGCGACGCCGCAATTCGCCCCGTTGCGGCTTTCATAAAGAGTCCGGAGTTCCTTGGTATCGACGTGGACAGCTTGAATCGTCGTGCCGTCGAACAATGATCCTGCCGGGTCGGAGCGGGAGTCAAAGAGGATCCACTTGCCGTCGGCGCTCCAAACATTCGCGTTTGTCAAAACGCGACCGCCAGGGCCGTTGGTCAAAATCGTCTCGCGTGGCATGGCTTTCTTCAAAAGGGATTTTCGGGCGCACTGGATGGCGACCACGCCTCCGAGAACGAGCGCGGCACCGGCACTGGCGATCGACTGGCGGCGGTTCACAGGTTCGTCGGTTGAGGATGGTGAGGCAATTGTATGCGTTCACGAATTCCGTTCCGACTGTCAGACGTTTCACCCGTACAATAGCCTATTCGAAAAAATTTTCTCCTAGACATCGGGCTTGGCGGTTATGGAAAAGACGGAATTGCGAATCGTTTCTGGTAGTCTGCGCGGGCGGAAGATCACCGTGTTTGTCCACGAAGAGATGCGCCCCACGCCGCAGATGGTGCGCGAGGCGCTGTTCAGCATTTTGGGCAACGCTGTTCCGGGTCGAATCTTTTACGACATCTTCGCGGGCACGGGCATCGTCGGGATCGAAGCGGTCAGTCGCGGGGCGTCCTCGGCTCGGTTGATCGAGCGCGATTCCAAACAGGCGTCGGAAATCCAGAAGCAGATCGACCGTTTCGAAATCGCGGACAAAGCCCAAGTGCTCCGTGCCGACGCCTACCGCTGGGCCGAGCGTTGGATTCCCACGGCGAATGTGCCGGTGAATATTTTTCTCAGCCCGCCGTTTCCCGATCTCGACGCGGCCAAGGCGAAGGAATTCCTCGATTTCACGATGACTCTGTTCGCCAAAGCACCCGACGAAAGTGTTCTGATCCTCCAAGCGGAGGACGGCTTCCCGCTCAATGATTTGCCGGAACCCCATCTCTGGGATACCCGCAAATACGGCCGCAACTTGCTGCTGTTCCGCGTGAAGGGCGACGGTGCTGAAGCGATTGTGCCGGACGTTGAAACGGCGGAATGAAGCCGAAACGATTCACTCGATCAAACCGTGTTCTATGCTCCTTGCTAAGGGCTGGGTTCTTGGTCGAGGGTTCGTTTCATGCGGGTCATCATCGCGCCCGAGTTTTACCAGCAGATGCTGCAAACTCCGTCGCATTCGGAAGACTGCTATGTGCGACCGGGCGAATATTTGCACCATCTGTACATCGACGGGGTGAAGTACATTATCGCGCCGGCGGTGATTGATGGCCTGGCCAAGGCCGAAGAGCGCGGCGACAAAGAAGCGATCAAGCACCTCCGATTGCACAAGCTCCATTACGATAGTTTGCTAGCCGATGCCGCTCGATATGGCAGCTTGGATGGTGTCACGCTGTTGGGTGATCCGCCACCGGGCGACGAGGACGGCGTCCCCGGTTCGGGCAACCCATTTCTGCCACGAAACCCGACGACTTGGGAAGACTTGGGGATCGAAAGTTCGTTCCTATTCGACAGCGTCTTGAGGATGCTGTTCACACGCGGACAGCTCACGGGCGGAGAATTGTCTACCGAGTTGGCGGTGCCCTTTACGGTGCTCAACCCGGTGCTTCAGCAAATGCGCAAGCAGATGCTGATCGACATCATCGCCCAACGCGGGGCGAGCGGCGATGCGAGCTTCGTCTACGAAATCAAGCCACCGAAAGGGACGGCGGCCCTCCAAGAAGCGACGGACAAGACGAACTATTCCGGGCCGATGCCCGTGCCGTTTGCGGACTATGTCGAATCGGTCATGGCTCAGACGATCAAAAACTTGGTGGTGACGCGCCGGAGCATTCGCAAAGCGTTCGAAGACTTGGTGATTTCCGAATCGGCATTCAACGAGATCGGCCCGGCGATCAACTCGGCGTCGTCGATTTTCTTCTTCGGATTCCCGGGGAATGGGAAGACCAGCGTCGCGGAGCGGATCACGCGGTTGATGGGCGACGCGATCTACATCCCGTACGCCATCATCGCCAACGGCCAGATCATCAAGGTCTTCGACCCGATCATTCACATCCCTGTGAAGGAAGACGAATCGCTGCTCCTCGGCGACGCCAACGGCATGGACACGCTGTTGAAAAAGGGGATCAACTTCGACAAACGCTACATCCGAATTCGCCGGCCGACCATCGTCGTGGGTGGAGAACTCACGTTGCCCATGCTCGATTTGAAGTTCAACAACGTCGGCAAATTCTACGAAGCGCCTCTGCAAATGAAGGCCAACGGTGGCATTTTCATGATCGACGACTTCGGTCGGCAGCAAGTGCGTGCCATGGACTTGCTGAACCGTTGGATCGTCCCTCTCGAAAAGAAATACGACTACCTCTCGACGACGACCGGCACGAAGATGGAAGTGCCATTCGACCAGATTCTGATATTTAGCACGAATCTCGATCCGACCCAACTCGCCGACGAAGCGTTTTTACGGCGGATCAAATTCAAGATCGAAATCCGCGACCCGACCGAAGAGCAGTATCGACTGATCTGGGAGCTGGTTTGCAAGAGCCGCCGGGTGGAGTACGATCCGAGCGGCATCGATTACTTGCTCGAAAAATGGTATCGGCCCGAGTCGCGGCCGTTCCGGATGTGCCAGCCACGCGACATTCTCGATCAGATGCAGGCCATCGCCAAATACAACATGGAGCGCGTCAACTTCAGCCCGGATTTGATCGACGCGGCCTGCGCCACTTATTTCATCAGCAAACAGGAACGGAACTTCGGCGCGAAAGTGCGGCTCGACTGAGTCGGATTCGACGTGCGAACGCCACGATCGGCAAACCGAGTAGTGCCAGTGCCAACGTGGTCGGTTCCGGCGTCGGCACAGCCGAAATGACTAAGCTGCTCTGCCGGGCATTGGCCTGCTGAATCTGTAGTTGATACGTCGTGTTCCCGAGAGTTTGTTCTCGAAGCCCTTTCCCCGAAAGTACGGCGTAGTCCTCGGTCAAACTCCACGGGGCCGTCTTGGCCACCCGATACCAATTCACCCCGGCGACACCTTGAAAGTTGATTAGGGCCGATTGACCGGACTCAAGGTCGGTCAGTAGGAATGCTGTCGCGAACGACACCGTGTCGATGACTGTTTGCGAGCCGTCGACATTTTTAGTTCTCGGGATACCCAGTGGCGGTGTCGCGCGAGCATCGCTGAGATTCCAGAGTACCCCTGCGGAAATGAGGTCGTTCCGGTCGGCCAAGCTCAGGTTTTGCAGAGTGGGAAACGGGAATATCAACCGGCCTGCGAAATTGGTGTTTCCAGCGATCGACGTGGACGAGAATTCCGAAATCTGAAAGCGAATCGGTTCGGCATTCACTACCGAGCACGTAAACAATAATCCGGCCACTGTCAGGCAACCATTCCAGCGACTCATACCTGTAAACCCCCTCAAAACTCAGTGTTGAGAGGAGATCGTCGCGGTTGTTCGAAAAAGAAACAAGCCCAACAAAACCAGGGGTGCGCCAACCGATTCTGGCGTTTAGGCGGCGAGCCAATATTCGGCCGATTGGTCGGAGTAACTGAGGCAGCAGAGTTCGGCCATGCGGTTGG
>JAYSYJ010000137.1:0-16202 GCA_043727675.1 Fimbriiglobus sp.
GTCATCGGCAGTGGTTTCGGTGGCTTGGCCGCCGCGATTCGCCTGCAAAGTTCCGGTGTGAACGTCACCCTGTTCGAAGCCCGCGACAAGCCCGGTGGCCGCGCTTACGTTTACGAAGATCAAGGCTTCACTTTCGATGCCGGGCCGACCGTCATCACGGCACCGCAATGTTTGGAGGAATTGTTCACCGCGGCCGGTCGCCGCATGGCCGACTACGTAGAACTCTTGCCTGTCATGCCGTTCTACCGGCTCGTTTGGCCAGACGGTGAGACATTCGATTACAGCGGCGATGCCGACAAGTTGGAATCTGAAATTCGCCGCATCGCCCCGGACGATCTCGAAGGTTATCGCCGCTTCTACAAATACACGCAGAAGGTCTATGCCAAGGGGTACGACGAACTCGGTGCCGTGCCATTCCTGCGATTTTGGGACATGCTCCGCGTCGCTCCGAATTTGGCCGCGCTCCGTGCTGATCGGAGCGTCTACGGCACGGTCAGTCGCTTCGTGAAAAGTGAATATCTCCGGCAAGCGCTCAGCTTCCATCCGCTGCTCGTGGGGGGTCATCCGTATCGCACCAGTGCCATCTACACGTTGATCCACCATCTCGAACGCAAGTGGGGCGTTTGGTTCCCGCGCGGGGGCACCGGAGCACTGATCCGCGGCTTGGTGAAACTGTTCGAAGAGATCGGCGGGGAACTGCGGCTGAATAGCTCGGTGCGTAGTATTGATGTGGAGCCGGGCCAGAAACCGAAGCACTTCGTGAGCACGGACGCCGCTCGGGAACCATTCGACTTGGTCGTTTCCAACGCCGATGTGCATCACACGTATTCGAAACTGTACCGAGCGGAACCCCGCGCCGCACCGATGGCCCGCAAGGTCGAGCGGATGACGTGGTCGATGTCGCTCGTGGTGATTTATTTCGGAACCCGCAAACGCTACCCGGAGCTGGTGCACCACACCATTTTGTTCGGCCCGCGCTACAAAGGATTGCTCGACGACATCTTCGGCAAAGGGGTCTTGGCCGACGATTTCAGCCTTTATTTGCACGCCCCGACTGTCACCGACCCGTCACTGGCACCGCCCGGTGGCGAGGCGTTCTACGTGCTCAGTCCCGTGCCGCACCTCGGCACCGCACCAATCGATTGGGCGACGGTCGGGCCGAAGTACGCCGACCGAATCCTCGAAGCGCTCGAAGAGCATCTGCCCGGGCTGCGCGAATCGATTGTCACGCGCCGGGTGTTCACGCCAGCAGATTTCGCGCACGAACTCGGAGCGCACCAAGGGTCGGCTTTCTCGGTCGCGCCTCTGTTGACCCAGAGCGCGTACTTCCGACCGCACAACCGCGACGACCGCATCCCCGGCTTGTACCTCGTCGGCGCCGGCACGCACCCCGGTGCCGGGGTGCCCGGTGTGGTGAACTCCGCCAAGGCCACCGTGTCGGTGATTCAGAAGGATTACGCGCTATGACCGACCGTGACGTCATCCGCCGGCATTCTAAAAGCTTCTCGCTGGCCGCGCGATTGTTGCCACCCGTCGAACGGCGCCGTGCCGAAGCGCTCTACGCTTGGTGCCGCGCCGCCGACGACGCGGTCGATCACGCCACCAGTGCGGAGGCGGCCGTCGATGCGCTCGAGCAATTGCGAAATGGCGTCGAAGCGGTTTACGCTGGCCGACCCGTCACCGGCCCGGCCAAAGCGTTGCGAGTCGTCGTGGATGAGTGTGCCGTACCCAAGGAATATCCACTCGAAATGATCGCCGGCTTCGAAATGGACGCCACCGGGACCGTCTACCAAACGACCGACGATTTGCTGTTGTACTGCCACCGCGTCGCCGGGGTGGTGGGTCTCATGATGTGCCACGCCTTCGGAGTCAGCGACGACGCGGCATTGCCGCACGCCGCGGATCTCGGCACGGCCATGCAGCTCACCAACATCGCCCGCGATGTCGCTGAAGATTGGTCGCGTGGGCGACTTTACATCCCGGAACTTTGGTTGACGGATGCCCCACAGCCAGGAATCAAACTCGATGATGCGGCGCTGGCCCCGGCCATCCGTCGGCTATTGAGCTTGGCCGACCAGTACTATCGTTCGGGTGCGATGGGCCTGAAGTATCTGTCGCCGCGCTGTCGATTGGCGATTCGCGTAGCCGCACTCGTTTACTCGGAAATCGGTCGGGAAGTGGCGCGACGTGGATACCGTGCCAACGGGCCACGAGCGTTCGTGCCCAAGTGGCGAAAAGCGATCCTCGTCGCACAAGCCGCACTGGAACTGCGCCCGAATCGCCGCGAAGTCTCATGGCGGCACCCGAACAGTCGCTGGGATTTTGTCCGGTCAAACACCCCACCTCAACCGGCGTTGACCTTCGCCAGTTCGTCCAAGTAGTGCTGGCCCAACTTCGGGTCGGTCATAAACACGTAGGCCGCGTAACCCTGCAATCGAGCCAATGTTTCACCTTCGGGCAGCGGCTTGCCGGCATTCAAATTGAACAGTGCCGCTCGGAGTTCCCGGCGGAATTTGCGTGGCGTCCGTGGGCCTGCGGAACCGTTCACCACCAGACCCGTCACCGTTTGCCGACGCCCCAAGCGGATCACCCGCGTCTTCGATTCCTTAATCGCCAAACCTTCTGCGGCGGCGATCTTCGTCACCGTGCGAATCAGTCCATCCGGCGCACTATCGGGGGCACCTTCGGGCAGGCTGAACGTGAGATCGTCGGCGTAACGACTGTAGCGCCAACCCGCTTTCAACGCCAACGCCGCCAGCCGACGGTCGAGCCGCAGGCAGAGCGCATTGGTGAGGGCCGGGCTCGTCGGTGCCCCTTGCGGCAAGCAGCGCGGCCCGAGTGCCACGAAGTACTTCTTCCCTTCCAACTCCACGATTTCGCGCGGGCTTTCTGTGCAGAGCAACGCCAATAGCGTCGAAATCGATTCGCGGTAGCCAGCCCGGCGGAACAATCCTTTCACGCGCCGCCATGTGATGGTGGGGAAGAATTGCTCCACATCCATTTTCACCAACACTTGCGAGCCGGTGTGTACGGCGGCGTTCGTCAGAATCGATCGGCCCGCCAAGAACCCTTGCGCGGCGCCGTGTACGGGCAATCGCTCGGCGATGTTGTGCAGCACCCAGCGTTGGGCCGCTTTCAGGCGTGGCAGTGGCGCCCAGATCGGCCGCGGTTCCCCATTGCGTTTGGGAATGGTGAAGCGGACGTAGTGCAACATCGTCGCGGCGTCGCGGTGGTAAGTCATCGCGCGCAAGTCGGCGATGGTCAGCCCCAACGCTTCCGCGAGCTGCAACGGGGTATCGAGCGCGGGCAATTCATTTTCGGCGGCTCGTTCGACCCCATTCGGCGTGTCCCATTTGTCGGCCTTGGCGTCGTCGCTCCAAAAGATGCCGTCGCCCAATTGGACGATGTTGGCCGCCTTGTACGCCGTCCACGCCTGCCGGTCGAGCTTTTTCCGCTCCGCCGCTTCGCGCTTCAACTCCTTCTTGTATTGGTCGCGTTCCCGGTCGCTCATCGCGTCGGCGTCGCGCCGTTCGACCAAGTAACCGCGTTCCTTCAATTGGTTGTCGACATACGCACAGCGTCCCCCGGCCTGGGAAATCAGAGTCCAGAGGGTCGAGAGATCGGTCTGCGGCGTGCTCATGATCGGGGAAGCCGTGGGCAAGAGAACGTCGAAACTATTCGGCGATGGCGTCGAGGTAGCCCTTCGCATCGAGATCCGTGAGGCGCTGAAAGTACGAGGCCCGGGCTTCGCCTTCGCTATTGAACCGCACCGATTGCAACCGCATCGTCTGGCCCGCGCGGCCCCACCGCACTTTCAACTTTTTGCGCTTGAGCGAAATCTGAACAACATTTTCCCCGGCGGCATCGCGCTGGGTGAAGGCCCGCGTTTCGAAGGTCACCCCATCGTCGGTCTTGGCCGTCGCCGCTTCGCGCACCGCCCAGGCCAATCGCAAGGCGATCAAGTGGACGCACGGCCCGGCCTTCAAACCCTGCTTGCGGAACTGGGCGCACGTGCAACTCGCGCGGCGCAAGTTGCCTTCGTCGGCGATCAGCATCTGCGGGCGATAGTCGCGCTTCTCTTCGGTCACGCTCACCTGCCCGGTGAGTTCCAACCCTTGGGCCGCGATGCGGTTGGCCGACACGATCTTCACCGCGTCGCGGCGGGTTAGCAAATCGTGGGCGACTTTCTCGCGGACGTTACGATACTGCAACCGGGTGAGATCGAGTTTGGTTTCCAAGAGTGGCCGGTAGCGATACTGTTGGGTCGCTAAGTCGAACATCAGTTGCCCCTGCTGGCAACCGAGTTGCAACGCTTCCAGCAGCGGTGACCCTTTCAGCCCCGTCTCTTGGCCGATCTGTTCTTTGGTGGCGACCCAGACGCCCGCGGCTAAATAGCGGGTGATCTTTTCGAGCGCACCACCGCTGATGATCTGTCGCGGTAAGAGCAAATCAAACCCGAGAGCACTCGACCAGTTCGCGGCGGTGAAGCCGGTCAGGCCGAGTGTCAACGTGATGTCACCGGCGCGGAAGATCCAGAAACTCGGCAAACCGCTACCGAGCAAGTAAACGTCCACACTCTGCACGTAGGGCAGCAACCGCTTCATCAACAACAAGCGGCGCCGGCCCCAAACGCGGACGACTTTCGCGGCCGTGCCTTTGAACACCGGCCCGGTCGCTTCGATCACGGTCTCGGACGGTTCGAGAACGATGCGCGGTTGCTGGGCCGGAATCAGTTCCAAACGCAGTCCGCGTCGCTTGCCCTTGCGATCCCCGTTCATCCGCAGGTGCCGCAGGGCGTTGTACAAATCCATCGGGGCCAATTGCACGTGTTCGAGTGGCAACGTGGCCGCCGATTGCACTTGCAAGAAGCCGCGCAGCCAGGAGTCGGGCACGCGGATTTGTTTTTCGAGCACACCCGGTTCGGTTTCGGTTTTCAGTTGCACGCCGGCCGAGCCGATGTGCAGTTCCGTTTTGCGGTAGTCGCGCATCTGTTGGATGCTGGCGAAGAGCGCTTCGCTGAAGTCGATGTTGGTGGTGCCCGCTTGCACCGCGCCGATTTCGTCGAACGCTTCCCGGGCGAAAGCGAGGCAGGCATACCCCGATTCATCGCGGCTGAACACTTCCAACAGCACCCGATCCGGGTGGACGCTCACCACCGGATCGAGGATGCAAAACAGCAGCGGATCGTTCCGGAGCAACCAACCGAAGTACGCCTGCTGCGCCTGCCAGATCGACTGCGATGCGGTCTCTTTTTTCAGCCGCAAGTACGCCAAGTACGCCGTGCGATCCTTGGGCATGTAACGGTAGTCGCTCCCGACGATGGCGTACAGCGCCGACAACGCTTCCCGGAAGCGGAGCGGTTCGCGGATGGTGCCCCGAAACTCGACGGCGGGCCGATCCAAATTGCCGAACAGTTCGAGCTGCGCCGCCGTGCCCACGGTGGCCACGCGCGAACTGCCACCGTAGCGCAAGTGGGCCGGGGTCGTCGGTACTTCGTCGGTCGTTTCCACTTCGGTGCTCATGCCGTTTGCCTCGCCAGTGTCAACTTCCGCGCCCGTTTCGACCGGCTCAGGGCTTTCCACGCCGCCTTGCGAATCTCTTCGTCGACTTTGTCGTCGGCGCCGAGTTTCACCAGCACCGCTTCTGCGGCGACATCGGCCAAGAAGCCCAGCCCTTCCACCGCTCCCAAACGGACTGGCTCGGCCGCTTTCTTGTCCAGGGCCACGGCTGCCAATGTCGGCACGTCCCTCGCGGCGAGCAGCACAACCGCTTGTTGGCTGGCTTGACCCACCGCCGCATTCAC
Source organism: Fimbriiglobus sp. (assembly GCA_043727675.1). Classification (GTDB taxonomy): domain Bacteria; phylum Planctomycetota; class Planctomycetia; order Gemmatales; family Gemmataceae; genus JALHQU01. The sequence goes on from JAYSYJ010000137.1 coordinate 5,804, forward strand.
GGCGCTGTTCGTCGCACCGGCAAAATGCATGCGTGTGAATGTCGGGCGATCCGCGAAGAACTGCGGCAGCATTTTGCCAGCCTGAGCGACGTCGGCGTGGGCGAGTGCCGTGGCCGCGAGAATTCGCAACTCGGCGTCGGTGCCAGCGGCCAGCGTTTTGAAAGCGTCGAGAGTCGCTGCCGTCGGCTTTGCAGAACCGACCAGCGACCGAAGCGCCGCGAGCCGGATCGGTTTCGCCTGGGCCACATCGAGTGGGCTCGTGGCGATTCCCGCGACGATATCGCCGCCCACGCCGACCCGTTGGCAGGCCCAGAACAGTTCCGGCAGACACGTTGTGGAACCGTTCGCATCCGCTTGCTTCGCTTCCAGCTCCTGCCACTTGTCCCACCAACATTTAACTGCTTTTAGCAGTGCGGCACCGGCGCTCGCCGGCAGCGTCTCCGCGTGTCCCAACATGCGGGCGGCCAGTCGCACCGTCGAATCGTCGGCGCGATCCAGTGCCGCGAGTGCCGGGGCCACGGGAACATCCGGCCGACTGGTCAAACTCGTTTCGAGCCGCTCCTTCACCTGGTGGCCACACTTCGGGAAGAGTTCGAGCAGTCGCAGCACATCACCTTTCTCGCAGGCCACGGCCAATGCATCGATCCCGGCTTTACCGAAATTGTCGGCACCGTCCATCTTGTTTTGAATCGCGGCATAGTGCGGCTCGAAACTGTCCGGGCCGTAAAGCTTGACGGCGGAATCGAATGCGGCGTCGGCGACGTCCTTATCACCATCGGCTCTCAATATCTTCAGGAGCAAGTCGCGGATGGTGGGTGTATCGTGGAAGGCGAGTTCCCGGCAGGCGATCATCCGCGTCTGCCAATTGCTGTCGACGGCCGCCGCTTGGATCAAGTGCCAACCGCTCGGTGAATCGAACCAGCGTAACCCGACGAGGGCGCTCTGGGCCATTCCAATCCGCGGCGATTTCGCCAACCGTTCGAGCAACTTGCCGATGGCCTCAGCGCGGGGGCTGCGGCGGAGGTGGCCGATGGCCTCGGCGGCTGATTCTTGCAGGGCGTGGCTGTCTTCCCCAGCGAGTTTCACGAGCACATCGACGGCACGCGGGTCGGCGAGTTCTCCGAGCGCCAGCACCGCCCGATGCCGCATCGCCACATCGTCCAAATATTCGATGCTGCTCAGCAGAACTTGCAACCCTTCCGGCCGTTGCACGCGGGCCAACCCCTCGGCCGCGAGGAACTGCGTGGTCGGATCTTTGTGTTTGAGCGCCTTCGCCAGCGGCTCGACCGGCCCTTGCCGCTCCTTGGCCCGCCACGCGATCGTTTCGATGGCCGTGCGGCGGATTTCTTCGTCTGGACTCGAGCCCAGCGTGTTCAAGATCGAATCGACTTCGGTGCCGCGTGCGGACTTCGCATCAAGGATTGTGTGCAGTTCGTTCCGCAACGTACCGGCTACCGAAAGTGCTTCGAGCAACTTCGCCAACACGGCTGGGTGGCGCGGGTGCTGTTTCTTCTCGCGTGCCAGCCGTGTCGGTTCGTCCTCGTCGGTTTCCTCCGACTGATCGAACCCGGATGCGGTGTACACGGCGTTGAAGAGCGGCTGCTGGAATTCCTTTTTCTCGACCGCCAGTTTCAGCATCCGCTCGACCGATGCGACGCTACGGAAACTTCCGGCGGCCCCGATCAACTCCGTGGCGACGGCAGTGCCAGTGGGATCGACCACGACACGATCGAGCAGAGCATCGACGGCACGCGGATCGGCCAGAGCGACGAAGCCGGCGATCAATTTCCCTTGTTGTTCGGCCGTGGTCGCTTCCTTGAGCAACGATTTCAACGTGTCGAATGCGGCCGTGTCTTTCTTCTGAGCGAGGGCCAACGCCGACTCTTCACGAACGTGCCGATACCGCGAAGCGGTCGCGGTTCTCAGAGCCGTTCGACCCGCGGGGTCGTTCTCCTGGAGCCAATTCACCGCTTGTGTTCGTAAGGCCGGGAAGACCGCGTCCAGGGCGACGGTGGCTACTGGCACTGGGCCGCGCGTCTTCACCAATAGCTTCGCCGCTTCGAGGGCTAAATCGTCGGTGCGGCTGAGCAGCACTCGTTCGAGCACCGCGTCGCCGTCCTTGCCTTTGGTGCCTTCCGTCAGCAGTTGCAACCCTTTCACCCCGAGGTCGGTGTAGCCGGCTTCGAGGGCATCTTGGCTGAGCGTGGCCCGATCGATGCCGAGGTTCAGCAGGTGGTCGAACGCTTGCAAGCGCACCGCTTGGTTCGGATCGCCGAGGGCTTGGGTCAGCACCGGTCGGGCGGCCCGCACCAAGGTCGGTTCCAACTTGGCCAAGGCGAAAATACGGGCCAAAGCCGTCTGCCGAATCCGGATGACCGCCGGCGTCGCGGTGGCTCCGCCCTGTTCGCGAACCAACCCGATGTAGGCCCCGAAGGCGAGTTCCCGGAGTTCCGCCCGGCTCAACTTCGGCGGCACTGGCTTGGCCTTGGCCAACGCCGATGCGAATGCTTCGGCATGACGCGACTTCAGCAATCCGAATTCCGCTGTCCAGCGGCCCTGTTCTTTATCGTCGAAGGCGAGCAGCGGGAAGTAAGCCAGTGCCCGGAGTTGCGACGGTGCCAACGCCAGCACCGCGGCGAACGCTTCGATTTCTTCGGCGGGAATCTTCCAAGCGGGGGCATCACCCCGGTCGTTGAGCGTGGTCGTCACGAACGTCGAGAAGGCGGTACGGTCGTGGAACGCTTCCAACCCTTGTGCGGCCGCGAGTCGCAATCGTGCGGATTGAGCGGACAGCGTTTGCAAGCAGAGATCGGGCGTGCCATCGGAGCCGGCGAGTTCGAGCAGCAGGTGGACGAAGAGCGCCCGCGTCCGCACGGCTTCGTCGGGGTTGTCCAAGAAGACCGCGAGCAACCCGGTGGAACCTTGGGCCAGTGCCGCCGTGAAAGGGCCGTCGATGCTCAGCACCGTCACCGCTTCGTCGGAGCGCACCAAAGGGCCGACGGTGGCGTCGCCAAGCCAAGCGAGGGTCAAGGCCGCCGGGAATCTCACGTGTGAATCGGCATGCGTCATGGCCTGCCGAAGGGCGGCAGCATTCTCGGCACGGGCCGTGGTCAGTAGCGCTTGGGCCGCGCCGTGGCGGATCGTTTCGTGGGGAGAATCGAGCAACTTCAGCAGTTCACCGAACACCGAGGGATCGCCGAGCGCCTTCAATCCGACGAGGGCCAGGCCGACGTTTTCCGTCCAGGTGGCCTTCAAGTGTGGCTCTTGCGGTTCGGTGGCAAACGCCAGTTCCCGCAGCGGCACCAGTGCGGCCGCATCGCCCCGTATGGCGAGGGCCACGGCGGCGCGGGTGCGAACGTCGGCCAATTCCGACTTCAACCCGGCGTGCAAGGCGTCGCGGGCGTCGTCGTCGACCAAGTACGAAATCGCCGCGCGTCGGACTTCGGGGACACCATCCGCCATCGCCGCTTGGAGTAGCGCCTGCGCCGGTTTGCTGTGCTTCTTGAACAGGGCATCGAGTGCCAGCAACCGCGCGTCTGGGTACCGCGATTTCAGCATCGCCGCGAGTGGCGGCAACTCTTTGTTCTTGCGGATCGCCTGCTCGAATGCCTCGGTGCGAAGCTCGGCGGCGGGATCATCGAAGAACTCGTACTGCAACGGCACGGCCCACGGCTGATCGATTTGCGCGGTCACTTCGTTCAAGACTTCGCGGCGTACGTCGGTGTGAATCGACTGGCGGATGAACCGCAGGGTCGCTTCGCCCCCGCCACCGATACTCCGGTTCAACGCGGCTTTGAACGCCTCTTGCCTCACCGTGGGGGCACCGTCGTTGAGTGTGCGAACCAGAAGGCCCCACGCCGGCGCGGCCTCATTTTGCGGCGGTGTGGCTTTGGCGAACTCGGCGAGGGTTTGCAACCCGCGCAAGCGCACATCAGCTTCGGTCGCCCCCAACCCGGCTTCGGCGGCCAACAGCGGCTCCGCTTTGTGGAGTGTCACCATCGCCGTATACGCCGCATCACGCACCGAGGCTTCGCGGTCGTTGAGCAACGAGCGCAATCGATTTGTGGCCCGACCATCTCCCAGTGCCGCGAGTGCCCGGCAGACATCGACCCGGGCCGGCACGATTTCTTCCCGGCTGAGCTGCAACAGCAAACTGAACGCCCGCGAATCGCGTAAGATCGCCAGCCCCTTGGCCCCGCGCAAGCAAGTGTCGAGGGCCCGACTCGCGGTGGCTTGCAGCAGCGCATCGTAGTCGGCCGCATCCAGTTTTGCCGCCGTCGCTTTCGGGGCGGCCTTCTCCGATTTTTCGAGTTCGTTCAACTGCCGATGCAAGTCGTCGTCTTGAGCACGCAGCACCGCCGCGAGAGTCGGCCGCGATTCGATGGACAGTAAGAACGCCACCCGGCGGACGGTGCCATCGTCATCCTCGAGCGCCCGGCGGATCGCCGAGGTCACACTGGCGTCCGCGAGCAATCCGCGGCTGAAAAAGCGGGTGAGGGCGGCCGCACGGATGTCGCCGAACTTGGCTTGGAGCGCCAGCAAGCCAGCCTGCGGACTCGTGGCCCCCGTTACCGTTTCAAGCGATTGAAGGGCTTGAGCCCGCACATCCCACTTGGGGGCACCCAACGCCGCCACCAACCGGGCCATCGCCTGATCGTCGGCCGTGGCCAGCGGTTCGAGCGCCTTGACCGCCAACACACCGATCTCGGGCTTGCCGGTGGCGAACGCCGCGTTGATGGGGCGAAGATCGGCCGACCCGAGTTGTTTCTGCAAACCACTGAAGACGGCGATACGGACTTTATCGTTGTTGTGGTTCAAGTGTGGTTCGAGCAGTGCCACCACCCGTGGGTTCTTGACATCGCCGAGGAGCTTGGCCGCCTTCACCCGCAAATCGGAATCGCTGTCGGCCGCGATCCGGCCGGCCAGCAAAGTCAAGGACGCCGTGTCGTTCCATTCGGCGAGTTTCTGCTGCGCGGTTTCGCGGGCTTTGGTGTTCCAGCTGTTTTCAAACTCGTGCGCCGCCCACTCCTGCGCCCCATGCAGCGTGATCTTCTCTTCTAGTTCGTCTTCGTCGAACTTGCCGTTCTCGGCATCCCAAACCACGATGCGAATGGTGTTGTCGTTGCAAAGAGCGACGATCACCGGATCATCGAACATGACCGCCGCCACCAGGGCGATGACCGGCCCGAACTGATCCTTCAACGTCGAGGGTTTGATCGCCCCGCCACGCGGCCAGTTTTTGATCGTCGCATCCAGGGAACCGGTCAAGAGCCGGTCGCCTTGCGGAACCAGCAGCAACGCCGTCGGCAGGTTTTCGTGGTTGTTGCCACGCCCCTTGTCCTCGGCATCGAGATCGCCGCGAGCGTGCGTGCTGAGCAACTTGTTGTCGGCGCCGGTCGAAAAGAACCGCAGTTCCTCGGGTTCAAACAGTATCGCCGTGACCCGGCCATCGTGGAGCTTGGCACTTTCGGACGCTTCGAACTCGGCCCGATCTTGACCATCGAAGACGGCCACGGAACCGTTGTCGCAGCCGACGGCGAGCCACTGTCCGGATTTGTCGGTGGCGATGCAACGGCCGACGCCGGGCAGTTCAAGCGTTTGCAAGACTCCGCCATCGGCTCGGGAGACCAGCAGCACTTGCGAGCCGCTGACGACGGCGAGCCGATCCCCGGCCACTGGAACCAATGCGGCCAGATCGTCGGCGAACGCTTCGCCCAGCGACTGGATTGTCTTCCCGACCGAGTACAACCGGCGGTCGGTGCCGGCGATGTAAATGTTCTGCGCGTCGGACGCCAGCGCCACTCCGCCGCATGGCAGTGGCACCTCGGCGATGGTGTCGTTTTCGATTTGGAAGCGGTACAGCGCTGTCGGGTGGCCTTCGGGGTGAACCGTCACGAAGACGATTTCGGCGCCGAGGCCGAGCGCGGCTCTCAGGTCGCCGCGGTAGGGGAAGTAGAAATCCTGCGCCATGCCGAAACCCTACCGGGAGAGCGTGAACTGCGGGTAGCGGTGGCGAATCCGCGCGATGGCCACAAGGCAGGCGGCCCGTTCGCTCTTGCCGCGCGAATGGACGAATTCATCGAGCAGCGGGAGGATGCCACCGGCAAAGGCTTCTTCTTCGATGGCCAAATCCCGCATGACTTCGAGGGCATCGAGTTTGGCCCGGCGGCCCGGGATCGGCTTCAACGACACCGGTTTGTCAGTGGTCGTCGTTTCATCTTCGTCGGCACTGGCGACCGGCCCTTGCGTTTTCGTTGGCGGCCCCGGTGGCAACTCGAATAGCACGCGGCGGAGGAACGTCGCCAGCGTCGCCCCGTCCGCAGGCCAGGTACCCGGCCGCGCGGGAACGCCGGTGCGAGTTCCGCGCCGCGCTTTTCCGCGTCCTTCTTGGCCTTGGCCCCGACGGTCGGCGCCGGTGGCACGGGCGGTTTCCAGTCGGCCGTCAACCCGCGATCCCGGCAGACACTCCACAACGCGCGAATCACGAAGGCGCGTACTTTGCGATCCGGGCTTTGCGACAGCAAGAACAGCGACTCGGGGACACGCAACTTCGGCAACCGGCGAATCAATTCCATCCCGAGGGCCCGCGTCTCTTCCACCGCCGATTCACACAGACGGTACACCGTGGCCGCTTCCAAATTCGCCGGGTCGATGCGGTACGGCTGACTCTCTTTGCCCGGCTCCGCGAGCAGCGCCTTGGCGGCGAAGCGTCGGACATCGATAAACGCATTCTCGGTGAGGGCCACCAGCTCTTCGGCAGCGGGGTTCCAGCGGGCGAATTCGTAAGGGGCATAAGCCAGTGCGAATTCCCGGAGCGGTTTGCGCGATTCGTTGAACAGGGGGGCGAAGCGGGCCCACGTTAGGAAACTGGCCGGGATCTCGGCGCCGGGGTCGACCGGCCGCGACGTCTCCACCAAGCACATCGCCGGATGGTGCCTGCGGAAATACTCGCGGGTGAACACCTCGGCGGGTGCATCCGCCGGGCCGGGATTGACCACCATACTCCAGAGCGCCTCGCAACCGAGGAGCGTGCTGTCCGCGTCGGCGGCGGCCATCGGCGCCCCGCTGAGCATCTGCAAAAACATCGTCTCGGAGATAATGCGAATGTTCGCCCCGGCGGCGTTCAGCTCTTCGCCCTTCACCTGTTTCGTTCCCTTTTTCCCCTGGCCGTACAGCGGGGAACCCTCGTCGCCGATCACGAGGTAGTGCAAGTTCTTAGTCACACTGCCGGCGACGGTGCCCTTGGCGGCTTTCACCTTGGCTTCCGCTTCGTCGCGTGTCATCGTCGCCAGTTTGCCGGTGAACAGGAACGAACTCTTCTGCAAATCGGCTTCGACCCGACCGGCGGGAATCGCGGCGGTACTGCTCGCACTCGTCGGTGCGAAATCGGCCGGCACGAACGAGCGGATCAAGCGAGACTTGGCGAAGTCGGAGTAGCGAGGTTCGGCGCGGGCCACGAGTTTCATCAGCCAATCGAAGCCGAGTTCGCCGTTGGTGAAGGCCCGCACGTCAGCGAAGCGGCTCAGGATCGTCTCGGCCCGGCTCTCGTCGAAACTCAGTTGTTCGGCCCAGTCGCCATTGGTCGCGGTGAACTCACGTCGCCAAAGCGAGGTGTCCCAATCCGGTTCGAACGACAGCATCTTCCAGAAATCGATCCCGAATGCCTGCGCGGTAATTTTACTTTCCAAAATCCAGCCATCCACCGTCCTGGCCGTGAAGGGGAACAGAGCGAGCCATTGCAGATCGACTTTCGGAATCGCGGGTAAGTCGAGCAGTTTCAACTCACCCATGGCCCACTCGGCTAGCTCCGAGTGGGCATCGTTCTTCAGATCGATCTTCTTCAACAGATCGACGAAATACACCGGGCCGAGTCCCTTGGCCGGATGCAACTTCAACAGGTTCGTTTGCGCGAATGCCTCGGCGGCACGACTGCCGTGCAGCAAGCGTTCGGCGAACCACGCCGGCGTCAGTTCTTTGGCCCCGAACGATTTCAACAGCGACTTCGCCGCAAAGTCATTCGCGTAAGTCGTTTCGAGCAACCGGCCCCAACCGTCGAGGCCGATCTCCTTGCGGGGGTCGCGCTCGCCGAGCAGGTCGAGCACCAGTTTCTGCACGGCCGCATCGTCGTTGTTGGCCAGCTTCACCAGTTGATCGAGTGTCAAATCGCGGGCGTGAATCCGAGCGTATTCCGCGGCGTATTGCCGCGCCGCGCCCGATGGGGAATCGAAGAGCCGCAGCACCGCGTCGTGCAGGCCGAGTTTGCGGAAGGCCGCTTGTTCGAACTTCGGAACGTTTTGCAGAATCCAGACCATGAACTCGTGAACGGCGGCGCTCGGCACACCGGCGAGCCGCTGCACCCAGGCTGGCTCGACATCTCGGAGGATCGGTTTGAAGTCGGTCTTCAACCCGGCGATGGCGAACTCGCGCACGGTTTCGGCACGGGCCAATTCCAACAGAGCGAAGAGCGGTCGGGGGCTGCGTTTCCAAAGGTCGCCGTAGGCCCGGTGCTTCAAGTCGTTCGGTTTGGGTTGACTCCGCGAATCGAAGCGGAAGCCCGAATGGCCGTATTTCTTCGTCTCGTGGAAGGCGATCTGGTTCCAGATCCACGTCCGTGGCCACATCGCCTCTTCGGTGTATCGGCTCAGCAGATCGACCGCGACATCGGGGTAGGTTGCCGCAATTGCACCGCCACCCGACGCAAGTAACGCCATGCTCGCCGAGACAAGTACGCCAGCGTGACATCGCTAATTTCGCCACACGAATTACTTGAACAAGCGGAGTCGAACCGGGCCGCGAGGGCACCGTAAACTTCGGTATCGTTCTTCGCTTCGGCTTCTTTGAAAATGCGTTTGAGTGCCCGCCAGGGGCCGTACACCAGCGGGACTTCGGCGATCACTTGCAACAGGATGTCACGGGCCAGGGCGTCGTTGGCGTTCCACAACTCCAAGATCACGGTGTAAATCTTGCGTCGTTCCGGCAGCGGCTCTTCCGCATCGGCGGCTTCGACCACTTTCAGCAGTTCGATACGGGCCGCCGCTTGTTCCGGTTTCGTTTTTCGACGCAGTTCGCCACTACGCTGGAAGCGAATCCAGTTATTGAAGGTGGGAGCACCATCACGAGGTGGCAGTTCGAGAACGGGGTCATCTTGAACAGAACAGTCGACGAGAAGCTTGGTAAAACGGGGATCGCGGTTGGCCCAGGCCTTTTGCAGATCCGTGATTTTAAGGGTGGTGGCCAAACGGTATCTCCGACACGAATTCTCGACTCGAACGGACGGGCGTTAACAACTCGACCTGGTTCATCGAAGGCTCACGGTTCCGCCGTCCCGGGGGTGACCCGTACGGACAAAGAACCACGATTGGCGGGGTTGCTCCAGTCTTTGTCCGTACGGGTCACCCCCGGGACGATAGCGGAACTGGAACAGCCTTCGTTGAGGAGCATGGGAAGCCATGGACTCGGACGACGCAACATCGTCCCGGTGACCGAAGTCACCACGCTTAACAAGAACCCTTCCGTTCGAGTGCGAGATTAGTCATAGGGTTGTAAGCTCCAGAGTGTACAAATGCAAGTTAAAGTGGAAAATAAATTTGTTCATGTCTACGGCGGGTCTTGGTCACACAACGTAACATCCGCTTGCACAACGGCTTCGCTTCGGCCATGCTAGACTCTGTTGATCGTCCGAGGAGCACTCCCATGCGTCAATTTGTCGCGGCTACGGTTTTGGCAGTCACTGTCGCCGGCACGGGGTACTCACAAGAACTCAGAGTCAAAGGTTCGAAAGTCGAAGCAACAGAACTAATTCGGCTGGCCGATCAACTCGAAGATCGTGATTATCGCAACCGGGAACAAGCTGGAAATCAGTTGTACAAACTCGGTGCCGACGCCTTGCCGACCCTGCGCAAGGTGGCCGAGTCGGGCAGCCTCGATGCTGCGGAGCGAGCGGCGGAAATGGTCGCCAAGATCGAGTATGAGTTGGCCAATGCGAAAGCCACGGCCGGGACAATCGTCGAACTGAAAGCCGAAGAACAAACTCTCGGTGCGGCCCTGGACTCCCTCACGAAACAGACCGGCTACGCGTTTCGATTGGTCGGGGATCGCGCCAAGAAGGTGACGCCGAAAGCTGGCAAAATAAACTTCTGGGAAGCCGTCCAATCGCTGATCGAGGAAGCTGGCTTGGAAGTGGAACCGTACATCGCGGTGGCCAATCCGGACGGCTCTTCTGGCCTGAGCCACGTGAAATTGAGGCCTCTTTCGACGAAGCGTGCCAATCCCGTTTGCATTTCGGGGGGCTTGCGGATCGAAGCCATCCCGATTTCTGTTGCCAATCTACCGTTGATGCCGACGAACCGCGTGCCCGTGGTGTTGCAGATCACGCCAGAACCCCGATTTCATTGGATCG
>JAYSYJ010000138.1:0-5327 GCA_043727675.1 Fimbriiglobus sp.
GGAAGCGATCGGGGAAGAGAGCGCGAAGTATAAAAAACGGTCAGACGAAGCCGGCGCCGCCAACGCCAAAGGCGTTGGGATGCTGGCGGAACTCGCTAAGCAAAAAGAGACCCTCGAAGAGCGCCGCGAGCAATTATGGAGCATCAATTATGATCGTCAAAAGAAAGAGGGGGTCTTCGCGTGGCCCGGCTCAGGACGGGACAAATATCTCAAAGACCTTGAAAAGCTCGATTTGCGCTTCGGGGCAAACTGGCTCAAAGGGGCCAGCACTCTCGATGCTACAAAAGAAGCCGACACGCAATTCCTCGTAATGAACGACGAAATGGGGAAATTCACTACGAACTCGAATTACAACGAAGCCTACAAGAATTTGGCCACGGTGGTGCAGCCGACTCAATTTTCTGGAGGAGGTTGGCAAGCCGTCCTCCGGCACGTGACCGACTGGGGCAACGCGGCCCGGCCCGATTCGAGCCTCTTTTGGCTCGCCGTGGAAGATTTTTGGATCCAACGGGCGTTGTTGAAGCCGATCGCCGAAGTGAATGCGAATGCTGCCAAGTTCGAACTCGTTCCTGCTGCGGCCGGTACCGAAAATCTGCTCAATCGGAAATTCCAAAATCGGACTTGGGAAATTGATATCGAAGTCGGTACCGAAGGTGCGAATCGCGTCTTGAAGTCTAAGTTGAAGAACAAAACCGACCGATTGCAAATGCTCGGTTTGAACAAGACGATGCGATTGAATGTCTGGTTCGACGATCCCAAATTGGATCGGAGCAAGCCATTCGAGTACAGAATCGGCGGCGAATTGGTGAAAGGGTCCGGGGAACTCATCCCGAAAATCGTCCCCGAACTCCATAAGATCCCCGCGGGCCTCGAGCCGGTGACGATTTACAAAATCGAACAGATTCTCGACGAAACCACTGTTCCCGTGCGCATCATTCGCCGCATCGAACTCGGATTCCGCGATGCGAAACGCGCCACGGTCGAAATGAAAACGCCCTCCTTTTTCCCCGAAGAAGCCGCAGTCGCGGAAGCAACTACCGGTAATTCAGGATCACCGATCAGTTCTTCTGAAAATGGCCCTCCGGGTGGAATACCGGGTAACCCGTACGGGTCTGCTGGCTTGGGGGGGAATGCATCCAGCAACCGCGGGACACCCGAACAGGTACTGCTCGGCAATAAAAAGCGGTACACCGAACGGACGGAACAAGTCCGGCGAATGCCGATCGGCATGGATTTGGTCGTCGATCAGGCTTATGTGAATGACGTGTTGATTGCACTGGGTAATTCTCCACTCCGAATTCAAATCACGCAGACGCAATGGCAACGATTCCGAGAACAGTTGACCGTATCCGGTTCGTCGAGTGCACCGGGTGGTTTACTCCCATCCTCGCCAGGCACTGGCGGCAGCGGGGGTGGAGATGATGACGCCACAGGCAGTGGTGGCCCTAAATCACCGAACCCCTTTGGCTCCGGTGCTGGTATGGGGGGTGGGTTCGGTACCACGACCAGTGCACTCCCGACGGAGCAGGTCACGGCCGGTTTGGTAGAATTAGCGATCTACGGATTGGTGTCCGTTTACGAGAAGACGAAACCCAAACCGGTTGATCCCAACAAGCCGGTGGAAGCGAAAGCTGACGTGCCGAAACCAGAGGCTCCGATTGCTCCGCCGAATGCGCCAACGCCCCCCCCGAAATAAACGTTACCCCAGTTATTGCTGACTATTTCACAACCCATACCCTGCTGCACGGGGTTTCACCCGGAGGAAGGTCACCATGGCCGCCAAAGCCGGATTCAAAGACTTACTGCTACAAAAGGGCGAAAAATTCGCTCTTATTGGAGCGCTCGGACTGCTCGGTTTGTTTTTAGTCTGGGGCGTGGTCGGCGCCGCCGGAGCCGACAACCCGGATAAACTCTCGAAAGATCTCGACGGCAAATCGAACGGTTTGCAAGCGAAGATCAGCAGCACGGACGGTAAGCCGACCGATTTACCAGACTACGCGATTCCGAACACGAAAAAGAGCGATTTCACGCTTGTGAGTGCCCCGACATATCAACACATTGGGATATTATTTGAGCCGGTCGCCAAGCCGAGCCAACGTCGCGAACAACCGCGCGTTCTGACGCCTGTGGAATCGCAGATCAATTACTACGGTGCTTCTTACAAAGCCTACGACCGCAAATTCACGTTCGACAAAGAGACCGGTGAAGTGTTGAATGTCACCGGTGGTTACTTAGTGGATGCGACCACGAAAGAAGCCGACCGCGAAGCTTTAAAAGCAATGCTTGACAGGATGAAAAATAAGAAGCCTCCAGTCGGTGCTCGGCCGATTAAACCACCGCCGCCCGTTGGCCCAGGCGCCCCCGGAGGCCCAGGCGCCCCCGTTGGCCCAGGCGCCCCCGGAGGCCCAGGCGCCCCCGGAGGCCCAGGAGCACCCGGCGGGCCGGGATCGGCTTTTCCAGGAGCGCCCGGCGGGCCGGGATCCACACGCCCACTGGGCGGATCGTCGATGGCGGGGGGAATGTTTCCCGGATCGACTGGGAGTTTTGCAGGTGGCAATCGCTCAGAAAACAAAGTGGTTTACCGATCCATTGAAGACGCGACGAAATTGAACCTCCACCCGGCCGTAGCGCTCTACCCGATTCGCATGGCCGTGATTCAGATGTCGTTTCCTATCAAGGCACAACTCGAAGAAATCAAGCAAGCACTCCGGTTGCGAAACCTCATGGAGGCTCGGCTCGAATCGAGTCCCGCAACGATTGCGGGACGCACCGGTACCGGAGCGGCGGGAGCACCAGTCAGTCCCTTGGCCCCAACCACGCCATTCGGATCGAGCTTTCCTGGGCCACTCTCCCCCGGTGGTATTCCCGCAAGCAACTTGCCAACGGACAATATCTCCCCGGCGTTCGCCGGCTTGATTGTGGAGCGACTCACGATCCCTCAAGAAGGGCTGCCTGCGAACCTGACTAAAGAGCAGTACGAGACATACTGGCGGCCGCTCGATCACCAAGAACGGTTCTTCAGCCGGTTCACTCGCTACGATGCCCCGTTCGTGAAAGAAGAAGGTTACAAACCCTATTTCCTCCGTCCGGAACAAGGGGTCTCGGCACCACTCCCGGTGCTCGCCGAAGGCTTCGCGCTGAACTATCCGCCGGATACTTCACTCGGCACGATTTACTCGAACTACAAGCGTCTCGAAGAATCGAAAGCCGCGAAGAAGACCGATAAAGATATGTTGGATCGTTATAAGTACGGGAGCACCAACCCCTACGCTGCTCCACCGCCCGCCACGGGGAGCTTCGCAGGAAACTTCGGTAACGACAGCAGCCCGAATGGGCCTTTCGGCCCTGGCGGAATGTCGAGCAGTGGTAACATTCGGCCACCACTCGGAGGTATGTTCCCTCCCGGCCCGATGAATCCGGCTGGCGGCGGTGATGACACCGTGTCGCAATCGAATTTGAACAAGCTCGATGTCGATCACTTGTTGATGCGGTTCTTGGATGTCGATCTCGAGCCGGGCAACACGTACCAGTACCGTGTGAAAGTGCAGATGAAGAGTCCGAACTACAAAAACAAAGAGAACGTGTCCGACATCAACATGGCCAATATCGAGATCCTCGAAAGCACTTGGTACGACCTGCCCCAGAAGCTCACCGTGCCACAAGAAGCCTTCATCTATGCCTACTCGGCTAAAAAGTACGAAGAGGCGGTGGTGAAGATTTACGATGAGAGCGGTAAAGCCGATCCGATTCGCAAAGTGGCCGAATTGCAGGATGTCAAAGACGGCAAACGGGCTGTGATTCAAGTTCAGCAGTGGATGGAACGCCTCATGCTCGGTAACAAAGAAGAACCCATCGGGGCGTGGGTGCAGGCGGAAATGCCGGTGGCCGTGGGCGAATTTGTCGGCAAGAAGGTGCCGGTCGAACTGCCGTTGTGGCGCTCCGCCGCACTGCATTTCGTCTTGCCGCAAGGTGATGCGAAAACGCCGATCTATCCGTTCTGGCCACGAGACACTACCAAGTACCCGCTCCCGAAAGTGCGAGTCCTCGACTTCCGCACCAAGAATGTTCTGGTCGATTTTGAAGGTGGGCACAGCAGCACGAAAGTCGGGAATCAGATGCTCAATGACGATTCGACCGCCGAACTGTTGATCATCCGCGAGGATGGGAAATTGGAAGTGCGAAGCGAAGCGGTGGACATGGTCGAGAACATCTTACCGGTACCACCGACCGCACGGGCACAACGCGATAAAGCTTGGCACGATTGGCTCGGACGCGTCCGGAATTTGAAAGACACCGAATCGCCGACGGGCCTCGGGAGTGGCCCGGCCTCACCGGGACGACCCAACGGTGACGGTGGCGGCAGTAGCGGTGACAAGTAGTATTCCGAATTGTCGATTCGATTCACCGCACGGGGGCTTGTCCCCCGTGCTTTTATTTGAGCCTAGTATTTATGGCACTCACTCTCGTCGACACGCACTGTCATTTGGATGACCACCGCTTTCATCACGATCTCCCCGCTGTCTTGCAACGGGCCACCAACGCGGGCGTCGTCCGGATTGTTTGCATCGGTACCGATCTGGCCAGTAGTCGGGCTTCTCTCGAGTTAGCCCACGCCCATGAAATGCTCTGTGCGGTCGTCGGCCTCCATCCGAATCATGTCGCCGAAGCGGCGCCCGGCGACTGGGATGCCATCGTGGCCCTGGCCAACCTCCCAGCAGCCGTCGGAATCGGTGAATCCGGCCTCGACCGCCACTGGAACAAAACACCGTTCTCGGTTCAAGAAGACTTTTTCGCTCGCCACCTCGAACTGGCTCGCACTCTCGCCAAACCGATTGTCATTCACAACCGCGAAGCGGACGCCGATACCGTACGGTTGCTCCGCGAGCATTTTGATCGCTTTGGGCCGATCCGCGGTGTGCTGCATTCCTGCGCAGCCGATGCCACGACGGTGGAATCGTGTTTGGCGATGGGGCTGCACATTTCGTTTTCGGGTATGGTCACGTACAAAAATGCCGACGCGATCCGGGCCATCGCCGCGCTGGTGCCAGAGGATCGACTGCTGATCGAAACCGATGCGCCGTATTTGTCGCCAGTGCCCGTTCGTGGGCAACGCAACGAACCGGCCTTTGTCGCTCACACGGCAGCCGGTGTCGCCACGGCACGCAATAGTTCCGTCGAAAAGATTGGCGAGCTTTCCACCCGCAACGCCCTGGCCTTGTTCCGCTAAAATGACCGGCACGTTAAGATTTCGACCTGCCGGGCGAATCAACCTTACGGCGATCTCACGAAATCGATGGGATGGTTGCTTGACGACTGATTGCGAAACC
>JAYSYJ010000139.1:0-5323 GCA_043727675.1 Fimbriiglobus sp.
TGATGGTGCGGTTACCCGGCCGTAGCGACCCCTTGTTGGCACGCCCGTTCGCTTTCTACGATGTCACCCCCGACGCCAGTGCATTCGACGTGGTTTATCTCGTGATCGGGAAGATGACGACGCTTCTCGCCGAAGAACGCATTGGAAATGTTCTGGAAGTTTGGGGGCCACTCGGGCAACCATTCCTCGATATCGGCGAACCCGAACAGGCCACCTGCGTCGCCGGGGGAATTGGGCAGACACCTTTCCTAGCGTATGCCAAGGAACTACTCGGGTTGCAAGGGTATGGGAATCTCCCTGCCCGGAAACGAGCGGGCCAGGTTTCGCTTTATTACGGTGTCCGCACGGCAGCGCTGGCAGCGGGGGTTGCCGATTTCCAATCCATCGGCGTCGATGTGCATTTGACAAGCGATGACGGGAGCTTGGGAACGCGAGGCTACGTCACGCAGTTGTTAGACCAGCACAAGCGAGCCGGGCCGTGGATCGGTTGCGGCCCGGAACCGATGCTGCACGCGTTGGCGAAACTGGCCGCGAAGCGAGATGTGTCATGTCAGGTGAGTCTGGAAACCCCGATGGCATGCGGCATCGGGGCCTGCTTCAGTTGCGTGGCGAAAGTTCGCACCGCGGACAACGGCTGGGACTACAAGCGAGTTTGCCTCGACGGGCCAGCGTTCGATTCGAAGCAACTGGTCTGGGATTGAGAGCGCAACCCATTTTTCAGTCTTGACGGTAGGCTCGCAAACGCGGAACCGGCGCACCTTTTGGCGAGCCGGCATCCCGGCGGATCTTTTGAGTTTGGCCCATCTCGGAAACACGCAAGAACGGTAGAACCGCAGGATTCTCGACCGGCCGAACTTCACTGTTACGGTGGGCTTGCTGCGTGGCCGCGGTGAGGCTGAATCTTGAGCGATCCCAGAGTTTCTTGATCGCGCCGTCTCCCGGTGCCAAGAACCGCGCCTGGCTCATGAGTCGGAAGGCCACCTCGGGTTGGCCCGCTTCGCGGAGTCCCTCGGCCACAATTTCGAGCACTTCCGGATCGCTCGGGGCTGCTTCGGCCGCCCGGCAGAGTATTTTCACTCCGGCTTGGATATTGTCGACCCGCACCAAGGCCCGGCCCAAGGTCGCGCGGTATTTCGGTTGATTGGCGTTCAACTGGATGGCCTTCCGGTATCTTCGAACGGCCATTCGGTCGCAACCGAATGGGTCGGCTTCATGAGCTTGGCCGAGGGCAAAATGCCCGGCGGCATTATTCGGGTCGAGCTCCACAGCTCGCCGGAGATGCTTTCGCGCTTCCGCGTAGCGTTCGGACCGCAAGGCCCATTCGGCTGCCGTGGTATGCAAGCGGTGGGCCGAGCCGGGTTCCAAATCGCAAGTCGCCCGCAAACCCCGAAGGGCTTGACGCGCTGCCGAATATCGGCCGGACTTCGCCAGCGCCGTCGCCGAAGCAAAACCCAGCTCGAAGAAGGTGAGCATCCTGCTCATCGCCTGCCTCCCTGCCGTTCCGTTTCCAGTCGCCCCGATTGGGTTCCGAAAGATATAGCGAATGTAGCGGTTGTATCGCAAGTCGAAATCCGATGCCAAACCCAAGTTTATTTCCTCGGGATTCCCCGGAAAACTTTCTGACTCGAAGCGAGCGGCTCGCCCGCACAAGCTCAAGTTCCTGTTTCGTTCTGGTCGATGAGTTGATGGGGGACGTTTCGGTTGGTTCGGTTTTCCGTTTGCCGGGCAGGATGCCAACCATGGACTTTGCACACTTCGGGCTAACGCGGAGGCCCTTTCGCCCCACCCCGGACACCGATACGTACTGTCCGACCGCCACGCACGAAGCCGCGAGTTCCGTGTTGACTCGGACATACGCCGACAGTGGCGGTGTGGTGGTGCTCGATGGGGAACCGGGCACCGGTAAGACACTGCTGGTGTTGCGATTTCTCGAATCGTTGCCCGCGACGACCTGCCGAATTCTTTTGCAAGCGACGAAATTTTCTCGTCCGGCCGACTTCTTCCAAGCGATCTTGTTCGATCTCGGTCAGCCGTACCAAGGCATGAGCGAGCAAGAACTCCGCCTCGCCGTGTACAGCGAACTGCTCAACGCTCTGGTTCGAGAGCAAGCGGTGGTGATGTTTGTCGACGAAGCCCAGAACCTCACCGGCGAGGTTCTCGAAGAAATCCGCGTGCTCGGCAACCTCGAATCGAAAGAATCGAAAGCGTTGCTCGTGATTCTCGTGGGCCAATCCGGGCTGCGTGAACTGCTGACGAAACCCGAATCGGCCTCGTTCGCTCAACGGGTGGCCGCTCGTGCACGACTGAGCCCCTTGGTGCGGGAAGAGTCGATCCGCTTTGTCCGCCATCAACTCCGCGAGTGTGGTGGCCGTCCCGAATGGCTGATCAGCGACGAAGCGCTCACGCTCTTGGCCACGCACACCGGCGGCGTCCCGCGAGTCTTGAATCGGGTGGCCCTGTTGGCATTCACCCTCGCCGGAGCGGCGGGGTTGAAGGATGTCGATGCCGAGCCGGTGGTCGATGCCTTGATGCAGCTCGAATTGATGACGCTGCCACTCGATGATTTGCCGCCCTTGGGGCCGAAGCCGTCACGGCCAAAACTGTCTGAAGAATTTGAGCCGGAAGAAGCGAATATCTTGCCGCACCCCGGCCAGCAGCCACGCCAGAGCAACAGTCCTGCCCCGAAGAAGAATTCTCCGCGTAAGGCCCAAGGCAAGCGGAACGTCTCCTGAACCGACCAGCATTAGGAATTCGCTATGAGCCGGATGTTTCGCGTTGTCACAGGTGCCGGTGGAACTTTGCCCGCACCCGTTCGCGCGCCGGAAAAGGTTCAATCGATTCAACTCGAAGCTCCGTCGGACGAGTACACCCCATACATCGAAGTCGGTGGCCCCGAAGGAGTCGTCACGTCGATGTCCCGGCCCGTGCCGCGAACGGTCGCACCGATGCCGGCACCGATCGCCGAGAGAGTTTCGTTCGCGCTGCCAACGCCGAAATCGACCCCAATTCTTGCTCAACCACCGATGGTGGCTGCGGAATCCGATGCCCGGATTCTCAGCGTGACGTTCCACCGCTTGCCCAAGCTCGGCTTGCGTTTACTGCCGACGGGAATTTCGCCGGATATCATCGCGTACCATCAGCCGGATCACGCGGTGAGCGGCGAATACCGGATCGTGCGTGACGAAATCGTGAATCAGTTCGAGGAACCCGGCCCGCGCGTCACGCTCTTCACCTCGGCATCGGGCCTGGCCGGCACCACCACCGTGATGATGAACTTCGCCGTGTCGTTGACGCAAGAGCACGGCAGTCGTGTGTTACTCGTCGATGCGAACTTCGCCCGCCCCGGGATTGCCCGTCGACTCGGAGCCTCGGAATCCCCCGGTCTCGCCGAAGTCCTCGGCCAAGCGATTCCACTCGCCTGGGCACTGCAACCAACACCGCTGACGAACTTGCATTTGCTGTCGACAGGAACCGCGACCGACGCCACCGAAGATTTGCTGACGAGCGACTTGCCCAAGCTCCTCGGGCAACTCCGGCAGTGGTTCGACTGGGTCATCGTGGACGCCGGCGTCTGGAACGAACTGCCCGGCAACGATGCCACTGCCGCTGTCACCGATGCGGTTTACTTGGTGACCCGTCACGACGAGATCGAACGGTTGGAATTCGCCAACCTGCGGGCCGACATCACCAATTCCGCCGGCCCCGTTCGAGGTTACATCAGCACTCGTTGATAGTCGGCGAGCCGACTGCGTGAGCTGTCGGTGCTGTACTTTTCAATCAACAATTACGGTAACGATCCGTGGTTTTGCGAGTATCCGACGGCTCGCGCCAGTCGGCTCTGTTTTTTCCGACGTGGATTGGGTCGGCTCGCCTTGGTCGGCATCACCCTTGCAGTTCCTTGACCAGCTTCGCAAGCTGTTCGAGGTTTTGCGACTTCACCAAGATGTCGATGCGCTGCTGAGGCACTTCCAGTTTCTGCATTGCGGTCACGGCCGTCTTCCACAGTCTCTCGACCTTTTTTCCTTCGGCCAAATACAGATCCGTCACTGTCTCCGCCAGCTTTTGCAGCTGGATCGTATCGATGTTGTTGTAGTAGCGTTTGATGATCTTCTGCTGGCTGGCACTGAAGTTATCCATGCCCATGATGGGCCTCCATTTCCGGGAGAGAATGCTTCCTGAACTATACAGAGAAACTCGGGATCGGTGTCATAGTGGAACTTTTGTCTGGTGTAGGGCACACGAATCATTTGCCGGAGTTCACGCGAAGTTATCGTGGCAATCATAGGTCAAAATCCGTATGGTTATTTTATGTTCACAGATGGTTATGCTATCCGGTGTGCCCATTGTCAAATGGATTGTTCAGAAAAAAGAAAATGAGGTCGATTGGGAGCTTCCGTGTCGCACTGGTTCGACCCGCAACGATACCCATTCCGGAGGGGCGCCCTAAGACAACGCTTCGCGTGTTCACCGGGGTTTGTACCGTGAGTCTGGTCGTGCAAAAATTCGGTGGGTCGAGTGTGAAGGATGCCGAACGCGTCAAAGAAGCGGCCCGAAAGGCGATCCGTGCCAAGAGTTCCGGCGACCATGTGATCGTCGTGGTGAGTGCCCAGGGGAGCACCACCGACGATCTCATCGGCAAAGCGGCCGAGATCACCAGTACGCCATCGGCACGCGAAATGGACATGCTGTTGGCCACCGGCGAGCAGATCTGCGTCGCCCTCACGGCGATGGCGATCCAAGACCTCGGCGAAAGTGCGATCAGCTTCACCGGTCAGCAGATCGGGATCGTGACAGACAACACCCATCGCAAGGCCCGCATCAAGTCGATCGACACCAGGCGGATCAGCGAAGCCCTTGATTCCGGGCAGATCGTGGTCGTCGCCGGGTTCCAAGGGATCGACGAACAGGGTGACATTTCGACGCTCGGCCGCGGCGGTTCGGACACCACCGCCGTGGCCATTGCCGCCGCCATGAAGCAAGCCGGCTACGACGTGCAGTGCGAAATCTACACCGACGTGGATGGGGTGTACACCACCGATCCGCGCGTGGTGCCCGACGCCCGCAAAATGGACGTCATCAGCTACGACGAAATGCTGGAAATGGCGAGCATGGGCGCCGGCGTGATGCACTCCCGCAGCATCGAGTTCGCCAAGAAATTCGACGTGCCATTGATGGTGCGGAATGCCCAATCCGATGCCATCGGGACTTGGATCGTCCCCGAAGCGCCGTGGATGGCGGAGATCCCCGTTTGCGGAGTGGCTTTGGCCACCGATGAAGCCCGCGTGGTGCTCGAAGGAGTCCCCGACGAACCCGGTGTGAGTCG
>JAYSYJ010000140.1:0-1663 GCA_043727675.1 Fimbriiglobus sp.
AATGCCAAGCCCGAACAGAAACTCGCCACGGCGTTCTTGCGGAACCACGCCATCAACGGCGAGGGTGGCCGCATCCCCGAAGAGAATCGAGTCGACTACGGCATGGACATGGCCGAAACGGTGGCCACGGTCTGGCTCGGGTTGACCTTCAATTGCTGCCGGTGCCACGATCATAAGTTCGATCCCATCGCGCAAAAGGAATACTACGGCCTCTTTGCATTCTTCAACCAGACCCCGGTGAACGGCGGTGGTGGCGACCCGTTTACGAGGCCACTGCTCGATTGGCCGAACGCGGAACAAACGGCGGCGTTGACACTGGCGACCCAAACGGCAGCGAAACTGGCGACCGCAGTCACTGAAGCGGAGGCGACTCTTAAGAAGCCAAAAGAGCTGTCGAAAGAGTTGCTGGAGCTGTTCAAGGTGACACCTGGCAACCGGAGCAAGGCCCAAATCGACACGCTCGAAAAGAAGTTCGGTGCCGAGAAAGAGTATGCGAAAACGTTAGCGGAGTTCGGCCGAGCAATCGACGCCCGTGAGAGTGCGAAGCAGAGCATTCCGCGCGTCATGGTGATGGAAGACATGGCCAAGCCACGGGATAGCTTCATCTACGACAAAGGCCTGTACAACAAGCCCGGTGTGAAGGTCGGGCCGCTGGTTCCCGCCGTACTACCCCCGTTGAAAGCGGACAAAATCGACCGGCTGGCCCTGGCGAATTGGCTCGTTTCGAAGGAACACCCGCTCACGGCCCGCGTCACGGTGAACCGCCTCTGGCAGCAGTTTTTCGGCACCGGACTCGTTAAGACCAGCAACGATTTCGGCGTCCAAGGGGAGCGGCCGAGCCACCCGGAATTGCTCGATTGGTTGGCCGTGGAGTTCGTCGAATCGGGGTGGGATGTCAAGCACGTGGTTCGTTTGATCGTCACCAGCGCGACCTACCGGCAGAGTTCTGCGGTGTCCAAGACGTTGCTCGAGCGCGACCCGGAGAATCGCCTGCTGGCACGGGGCTCGCGGCACCGGTTGCCGTCGTGGATGATCCGCGATCAAGCCCTCGCCGCGAGTGGCTTGCTCGTCGAAAAAATCGGCGGCCCGGCAGTGAGGCCGTACCAACCGAGCGGCGTTTGGGAAGAAGCGACCTTCGGCGGCAAAAAGTACGAACCCGACACCGGCGAGGGACTGTACCGCCGCAGCGTTTACACATTCTGGCGCCGCATCGTCGGCCCGACGATGTTTTTCGACGTCTCGGCCCGCCAAGTCTGCTCGGTGAAATCTGGCCGCACGAACACCCCGCTGCAAGCGTTGCTGACCCTCAACGACACGACCTTCGTCGAAGCGGGCCGCGTGCTCGCCGAGAAAATACTACTGACTCCGAAGGCCACCGATGTGGAACGAGTCGCCTCGGCGGTGCAAGCGATTCTCGGTCGGGCACCGAAACCCTCCGAAGCGTCGATTCTGCTGACCGCACTCGAACGCCTGCGCGGGCAATACCGCAACGACACAGTCGCCGCGAAGGAATTGCTGGCCATCGGTGCGAAACCGCCGAATTCGAAACTGGACGCCGCGGAACTGGCCGCATGGGCGTCCCTGTGCAATTTGCTCTTCAACCTCGACGAAGCGTTGAGCAAAGAGTGATGGACGAATCCGGCAGTTCACACCGCCGGCTCGC
>JAYSYJ010000141.1:0-15978 GCA_043727675.1 Fimbriiglobus sp.
AGAGTGCATCTGGGGCACCCTCGAACCGACGGAATTCCGCATCGTCGACAAAATGACCGGTCAGCCGGCCGGCCGGGCGGTGCACTGGGATCTGGAAGGATTCAGTTGGAAGTGGAACATGCCCTCGGCGGGTCTGTTCGATGTTGAAATTCGGGCCCACCTTCGGAAGCAAGGCTTGGCGAAGTTCCTCCTGGCGAGCATCTTGAAACTGCTCCAAGATCAGTTCTTCGCCATGGCCGAGTTGCAAGTCTGGGCCGACGATCCCGCCGGCGTTGGCATCTGCAAATCGCTCGGCTTCGAGCAAGTCGACACGGGCTACCGCTACCGTGCCATTGCCGAGACAACAACTCCGACTGCCTCCTGATTCAATTTCCTTCGGCCAAACAATCCTTCAAAAAGCGCACCCCGTGGGCGATGTCGGCGAAGCGCTCGGCTTGGGTGCCGACTTCCCGTTCGATGCAGAGGGAGCCTCGGTAGCCGATCTGCACCAACTTCTTCACGAACGCCTTGGTGTTCGTCTGTCCGGTACCCAGTGGCACTTCGCTGCCCCACGTCCCCGGTACTGTCGGGCGGTTCGCGTCTTTGATATGGACACTGCGGATGTCCGGAGCGAGCAAGTCGAGTGCCTGGAGGGGATCGTCTTTGTCGTACAGCAGCATGTTGGCGGGGTCGAAGTTGACTTTCAAATTCGGACATTGCAAATCGTCCAGCGTGCGCCGCAACAGTGCGGCGGTTTCCTGGCCGGTTTCAAAGGCCACGATCAACCCCGCGCGGCCGGCGAGATCGGCGACCTCGGCTAATGTATCGAGGAACGCCCGCCGCCCGGCGCCACCGACTTCCGGCAGAAATCCGGCGTGGAGCATGATGTCGGTCAGCCCGAGTTGTTTGGTTCGGGCGATGGCCCAGCGGAATCGTTCGAGGCGTTCGGGCCGGGTGGCGGGGTCGCCGAAACCGCCGGTGCGTTCGATGTGCTGCGGGGTCGTGTAATCTTCGCCGGGAAATCCGAGCATCGTTCCGGACATTTGGAATCCCGCCGCGAGCGCCGCCGCGGGCATCGCCTCGCCTTCATTCCAGGAAGCGTGGTGGGGATCGCCGCACGCGATTTGAACCACGTCGATTTCGAGCTTCTTAAGTAAACCGGCCAACTCTGGGATACTGGTAACTTGCAACGACCAACTGCAAACGCCGATGGCGAGCGGGGGGATAGCCATAGTGCGGACGCTCCGAACGTGACGTGGGGAATGGTAATATAGTCAGAGTGAACCCGATGCGGGGTGAACCTTCAGGTTGTCGTCGTCGGGCGAGTCTTCAAAGCCCGACGTACTGTGCAATAGTGGCCTCGAAGACTCGCCCGATCTCGTTGCGATCCAAGAACAACCTGAAGGTTGAACTTCAAGACCCTGTTGAGGTACCATGCGTTTACAAAATATCGCTTGCAAGGTCTTCGCCGATTACCACCAGTTCTATCTCTGGGATTCCGGGACGAATCCCGAAGCCCCGACGGAGTATGACGACGCGGACATGCGGCGTCGGATCAAAGTCGGGCCGAACGTGGTCGCGGTTCAAACGGAGCACAATCGAACCGTTGCCGTGGAAATCGAAATCCACGACGCGGAGCCGGAATACGATTCCAACGCTTGGGATCACATCGCCGAAGCGAGCCTAAATCTACCGACGGGAAAACTGCAAGTCCACGAATGCACCGGTGGCCCGGTGGCGGATTTCACGGTCGAACCGGGCTGGTATCGGGTGCGCACTTTCCACGGTGGCTTCGACAGCCTCGACGAATCCAGTTTGGAGGGGAACGATCACTACCGTGTGGTGCTGTGGCCGAAGGCCCAGGGAAAAGTGCGCGTCGTCAAGCAGTGGAGTGTGTGAGGACTCGGCGACGGAGCCCGCATGTGAGAACGTCCGAAGGACCATCGGGATCGCCGACCGCTCGACAGCGGCGCCTCTGCCGCACTCACGGTGCCGCGTTCGAGCCGCCGAAGCCGGGAACGAACGTCGGCATCGCTTTGCAAACGCTCGGGCGGCTGCCGATCCATGGAGTTCGTGTCTCCGGCACCGCAACCACCTGTGGTTGGTACATTCATGCTGGCGACGAATGGTCAGACGATGCCGATTTTTACCAACCCCTTTGCGTCGAGCACTTGGCGGAACGCTGCCCACAAGTCTTACCGTTTCTAGGCCTCCCAGTGGGCTGGCATTTTCTAACCGACGGTTTGGGATTCGCGGATGTGTGGTTCGACGAATCCCCATGAGATCGGGTCACACCCGATGGCCAGTCTCGGGCACCGTCAAAAAGCCCCAGCGCAAAGCGTTGTCTTGGTTGTACTGCTTCCCGAGCGTCAACGCGGTGACGGCTTTGGCGAACTCGTAGCCGAGGTAGAAACTGTGGCTCGCGTCGAGTTTGGCATCGAGCGTCAGCAACTCGGTGAAGAGGGCGAACGGGTCGGTGCCCCGCAAATAATGGTCGCCGTTGAGGATGTGCAACTCGCCGCGCTCGGCGAAGATCCGGTAGTTGGGATCGGTGAGGCGCTCCGCGAGTTCCACCAAGGCCGCCTCGCCGAGTTCCTGTAACTTCGGATCGCGCAGCAGTACCAAATTGGGTTCGAGCCGCTTGGGGAGCGTCTTGTGCGTCACCGCGTAGTGCACCAGTCGGCGGGCCAGCGCGAACTCTTGCACGGCGCTTCGCCCCCAGTTGATCACCTCGGTCGCCAGCACGCTGCGGATGCCGACCTCTTGGCAGAAGCCCGCGAGCAGCACGTTCATCCCGGCCGTATCGCTGTCGGTGAGTTCCGTGAGGTTGCCGATGCCCATCATGATCTCGGCATTGGGGCAGCGCCGGCGCGTTTCGAGATAGCGGCCTAAACTCGCGGCGAATCCGAAGCCGATCGGCTCCACAATCGGATCGAGCCGGTGCTTCACCCCGTTTTCTTGAAGCACGTCGACGGTGCGCCACAAACTCGGCAAGTCGTCGGGGGTGTCGGGGATGGCCACGACTTCCACGTGCGGAAAATCGCGCAGCATCCGGCTCGCCTCCAACAAATTGACACCGCTGACACTCAGCACGAGTTCCGCCCCGGCTTCCAGGGCCAGCCGCACTTCGCCGACGTCGAAACTGTCGATGGAAATCCGCAACCCCTGCGATTTCAACTCTTTCACCGCCTCGCTGACACCGGCCCAGGTGGAACCGGGATCGCAACCGAGATCGATGAAATCGGCACCGGAGTCGCGGTAATGATTGGCGATCCGGACGATTTCCGCGAGCGACTTCTGCGGGGCGTGGTTAATCTCCGCGACGATGGCGATGTCGTGGGGGCCGTAATCGGGCGGTGGGCCACTGCGGCGCCCGAAGAACTCCGGGAGATCGCGCAGGTCTTTCGGGCCGAGTTGCACCGGCACGGCCGTGATGGTCCGCAGTGCGGCGACATCCCCTTTGCACAGCCCCGGCAACACAATGCGATCCGCCCCGTCGGGCATCTGCAACCGCTTGGCGATCCACGGCGTCGTCAGCAGTGCGGCCACGGTGATCGGCATCACGGCGACGTCGTATTTGAAGCCGACTTGCGGCGCGAGGACGGCGAGTTGCCGACGTAAGGCCGACTCCGCCAACTTCCCGGTGATGAATAGGATCCGTTCGGCCATTTCCACTCCCGCTCGTTTTCAAACCCAGCCTAACATTCGCAACAGCACCACGCCGACGAGTCCGATCACTAATGGCCCTGCGACTCGTTTCACGAGGGCCACCGGGCTTTCGCCGGTCAGCGTGCCACACATGAGGGCGACCGCCGCGACGGGCGACATGGTGCGGCCCACCGCCGAACTGACGGCCACCATCGCGCCGATGGAATTAGGGTCTTGGTGCAAGTTCGCGGCCGGTTCGGTGAAGAATCCGAATAGGCTCTGGGTGCTGGCCATCCCCGAGCCGCTGACCCACGCGAAGGCCCAGGGGACAGCCGCCGTGAGTGGATGCAGCCAATTCGGATTCCCCCGGATGAACTTCCCGAGGGCGTCGGCCAACCCGACGACCCGGATGCCTTCGCCGAAGCAAGTGGCGATCACGATCAAACTGACGATGTTGGCGAACCCGTAGCCCGCGCCCTCAAAGAACGCTTTCATGCACCCCTTGGCTTTTCGCGGTGCCGCCAGCGCTGCGACGATCACGCCGATGAGCATGGCGAGACCAATCTGCCGGCTGCGCAGCAACTTTTCGGGATGGGGCACATCGTCCGAACCGACCGCCAGCCAGAAGTCAGGAAAGTGGAAGAGCGAAAAGGGTGGCCCCGAAAGGAGCAGCAGCGCGAGCGGAACCAACGGCACGGCCGCCCGCAGAGGACTCAACGGTTCCAAGGCCACCGTTGGCGTCGGTTCCATCGGTGTTGGCTTGGATCGGCGTTCGAGCCAGATAGTCTGGAGCCAGAAGGCGACCGTGGTGATCCCGAGGAGCGGGAAGACCAACTGCGGGATGTACTGCTGCGAAAGAATCTGGGTGTCGGTATCGGTGAGTTTCTTGATGCTCAACAGTTCGGGGGCGCCGGGGTTGAGGAGTTCCCCACCGATGGACGCACCGAGTAAGAGTGTCGAACCGATGGTGCGCCGGGAATAGCCGGCGGCTTGCATCAATGGCACCACCACCGTTCCCAAGCAGACGGCGGTACTCGCCTGGCTGATGAGTGGCACATTCACCGTGAAGCCAACGAGCACGACGCCGGGCACCAAGAGCCAGCCGATCCGTCGCACCGGGGCCATCAACAACCGGACGAATTGGGTATCGCTGCCGGTCTGTTTTAGTACGTAGGCGAAGCCCATCGCCGAGCAGATCGGCACGACGAATTTTTCGCTGCTGAACGTATCGAAGAAGGCCCGCGAAATGGCGGGGAGATCGCCGGCGAGGGCGCCGAGCAACAAGGCCGCGACGAAGAGCGACAAGCGGACGTCGATGCCCCGCATCGACGCCACGATAGCCAGAATGACGATGCCGAGCGCTGCCAAGAGTACGAGTGTCATCGCGGCACCGATTCGGAAAGATGGAGCGGTTGCCATCGCCGCAAGGATTGTGCAGAGAATGGCGGGCGTATCGTGTCCGGTCTGAAATATCCCAACGGTTTGGTTCAAGTTCCCCGATCGAACGTCCGGCCGTGATCCAAGGTTACAAACACCGATAAGGAGCAACCGATGGCGAACGACGCGAAGCTGGGACTGTTGGCCGGGTTGTCGGCGGTGCTCGTCATCGCTGTGGTGTATTACCAAAAACTACCATCGAATGCGAACGCGGGCAGTCTGCCCGGCCTGAAATCCCCGTCCGCACCCTGGCCCGCCTCAGTCGGCCCCGAAACCGACCCACTCTTGTTCCCCACGAAGCCAGCCGAGCGGAAAGATGTTCTGCTCCGTTCCAACGGCCTGAGTGAATGATCCGGTTCGTTGCCAGAATCGTGTGGCCGTGTTGGGACTGGCAAATCTTTCTGGCTGCTGATTTTGACCCTGAAAGGGTCGTTCCATCAGCCCAGGTCGGAGGTCGCGCAGCGGCCGGAGGCCTGGGTAGTGCGATTCGTAACATGGAGACGCCCTGAAAGGGCGGTTCCATGGACTGCTCCGAACCGTCCCTTCAGGACGGAGATTGTTTTACGGATCGGGGTTCCCAGGCCTCCGCCGGCGGCGCCGGCTCCGACCTGGGCTAGTGGAACGGCCCCTTTCAGGGCCGAAATCCTCAGGATCCGCCCGCCAGAAAGATTTGCCACACACTGCCACGTTCGATTAAAACGATTGCTCTTTATTTGTCGGCGGCGTTGGCATACCATACTTGCAGATTGCACCCTGAGGATGCGAAAGGATTCGCGTATGGCGACATTGCCCACCCCGAACGACCTCACCCGTCAACAACTCGACGAACTGGATGCGCTCCTCCAACGGATGCTTTCGCTCCCGTTGAACAAGAGCGACATCGTCAAGATTCCCCCGGCTGCCCCCCTGCCACTCCCGGATATGACGGCGCCCGCCACTCGCCCCTCGGTGAGTTTGTGGCGGTCTGATTCCACGCCGGCTGCCAAGTCGCCGTACATCGCCTCCGAACCGGAACCGGCGATCGCTTTCGAACCGAGCTTCGCCAACGCCGCCGCGCCGACGGTCGCCATCGCGCGGTCGTTCGCGGCACCCGTCCCCGACTATGCTCCCACGGGTGGGCCGGGTACCCTGCGTGGCGTCGATGCCCCCGCGACACCATACGGTTACCAGAAGACGAACCACGGGCACGACTCGGAATCGGCTTCCGCCGCGGGAATGCCGAATGCCTTCGGCCGCATGGACATGGCCGACGTGAATCCGTTCGCTGATTCGCCACCGGCCTCGCAATTTCCAGAGGCACCGCGACCCGGTGTCCCGTTCTTCGCTTGGCCCTTGGTCGGTGCGAATTGGTTGATCGAATCGACCCTCGCTTGGATGGGGCCGCTCGGCGCGATCACCCGAACACCCGCGCTCAAGCATGTGCTCGGAGTCGCGGGTCTCGCATTGGTCGTCGGTGCCGGGTTGTGGTCGGCCAAAGGAATGGGCTGGGTGCACTGGCCCCGCTGACGGGGTGGTTCACGCCACCGCTTCCAACTCTTCCTGGAGTTGGCTCCAACGCTCCTCGGCTTCGCTGAGTTGCTCGGTCACGGCGATGATTTCCGCATCCAACCGTTTCGAAACCGCATCGGTGGTGGAATCCAGAAACTGGGCCGTCAAGGTGCGTTTCTGGCCATCGAGTTGCGAGATCAGCTTCTCGGTGGTCTTCAACTCTTTGCGAGCTTCCTTTTCGGTGCGCTGCACGGTGCGCGCCGCCAGTGCCGACGCTTTCAACACCTCCGGTGGCAGCTTCTTCCGCTCGGTGGCCAACTCGCGTTCCCCGGCGTCGATCTCATCGTTCACCCGGGCCAAGTAGGTTTCGTACTGGCCCCGGTAATTCACGACTCGGCCATCGCGGACTTCCACGATGCTACTCGCCACCCGCTTCAAAAAGTGCCGGTCGTGGCTGGTGAAAATCAGCGTGCCCTTGTATTCCAGCAGCGCTTCCGCTAGCGCCTCCACAGTATCGACGTCCAAGTGGTTACCAGGTTCGTCGAGAATGAGCACGTTGTGCTTACTCAGCAGCAGCCCGGCCATGCAGAGGCGGGCGCGTTCTCCCCCGCTCAGCACCGAGATCGGCTTTTTGATGTGCGAACCGCGGAACAAGAACGAGCCGCCTACATCCAAGACTTCTTGGTCGTTGGTACCGACGGCGGCTTTCGAGCGGAGATAATCCCAGACGTTCTGACCGTCGGGCAAGGTCGTGTACACGTGTTGGGCGTAGACGCCGATGTGGCACCCGTGGCCCCAGCGGACTTCCCCGGCCAACGGATCGAGTGAATCGACGATGGTGCGCAGGAAGGTGGTCTTCCCTTGGCCGTTGTCGCCGACGATGGCCGCCCGGGAGCCGTGGTCGATTTCCAGTTGAATGTCGGACGCGATCTCGCGTTCCGGATAACCGATGGCCATATCCCGGCACCGCAACGCCGGGCCTTTTCGCGGCTCGACACGCGGTGCCCGGATGCGGGCCGACGGTTCGTCGGTGGCCACTTCGGTCAGCTCGAGTTTCTCCAGTTGCTTGCTTTTGGACTGGGCGAGCTTGGCGGTACTGGCCCGCGCTTTGTTCCGGGCGATGAAGTCTTCGAGGTGGCGCATCTTGGCGCGGGTGGCTTCATTCGAGCGTTCGTCGTGCGTCCGCTTCTCTTTCTGGTACTCCAAGTACGCTTCGATCTTGCCGGGGAACGTGGTGAGTTTACCGCGCGACAAATCGAGCGTGTGAGTGCACGTGGCCGAGAGGAAGGCCCGGTCGTGCGACACGATGAGGCAGCCGGCCCGGTAGCTCCGCAGGAAGTGTTCGAGCAGAATCTGCGTGCGGAGGTCGAGGAAGTTTGTCGGTTCGTCGAGGAGGAGCAAGTTCGGTTCGTGGAGGAGCAGCGCCGCCAATTTGACGCGGGTCTGCCAACCGCCGCTCAGTTTGGAAATTTGCCCGTCGAGATACGAACCTTTCAATTCGAACTGGCCGGCGATTTCGCCGCATTTCCAATCGGGCTGGCCGCTGTCGCGCATCAGGAATTCGAGGGACGTTTCCTCGGGTAGAAACGGATCGTGCTGGCGGAGGTACCCCAAGCGCAGGCTCGGATGCCGGATGATTTCGCCGCTGTCGAGTTCCTCTTCGCCCAGCAAGATTCGCAGCAGGGTGCTTTTGCCGGCCCCGTTGCGGCCGACGAATCCCACTTTGGTGTTGTCGCTGATCGTGGCTTCGGCACTGTCGAGTAAAATTTGGTCGCCGTAACGCTTTGTAGCTTTCGATATTTGGAGCAAACTGGCCATCGGGGCTGAAATCCTCGGGAACGCGGGTCGTCGGACGCCATGAGAGGCATCTTTATCTTATCGACCCGGGCGAATTGCGGATTGCAGATTTGGGATTTAGGATTGGAAGAGTGCGCTTCCTTCCCATCCTAAGTCCGCATCCCCAAATCGGCATTCCTCACGAGGCTTTGGCGACTTTAACCATGCTGCTGAGTGAGCGACGACGGACTTCGCGGACGATCTCGTCGATTTGGAACGCTTGCAACCGGTGCGGCTCTTTTTCCAACTTCGAGCGCCACTCTTTCAAAACGCGTTGTTTACCCGGTTCGTTCGGGGCACCGGTGAAAGCGTCGAGTGCCAATTGGATGGTCGGTTCCCAGGCTTGCAGATTCATCGCGCGATCCTCGCTGATTTGTTGGCCGTGAGCGGCAGGTCTCCGATGATCTTTTCGACCGGTTTCGTCCGATTCCTCGAACCATTCGGACGACTCCGGGCAATTGAATCGCGTCGCGGCCCATCCAACCCTCACTCGGCCGGTGGATGGCCAACCGGCGAGCCTCCGGATGAACGCTGAACGGGCAACGACCATCTTGAACGGAACCGGTTCACTCCACCCGCTGAAATCGACCAGGGATTGGTGCGGCGACTCTTTCTCCCGGTCGGCATCCGAAGAAATCAGGCTCTTTCAAGGGCCGGATTTGACCCCCAGAAAGATTTGCAGGAACCTTGTTGGTGTCTTGCCAAGGCAACTAGACTGGCACGCAAGCTGCTTGGTGAGTGTTATCATTTTGCATTTCGAGATTCATTATGTTTTCACAACTCACTAAATCGCTGCGAATCGCCCGTGTGGTTGGCTTGGTTCTCTTGGTACTTGCCGTCGGTGGTTTGGCCGCTTGGTTCGCAACCCAGCAGCCGAAGGCCGTCAGTGCGTCGCCGGCCCCCGGAGTTGTCGAAGTCGAGAAGATCACCGTCTCGGCACCGAATTGCGTGCTCGTTCCGGAGTCCATCGCCCGCCACTTGACGCTCAAAACCGTCGTTGTCAAGCGGGCCGATCAAAGTATGCCGTTGCCGCTGTTTCAAGGAACGCTCGCCGCAGACTCCAATTCACTTCAGCGAATCCACAGCCGGTTTCCAGGGGAAATCGTCGCCCTCGGGCAAGTTGGCCAAATCGACCCGACGAATCCACCGGCGAGTATCTCGAAAGCGGGCACGACACCCACACTCCAATACGGCGACAAAGTCGAAGCGGGCCAATTGCTGGCCATCGTCTGGAGCAAAGACCTGGGCGAAAAGAAGAGCGAATTGATCAACGTCCTGTCCAAATACAAATTGGATTCTCAAGTGGCGGGCCGACTCCGCGACTTGTACAACCAGAGCGGCACCGCCGAGAAATCGGTGCTCGATGCCGAGCGAATCGTTCAAGAAGATCGCATCAACATCGAGCGCATCGAACGGACGCTGCAGTCGTGGCGGCTGACGGAAGCGGACATCGCCAAAGTGCGTGCGGAAACCGATAATCTCACGAACCAAGATGCGGTGCGTGCGAATGCCGCCGACTGGGCCCGGGTGGAAGTCCGGGCGACTCAGGCCGGGGTGATTCTGGAAAAGAACATCGGCGTCGGCGACATCGTCGACACCGCCACCGACCTCTTCAAAATCGGCAACTTGAAGTCGTTGGCCGTTTGGGCCCACGTTTACGAGGACGATCTCCCGCAACTCGCGGAACTCCCGAAACCGATGGCGTGGACGATTTCGTTGCCAGCGCGGCCGGGAACTGTGTACGACGGCAAACTGGAGCTGATCGGTTCCGTGATCGACCCGAACCAGCACACGGCGCTGGTGAGCGGACATGTGGATAATCCGAACGGCGAACTCAAAATCGGCCAGTCGGTTACCGTCTCCTTGAAGCGACCGGCGAGCGCTTGGGAATTGATCGTGCCGACCGATGCCCTCGTCGAAGATGGAGTTGAAAGTATCGTGATCGTCCAGCCCGACCCGACCAAGCTCGAATACGAACGCCGCCGGGTGCGCGTGCTCCGCCGAACGCGAGATTGGGTTTATATTCAAGAGGGGCTATTGTTCGGCCTGCGCGCCGAGGAACACGTCGTCGCCACCGGTTCGTTATTGTTTCAAGAAGCGATGAAAGCAGCCGTGACAACGGTACCGACTCATTGAATCTCATACGGATATCCCATGGTTCGCAAATTCGTGGATTGGGCCTTGGCCAATCCACTTTTGGTGTTGCTCGCCACGATGGCCTTGGCCATCGGCGGTGGTTACGCGTTCACTCACGTCAACATTGAAGCCTATCCCGATCCGGCGCCGGCGATCATTGAAGTCGTCGCCCAGTTCCCCGGTGCGTCCGCCGAGGAAGTCGAACGGCAAGTGACCATGCCGATCGAAGTGGCACTCGCCGGGATGCCGGGCTTGGAAACGACCCGGAGCAAGTCGCTCTTCGGGCTTTCGCATATTCGCAACCAGTTCAGCTACTCCCGCGATTACGATCAGGCCAAGCAGGATGTGCTGAATCGGCTGGCGTCGGTGAACCTGCCTGCGGGGGTGACACCGCAGATTTCCCCGGCCTCACCCATCGGCGAAATCGTCCGCTATACCCTCGTGAGCCCGAACGACCCCGCGACCGGCAAGCCGCTGTACACGCTCTCCGATCTCAAGTCGATTCAAGATTTCATCCTCCAACGCGAGCTATTGCGGGTGCCGCGGATCGCCGGCGTCACGGGCGTCGGTGGTACGGTGAAACGCTACGAAGTGCAGCCCGACCCCGCCTTACTCCGCCAGTACGGCGTGACACTGGCCCAACTGCAAACAGCGCTCGGCAACTCGAACACGAACGGCAGCGGCGACAACTTGACCCAAGGTCAATTGTCGATCGTCGTGCGTTCGCTGGGGTTGATCGGCAACGGTCAAGACCCCCAGCAGGCGACCCTGTCGATGACCGACCCCGCCGCGGCGGCGCAGTACCTCCGATCCGAAGAACTCCGTCGTTGCGTCGAGATCCGCCAAGTGGTCGTGGCCAGCGTCAACAACGTGCCGGTACGCATCGATCAACTCGTCGACGGTGGGCCGGCTCTCAACGCCGACGGCTCGCCGCGTTGGAGTGACCGCGAACTGGCCCTCCGTGGAGTGATCGTCGGCTTCCAGACACGCCAGGGCCGCGTGGCGATCAGCCAGCCGCGGGTGAATGGGGACGGCAAGCAACTCCAAGCGGCGGACGGGAGCTACCTCTGGGACGACGACGACGATGTGGTGCAGGGGATCGTGCTGCTCCGCAAAGGGCAAGAGTCGATGCCCGCCCTGCGCGACGTGAAAGCCAAGATCGACGAGCTGAACAGCCCCGGTCACCTGCCACCGGGTGTGAAAATTGTCACCTTCTACAACCGCACCGACCTCATTGCCAAGACCACGGAGACGGTGAACGAGAACCTGCTCGTCGGCATGGGGTTGGTCGGCGCGATCCTCCTGATGTTCTTGGGGAACGTCCGGGCCGCGGTGATCGTGGCCATCAACATCCCGCTGGCGTTGCTGTTCGCCTTCGGCGTGCTATTCGCACGGGG
This sequence comes from Fimbriiglobus sp., assembly GCA_043727675.1. Lineage (GTDB taxonomy): Bacteria > Planctomycetota > Planctomycetia > Gemmatales > Gemmataceae > JALHQU01. The sequence goes on from JAYSYJ010000141.1 coordinate 11,922, forward strand.
CAAGTCGGCGAATCTGCTCTCCATCGGAGCGGTCGATTTCGGCATCATCGTCGATTCATCGGTGATTATCGTCGAGAGCATTTACCGCAACCTGACGACGGGCCACGACGCCGACGTGCCCTTGAACGAACGCATCGGCCGGGCGTGCGTGCAGGTCACCAAGAGCGTCTTCTTCGCCACGCTCATTATGGTCTGCGCGCTGTTGCCGCTCTTCACGATGACCGGCCCCGAGGGGCAAATCTTCGGGCCGATGGCAGACACTTACGCCTTCGCGCTCGGTGGGGCATTGGTACTAGCGCTGGTGGTCTCGCCGGTGCTCTGCCTGCTGACGATGAAGGGGTTGAAACCGAAACGGGACAACTTCCTAGTGCGGTCGCTCCAGTGGGGTTTCCTCAAGCAACTCGACCTTCTCGTGAAGGGGCGTTGGCTCGTCCTGATGCTCTTCGTGGCCGCGCTCGCCTTCACCGGGGTGACGGCGGCCCAGATGGGCCGCGAATTCATGCCGGAACTCGAGGAAGGGAACCTCATGGTGCGTGGCACCTTCCCCGTGAACGTCTCGCTCGACGAAGTGACCAAGCGTTCCCGCTCAGTCCGGGCCGTACTCCGCCAGTTCCCGGAGTTCGCCGTAATCGTGCCGACGGCGGGCCGCCCTGACGACGGCACCGACCCGACCGGCTATTTCAACGTCGAGACGTTCATCCCGATGCGGCCGCAGGAGCAGTGGCCCGTCGATCCGAAGCGCGGCCGCATCCGCACCAAGGCCGAACTCGTCCGCGATTTGGAAGCGACGCTCGACGAGCACTTCCCCGGTATCGATTTCGACATCTCGCAGATCATCCGCGACAACGTCATGGAAGCTCTATCCGGTGTGAAGGGCGAGAATTCGATCAAGGTCTTCGGCCCCAGTTTGGACACCCTCGAAGAGACGGCGCTGCGCATCCGCGACACGCTGAACGCGGTGCCGGGTGTGCAGAACGCGGGGGTATTTCGCATCCAAGGGCAATCGAATTTGGAATTCCCGGTCGACCGTCAGAAGTGCGCCCGCTGGAATGTCTCCCCCGCCGATGTGCAAGGTGTGATTCAAACGGCCGTCGGTGGCAAAGCGGTCACGCAGATTCAAGAAGGCGGCAAAACCTTCGACCTGTCGGTGCGTTGGCCACTGCGGCTGCGGGCCGACGAGCAGTGCATTTTGAGCATCCCCGTGCCCGTCTCCAACGTCGTCACGCCGGGCAACCAAAGCGGTGCGCCGACCACGCCGGTCAGCACCGGTGGGACCGGTCTCTCCGCGACCGGCACGACTGCCGCCCTCCCGTCGCCGACGGGGAGTCAATTCAACACCCCGTCAATCGCCACGACGACGCCGACGCGGCGCTTGGCCGACTTGGTCACGCCGGTGAACGCCGCCGGCCAACCCGATACGGCCGGCTCGTTTTTGCGACCGGGGGCCTCGACGATCTACCGCGAGCAGGGCCAACGGCTCATCGCCATCAAGTTCGAGGTGGCCAAAGCCGGGCCGAATAAACGCGACTTGGCGAGCGCCGTGGCCGAGGCGAAGGAAAAAGTCGATCCGATGCTCAGCATCCCGTACCGTTCCGAGTGGAGCGGCGAATTCAAGCAGATGGAAGCGGCCGAGGAACGCATGGCCAAGATGTTCGCCGTGTCGTTGGTCCTCATCGCCATCATGCTCTACATCGCCTTCGGCTCGATCCTCGACGCCACCGTGGTCTTCGCCAATGTCTTGGCCATGGGCATCGGCGGCGTCTGGGCGCTCAAGATCGTCGGGTTGAACTTCAACATCTCCGCCGCGGTGGGGTTCATCTCGATCCTCGGCGTCGCCGTGATGAACGGACTGCTCTTCGTCTCCACCTTCAACGGCCTCCGCGCCAAGGGGCTGGAATTGAATGCCGCGCTGCAACAGGGCACCCGGCAGTTGATCCGTCCGATCGTGATGACCGCGCTCGCGGCGATTCTCGGGCTACTGCCGGCGGCGATCTCCACGAAAATGGGTTCCGAATCGCAGCGCCCCCTCGCCGTGGTGGTGGTCGGCGGGATGCTTTTCACCATCCTCTGCTTGAACATCGTGCCGGTGCTCTACAGTTTCTATGGCCGCCGGACACCTCCCGCCGGTGCCGGCGACATGGCTCACTGAGCCAAAACTTGAGTCGATTCTCGGGGAATTGTTCCACTTGTCGCCGACGGGATTGCACAACGCAAACCGTCGGCAAACTTTCCCCAGTTCCCATCAATTCGCCGATTCCAAACGGTCGATAACACCCCCATCTGCAAAGATTCTTGCCGAAGGTGTTGCGATGCTCCACAGACGATTGAAACGCTGGCGTTGGCTCTCCGTCGGCGGCGTGGCGTTGCACTTCGGCTGTGCGGCGCAAAATGTGATGCTCCCGGCAGGACACCTGCCCCAGCCGGCGCAGGCACTCGACGTACAGACCGCCATGGCCCTTTCTAATGCTCCGACCCCGGCGCGCATTGGGCCGGTGCCGAAAGTCGATCCCGCGGCGATGGCGAACCCGAAAAAGGACGTCTTCCAGATACCCACGACGTTGCCAGGTGGTGGCTTGCCATTCGTATCACCGCCCAAACTCGATAAGAAAATGTCAGCGGAAGAAAGAGAAAAGATCGTCCGGGAAGCGTACCCGGTGCTTGTCCCGGTGGCCGCGACCGTTCCCACGAGCGACCGTGCCGCTTTGAGTTTGCCCGAACTGGAACAGTTGGCGTCGGACAGCAGCCCGGCCATCAAAAAGGCCGAGGCCGACGCGGCCATCAGTTATGGGCAGGTCATCCAAGCGGGGTTGTACCCGAATCCGACGGCCGGCTACCAAGCGGATCAAGTGCAACCGCGTCTGCGTATCCCGGAAGGGGCGACGTTCTCCGGGGCGGGCCAACAGGGCGGGTTTATCAACCAGCTCATCAAGACGGCCGGTAAGCTCACCCTCGCTCAGCAAGTGTCCGGGTTCGACTATATCAACGCCCTCGTAGCCGTGCGCGGCGCCCGCGTGACGGTGACGGCCCAAGTGCGGACGGCGTACTTCGCGGCACTGGTGGCCCAGCAGAATGCCAGTATCAACAAAGACCTCGCGGACATGATCGACTCGGTCTACAACTTGCAACTGAAACGAGTCGCATTCGGATTCGACGCCGGGTACGAACCGCTGCAACTGTACGCTCAAGCGGTGCAAGTGCGCAACGCCTACGCTCAGGCTCAAGCGACTTCCCGAGCGGCTTGGAAACAGTTGGCCGCCGCAGTCGGTCAGCCCGATCTGCCGCAGACGGAACTCGCAGGCCGGGCCGATGCACCGGCTCCGACCATCGACGCGGAAGCCGCCAAAGTGCGAATTCTCGAACAGCACACCGACCTCCTGACGGCGCGCAATACCATCGCCCAGAGTCAGACGAACTTGATCCTGCAAAAGCGATTGCCGATCCCGGACATCAGCACGAATCAATACCACCAGTACGACAACGCCGCCCAGACCTATCAGTTCGGGGTGCAAGTCGGCATTTCGCTGCCGATTTACGACCGCAACCAGGGGAACATCCGCTCGGCCCAATCGAAAATCATCTCGAATGGTCTGCAACTGGAAGCGACCCGCAACGACCTCTTCGCCCGCTTCGCCGAAGCCTACGGCCGCTACCAAGCCAACACCATCGCGGTGACCAACTACCGCGACAAAGTGCTCCCGAGTTTGACGCAGGCTTACCAAGCGATCATCCGCCGCTACCAAGTCGAACCGGAAAAAATCGCTTTCAGCGACATCGTGGTGGCCCAGCAGAACCTCGCCCAAGCGATGCAAACGTACTTGACGGTGCTCGACGGTCAGTGGAAGGCGGTGGTCGACGTGGCCAATATTTCCCAAGTGGACGAGCTATACCCGGCGAAGTGATTCGTGCGCCTAAAATGGGGATAACTGTTCCACTCCCCAGGCGAAGCCACGCGTGCCAGCACACCCCACCCCACCGACTCTCGCCGAACAGTACCGCGCCGTCCGGGCGACCACGATGCGGCTGTGCGAACCGCTGGAACTGGAAGATTACCAGCTCC
>JAYSYJ010000142.1:0-15933 GCA_043727675.1 Fimbriiglobus sp.
TGAACGTGCGATTTCCGACCTCGAAGCGAAAGTGGTTCGCGCGAGTGGCTCCACTGCCGCACTGACGGCCGATTTGGAATCTCGGCAAATCGAGATCACCCGGGCGGAAAATCGTCTGAAGAAAGCGCGGAAACTCGAAGGGTACCTCTGGCATGCGAAAGCGCTCCAGAGCCGACCGAAATTTCGCCCCTTGCTCGAACGTCAAGTCGCCATTGTTTCGGTGCTGAATCTCAAAGGTGGTGTTGGCAAAACCACCACCGTCGCCCAACTCGGCGCGGCGTTCGCCCGGCGTGGTTACCGCGTCCTCTGCATCGATCTCGATTTGCAAGGATCGCTGACCACTTTGCTGTTAGAGCAATCGATCATCAACGAGCGATTCGAACAGAAACGCCTCTTGCAGCACTTCTTTCGCTTTGCCAGCGAAGGGGCCAACCCCAAGATCGCCGAGTTCGCACAAGAGGTTCCTTCGCCAGCGGGTCGTGCGGGATCCCTGCACGTTCTCGCAACCACCGACGGACTCGCTTTCGCCGAGTTCAATTTGGTCATGGGTTGGCTGCTCCGGGCCGGCAAACGGGACGCGCGGTTCTTGCTCCGCAAGGCACTGCACTCGAAGACACTCGCTAACTCCTTCGATGTCGTCTTGCTCGATTGTCCGCCGCTGCTGAACATCACTTGCATCAACGCATTGGCCGCAAGCGATTACCTGTTGATCCCGGCACTCCCCAGCGTCAAATCGCTGGAGCGCGTGCTCAATTTATTGCAAGCGACACAGTCGGAATCGTTCAAAACCCACGTGAACCAGACGCTGAATTTGCTCGGACTCTTGGCGAATCGCACGCACCATTCCGGACTGACCAAAGACGACCAACGTGACTGGGAACAGACGCTGGAACGCATCAAGAACATCCATGGGGTGGCTCTGAATCGGTTCGCCACCGAAATTCCGCAGTTGAAGGGGATTCAAGAGGGCGATACCATTTCCGCGACGTCCAAGCTCGGATCGGATATCGAAAAGCTTTACGGACGCTTGGCCGACGAACTCGAAAAGGCATTCCCCCATGACTGTCGACGCACTCCGCCTTTACTTCCGAAACCTCTCTGAGATTTTGCAGAACGGGAAAGGAAGTAAAGAAATCCTCGACGATCTCGCCGCCATCGACCGCGGTCTGACACCGTTCGCGTTACTCCCACTGAAATCATTCGCGGAATTCCTCGAAAAGGCGCAAAACTACGACCCCCACGCGGTGATTGGCAAGAAACCACCCCGAGTCAGTACGCCCCGCGTTCCCAAGGTGACCGTCGACATTGAAGGCATCGCCGCGACACTGAAACATCTGTTCGACGAGGCCGCCCGCCCCGGCACCACCATCGAATCCATCGATGAAGGTTTAAAAGTGCTCGATCCACTCAAAAAAGCGCAATTGATCGTTGTGGCCAAGGCGATCAAAGCGGAAAAAGGACTGAGCAGCAAAAAAGAGCCGGACGTGCGAGAGATCGTTAAAAACGCAGTTCGCGGCATGTGGGGAAGCGCCCAGCGTGTGAAACAGTGACCGCATTACTCCACCAAGGCGGCTTCGCAGACTAAGCCTGGGCCGAAGCCCAGCAGCACGGCGGGGAGTTTGGCTTGGCGTTCGCGCAGGCGCTTCAAGATGAACAGCACCGTGGGCGACGACATGTTGCCGAACTCGGAGAAGACGGCACGCGAATCCAACATCGTTTCGTCGGTGAGTTCCAGCGCGGTTTGGGCCGCTTGCAGGATGCGCGGTCCGCCGGGGTGGATGGCCCACGAACCGATCCGTTCCACGGTCAACCCGTGTTCGCCGAGCCAGCCGTCGATCCAGGTTCGCAAGTTGCGCTCGATGAAGTTGGGGATCTGTTTGGACAGCACCATTTCGAACCCGTGGTCGCCGATGGCCCAGCCCATTTCCGCGGTGGAATCGGGGATGATTCCCGAGCCGGTCGCGGTGACCCGGTGGCCACTGTCGCCGCGCCCCGAGGCAACAATCGCAGCGGCGCCGTCGGCGAAGAGCGCGTTGGCAATCGCCTTGTCGATGTCCGGCCCGGTGTAGTAGTGCAGGCTGCACAATTCGACGGCCACCATCAAGACCGTGTTCGCCGGATCGGCGGCGAGTGCCAACGCGGTGCGCAAGCCGTTGATCGCGGCGTGACACCCCATGAATCCGACGTGGATCCGCTCGGTGGTGGGTCGCAACCCGAGTTCGCGGACGATGGCAAAATCGAACCCCGGCGACACGAACCCGGTGCACGACACCGTCACCAAATGGGTGATCGACTTCGGGGACAGTCCACTGTCAGCCAGGGCGTTGGCCGCGGCTTGCACCGCCAAACGGGGGGCGTGGTCCGCGTACATCGCCATCCGCTGGGCCGTGGTTGGCCCCAACGGATCGGCACCCGGAAGAAACGGCGACCCGGAGAGCCGGGTGCCAGTGAGCAAGTCGTCGACGAACGATCGCCCCAGCACTTGGTAGCGCGTCCGCACACCGGATTTCGCGTAGATGGCCGGAAGCCAACTCGCCGTGCGGATGGCCGGGTGCCCGAGTACCTGCGCGGACTTCAACGACTCCGCTTGCGTCACGCGGTCGGGTGGTAGAGCGGTACCGAGACCATGCAACACCAGGGGCATCAACGCACTCCAGACGGGGACATCAAAGGACGGTTCAAAGAACGGACGACCGGGGCCGCCAACGCGGGAATCAGTTGCAAACAACGTACCGCCAGCCAGCAGAGCGTCGGCCGTTTCAAACTCCAAGCGAGTGCGCGACACGTCCATTGACGTTCCCCCACACAAGCCCGGTGAACCGCGGCCCATTCCTTAGCAAGACCCGTTTGGGAATCGCCGCTGACGCCGCGTGCCACCAGCGGGATGACGGCGACGGCGCTGGCCATGGCCCACGCCATCCCTTCCCCGGTGAACGGTTCGATGTACCCGGCCGCATCACCGATGGCGAACCAGCGTGGCCCGGCCACCTGCACAGGTTCGCGCGTCAGCGGTGGCGTCCCTTTCCAGTTCGCACTCAGCAGGCCGGGAAGTTCGGGTAGGCCGGAACTTTGCAAAATCTTCCACGCCGCGCCGGCCAAGCCGTGGGTTTGAACGAAGGACGCATCGAATGCGGCGGCGATGTCGAGCCGGCCATCTTCGAGGCGAACCAGACCGACGTAGCCACCGTGCCCCGTGGCCATGAAGATCGTTCCCGGTTCGTACTCATCCGGAGCATCGGTCAGAATCGCCCCGGCACCGATTCGAGAACCCGATTGCACCACCGGGGCATCGGCCCGAACTCGACCGTTCAATCCGTCGGCCACGATCAACGCTTTCGCTCGAAGTCCGTAGGAAAGAGATACGCCAGTCGCCGTGGATTCGGATTCGTTCAAGCGCACCCGCGTTCCGGGTTGAAACGTCGCACCCGCGTTCACCGCCTCGGCGATGAGTGCGACATCGAACGCTTCACGAGAGAGCGCCACGCCACCGGGCAACCGCACCACGGCGCTGCGTGCCCCGGTGGCCAATCGCACCCGTTCGAGCGGCACCGCGCCTAATTTCGCAGGAAGTTCGCCCAAACCAGCCGCACTGAGTGCCGAAAGGGCGTGGCGATTCAAACAGCAACCGCAGACTTTGCGACGCGGGAAGGTGGCCTGATCGACCAACAACACCGTCAGACCGCGTAATGCGGCCGACCGTGCAGCGACCGCACCGGCCGGCCCGGCCCCGATCACAATCACATCCCAAAGTTTCACGCCGGCTTCCTCCACGTCAGCAACCAGCGGCAGGGAAACCGCCCCGCCACCGTGGCACCGGTCAAACCCGCTCGCAGGGCCAGTGCCGTCGCTTCAGTCACGGTGAATGCGGCACGCACGCTCAGCGGGCCATCGGTGTGCACCACGTAGGATCGCGTCAGCAGCCGCGTCGCCAGCCAGACGAGGCTGAGGTTCCAGCGGCTCCGGGCCAAGTCGTTCACCAGCACCAGTCCGTCGGTTGCAGCGGCACAACGGGCCAACAGTATAACCGCCTGATCAACGGTGAGATGGTGCAAAAACAGGGAACAGATCACGATGTCGAACCCACTCGGCAGTGGATCGCCGAGGGCGTCGGCCACGAAATAGCGCACCGCCGCCCCAACCGAGAGCGCACGCGACTGGGCCACGTCCAACGCCACGGGGCTGAGGTCGCAGGCGCTCAGTTCCAACGCGATGCCAGCTCGATTGGCACGCTTCCATAAGCCGAGGGGCACATCGCCGCTGCCGGTGGCCACATCGAGAATCCGCACGGGCCGACCGAGTTCGCGGGCCAGCTTCTGCACGTCCGGCCAAAGCACGCCGACACTATCTGAAAGAGAATTCAACCGTGCCAAGCCCGCGAGCGCCCGGCGGTGCTCCTCGGCTGGCAACGCCGGGTCATCCATCAGCTCAGGTTGCAGAACACGCGCAGACAAGGGTGAATCCGGGTAGGAGGGTATCCGGTATTGTAGGCAGACGGCCTACCCAGGGCGTCCTTCGAGCTATTCGTAAGATACCTGCTCGTTGTTCGAGATCACTCAAGTGTCATGGAAGTACGAATGCGGGGATTGCTGGCTCATCGGCTCGGACACTATTTGGTACTCTTGGCCGTCGGCTCGGCGCTGGTGTTCCCCTGCCTCGGGACGCCGGCGCTCTGGGATGACGACGAAGGCGTGAATGCCGAATGTGCCCGCGAGATGGCCGAAACCGGAACGTGGATCGTGCCGTTGTTCAATTGGGAACTCCGCACGGCCAAACCGGTGCTGCTCTATTGGTTGTTGCGCATCACCTACGACACTTTCGGTACCAACGAATTCGCGGCCAGAGTACCTTCGGCGTTGGCGTATCTCGGTTCCATTTTGCTGACGTATGAACTCGGTCGAAGGATGTTCGACGCCGCCACCGGTCTGTTGGCCGGGGTCATCGTGGCGTCGACATTGGAACTGGTGAAACTCGGCCACGCCGCGACCCCCGATTCGACGCTGCTGTTCTGCTTATTGCTCTACTTTTGGGCGTTTTGGCGTGGCCACGAAAATGGTGGCCGAAGCTGGTTTCTACTGTGTGGCGTGGCCAGCGGATTGGCCATGCTCGTAAAGGGGCCGGTGGGGGTCGTGCTGCCCGTGGGCATCGTCACACTCTATTTCCTCTGGCACCGGGAACTGCACCGCCTGTTCGACCGCCGCATGATTTGGGGCATCACCGTTTGGATTTTTGTCGCCATCCCGTGGTACGCCGTCGTCACTGCGGAAACGCGCGGGGAATGGACGAAAGCTTTCTTCTTGAAAGAGCACCTCGGACGCTCGACCGAGCCGATGGAGAATCACCGCGGGCCATGGCTTTACTACCTCGGTGTGCTGGCCATCTTCTTCGCCCCGTGGAGTTCATTTCTACTGGCTATGTTGAAGGAGAGTTGGCTTCAAACACGGATCGGTTGCCCCCGATCGCGGGCCGTGCGGTTCCTACTGCTCTGGGTCGCCGTTGTGGTCGGACTGTTTTCGTTGTTGGCGACGAAATTGCCACACTATGTCGCCCCGGCCTACCCGGCGCTGGCCCTTCTGACTGCGAGTTACCTCGTGCGTTGGATGCGGGGGGAATTCGCCATGCCGCGTTGGGTATCGGTGCTGGGGGCCGTGGGTTTCGTGGCCACCGGGCTGGTGCTGTTGTTCGCCATGCTGATCGCGGGCGGCACTCTGGAGTACTGGGATTTCGCCCGGAAAATGCGAGACTTCCCCGGAATGGAGAACTGGGCTTGGATCGGGCTTCTGCCGATTGCCGGAGCCGGTGCATTCGAATGGTTCCGCAGACGGAACCAGAGGCAGTGGGCGATCACGTCGCTAGTTATTACGGCAGTGGCGTTCGCAGGGTTGATCGCCGCGTATCCGCCCGTGATTGTCGATCAGTCGAAGTCTGTGAAGGAACTCGTTGCCACCTCCGGAGCGCGCGACTTGTACCGCGATGTTCGTGTGGCCAGCTACGATTGCTCGCTGCCGAGCATCACGTTTTATGTGGGTCGCCGGGTGGAGCGTCTCCGTTCCCCAGAAGATGCGGCCGCGTTTTTAGCGATGCCGCACCCGTCGTATTTATTCGTGACGGCCCCCACTTGGGACGCCTGGGTGCTGCAATTCGTCAAGCCACCGTATCGCGTTGCCGCCCGCCGGTACGATTTCTACCGAAACTGCGAAGTGTTGGTGGTGGTGAATGACCGGTGAAGCCACTCACCGATTCAGTTGGGTCGATTCTGTCGGCAATTTCGATCCTGCTCCGAATCGGAGTCGCAGCCGACCACTGGTCGGGACGATGGTTTCCGGTTCGCCGATGAGTGCCCGGCTCAATTCGTTACAAATGTAGCGGTGAAATGTGGCCGGGGAATCGTGGGCCAACTCCGCCGAAAAGCTGCCTGCGGCCACCACCTCCGGATTGCGCAACCGTGGTCGTAATCGCAGTGGCCGGCGGTAGTTAGCACGGATCTTCTCCGCCAAGCTCGCATCGGTGGTGTCCCACAGACCATCTACTGAGGCGACCACGCGGCCATCCTCGGGCGACAACGCTTGGAGCACAACACCGAGGCGCGGCTGCGGGAATGGGGAGTACTGCGTGATCGTACCATGCAGCACCAGATCGGCCCGCATTTCCTTGGCAATCTCGCCGAGAACGACTTCATCGAAGGCACTGTTTTGATGGACACTGGACGAGAGCCGGACGAGATGATCCGGTGTCGCGGTGATGACTTCGAACCGCCCGAGTCGCCGAAGTTCTTCCGTGAGTGCCGTTTGAATTTCTTCGCCGGAACGCGTGTACGCCGACTCGTTCCGCAACGGCAACAGCAATACCCGGTCGACTTTTTGCCAGTCGAATCCTTCGAGATGGTACTGACTCGCGGCCGTCGGCGGCACCGGTGCTTCCTGGAGCCGCGGCAGTTTCTGGAACGGCTTGCAGCCCGCACCCAAAACCAGCATCCACCCGGTGAGTAGGAGAAGCCGCTTCACCGCTACTCCCTACGGCCAGAATACGAAAATAGAGTTTATCTACCCATGCCGTGCGCACAGGAACGTGTCAAGAGTATTCAGGTCATTTTGTCCCGCGTCCCGCCGAATTTGGGTAGATCCGGCGTCCCGCCGGATCAGAACCTGAATGATGTCAATCATTCGTCGGGGTCAGTTTGATCGGTAAACCGGCGAGACGCCGGTTTTTACCCAAGAATCGGGGAAGACGCGGACTAACTTTCGTCGGGGTCATAGTGACTTGTCGCTTGTCGATTCCGGGGTTTCGCCGGATGGCGGGCTGGGGTATAAGCCGCTGTACGAAAATCGGGCAGTCGGCACGCTTGGGGAGGTTCGCTCATGGTTCGGTTCGGTATTTCGCTCGCTTCGATGTTGGCGGTCGCTGCAGTCCTGTTCGGCCAACCCCCGTCGCAAACGCTGCCCTTGCAACCGGCTCCGCTGCTGGCTCCGCCGGTCGCAGCTGCCGCTGCGCCTGATCCGGTTTTAGTCGGGCACTTAAAAGGGTGGGAAGCGGCCATGAAGAACGTGGACACGTTCGCCGTCGAAGCAAAAATCACCTACAAGGATTTGATCACCAAACGCGAGAGCATCTCAACTGGGGATATCTGGTGCATGAAGGGTGGCTACGCCCGGCTCAGCCTTGTCAAGTTGATCGGCAAGGATGAGAAGGCGAATCCCGCCGACTACAAAGCGTACATTTGTAATACCACAGCACTTTACGAATACGACAGCGCTGACAAGATCGTCACTATGGTGACTTTGGGTAAAAATGGAGTGGGAAACAATCTACTTCTCGATTTGATGAGCGGGATGACCGCCGAGGCGGCGATGAAGCGGTTCGATTTAAAAATATCCAAGGTCGAAGAACCGTACATCTTCATTGAAGCCACGCCCAAGACGGCCGAAGACAAAGCCGAGTTTGAAACGTTGACACTCGTCCTCTGCAATGCCAGCGTGAAAGGACGGGCCTACATTCCACGGATGGTCGTGTTGCGCAAAGCCAACGGCCAGCAGACGGAAACGTGGGATTTTCCCGATCCGAAAGTGAATCCAACCGGAATCGTCAAGTCCCACTTCGACGCCACGCTCCCGGCAGGTTGGCGCGTCCAAAAGGCTGATGCTCCGAAAGCGTCGGCCCCGGTCAGCCCCACCGGTACGAATAAGGTGCCCGTTCCCGGCGGTCGATGAAATGACTCAGCCCAAAGTCACTTCAGCAGCGAAGCGAGTCCGATGACGAAACCGGCGATTCCGATGGCGACGGCGATCCAAGGCCAAATCACCGCGAGGATCGGCCGTTTCGACGGGGTCTTCTCTTCCAACAAGTGTTGTTGCACTTCCGCAAGTGAGATCACCGATCCCACCACCAGTTTCTGGCGTTGATCGGTGTCCACATTCAAACTGGCTAGATCGGTTCGAGGGACGGTGCCCACAACCTGGGTCTTTTGAAGAGCGTGAACCGGCCCTGGCGTCGACTCGAGCTTCGGTGTGGCGGTGGAACCCAAGCGAGTACGGGAAAGACTACCGGAAGCACCAGAGGTGGCCGGGGTCGGCAGACCGAGCGACAACGCGAGGACATTTGTCGATTTTGAGCCGGCGCCGTCGGCGAAGAGTAGGTCCCGGAACTCGGGGGTGCTGCGGAGCGGGGCGAACGAGCCCGCTTTGGTGCGGCTGACTAGCACCGTATTCGGGTCGCCGAGCGTGTTCGCCTGGACATTCTTGCGAATCGTATCGGTGGTGCCTTTGACGGTGCGGGCGATGCCGGCATCGTAGTAGACCATGTACCAAATGGCATTGGAGTCGGCGGCGGCCAAGACGGATTCGGTCGCCAAGACGGGAGTTAGGCCCGGTCGCCATGGAACGCCGGTGAGATCTTCCATGAACTCGCGGCAGTTGGCCGGGCGTTCCGTCGGGTTGGCTCGCATCGAGCGGCGAATCGCAAAATCCATGCGGTCGCTGAGTCGTTTGATCACCGCTTTCGGGGCGGGCAGATCGTCTTTCGTTTTCCGCAACCAACAATCGAGCGGGCTGGTTTTCGCAAAGGGGATTTGGCCGGTCACCATCATGTACAGCGTCGCACCCAGGGAATAGATATCGCAGCGGACATCGGCGTTCTTCGCGTTGCGGAACTGCTCGGGCGCCATGAAGTGGGGGGTGCCGAGACCCTTGCCCGTCCGCGTGAGGTTCATCTCGCCTTCGATGTCTTTGACGAGGCCCAGATCGGTGAGTTTGGCAACGCCGTCGCCGGTGACGAGGATATTGTCCGGCTTCACGTCGCGGTGGATCAGGCCTTGTTTGTGGGCGCGGTGCAGGCCTTCGCAAACTTGGGCGATGATGTGCAGGGAAACGTCTTCGGGGAGCGCCCCTTCCTTCTCCACCTTTTCGCCGAGCGATAGCCCATCGACGAATTCCATGACCAAAAATGGGCTGGGGCCGGCCGCGCAGTACTCGATGGCCTTCACCACGTTCGGGTGGTCGATGAGGCTCGCGGCCCGGAATTCTTGTTCGAAGCGTTTGAGGAGAACGGGATTCCGAGCCGTTTCGGCGGGGATGATTTTGATCGCCACGATATCGTGCGAATCTCGGTGCCGGGCTTTGTAGACTGCTCCCATACCGCCTTCGGCGATTTTGGAGAGCAGCTCGTACTGACCGATTTCCCGAAGTCCGATTTGGGTACCCACAGACATAGCTCAGACGACCCGAAGGAGAATTCGGAAGGCGCGACATTCGTCCTCGGCCATCGGGCCAAGGGGAATGCCACACTGTTACTACGATAGCATAGTTCACATCTTTTCAAAATCCGCGCAAAATGGCGAGAACGCTCAACTGCGGGAATTCTGCGTGTTGTGACGATTGCGCCCGTGTACCATGAAGGAAATGACGATTTCGCCGGTTGGGGAACGCAGTCCGGGGTCGGGGAAAGTTCCGGTCGCGCCTACCGAGTTTATCGATCTTCCGCGCTTTACCACCGCAGTTCGCTTGTCAAGGCGGTCGGTATCCGTCAAAATCGAGCGAAGACGTTAGGTCGGGTTCTTTTTCTGTTGTCAGCGTTGTTTGCCGCCCCGGTTCCCGTGTGAAGGAAGCCCCCTCATGAAGCTTCTAGGTTATGTCCTGTTGCTTCTCAACCTCTTGGTTGGGGCGGGCGTGGTCTACCTCGCGTCGCAATCGTGGGGCAAGCGCCAAGAGCAAAACTCTAACGCCATGCGGTATTACCTTCTCAAAGAAGGTTTGCCTCAAGAAGGTTCCGCCGTGAGCGCCGGTGCCGCGGACGACGCGACGGTTCCCATATCGCTGGCCATGAGCAAAGGACACACGGTCGATGCCCTTTCGGTGAAGTTTCTCAAAGATCATTTCAAGGGAACTGAATCGTCCCCCTACTCAGATACCACACCACCGGCGTCCCGAGTGGCCGAACTGACGCGGTTGAAGGCGAAATTCGATGGGATCTACGCGTCGAAAGCGTCCGATCCGGATCGTCTGGCTTACTTGGTGGGCAGCTACCGCGGTTCCCGATTCCAGCCCGGGTTACTCGTGATGCTCGCGGACACCTTCGATGAACGCCAAGCTTACAAGGCGTTGACGGGTGCATTGCTTTGGCCAGCCGGGAAGCCCAAAGTGCTCAAGCCGGAAGAGATTCAAGCCAACGCGGCGCAAGCCAAGCAAGTCTTCGATTCCAAGTTCGATGCCGCCATCAACAAAGCGAACCCTGGGAAATACACCGACGATATCGCCAAAATTGAAGCGGCCAAAAAAGTGCTCGTCGATTCGGAACTCGCGGCCAAGCAAGTCGGTGACGAGCAAAAAGCGGCGGCGGTGGCGTTCCGAACGGAAATGGACAACGTCCTCGGCGGAAAGCAACGCGAAGTCAACCCGGCCATCCAAGCGAAATTCTTCGAATACGTGGGCGATCCCAAAGGGGGCACGGCGATCGAAGTCCAAGGGAAGAGCCAACTGGCTGTGGACAACGTCACCGCGGCGGCCAACCAATTGCAAGTCGTGATTTTCGGGACGGGTTTGACCGCGTATGACGAAAACGACCGCAAGCGTCGGGGCACAATTTTGATGCAGTGTCTCGATTCGTCCGAAGTTTGGCAGAAGCGGGTCGCCCTCACCGTGGGCATGACCGATTATCTGGCCGGGGTTCAAGATCGAATCGAACGCCAGCCGGACTACCCGACGCGTTTGGAACGTCTCCGGGATTACCAATCGATCCGATTCGTCGAGAGTTATGATCGCTCGAAAGAACAAGCCCGTGACCTCGACCGATTGCTCGTTCGGCAGACTGAAATCCGATTGGCCCTCGAGGTACAAGCGGCCACAGCGAAGCAACTGCTGGCTCAGCGTAAGACGCAACGCGACTCGGCGAAAGTCGACGCCGATGAGACGGAAGCCACGGTGACGAGCTTCGTGACGAGCCAAGACGCCGTGGAAAAAGAACTGTTCGACTTGCAATTCCGGGTCGGAACGATGCTGCGGGCGAACTTCGATCTGCAAGACCGGGTCGTCGAAGCGGAAAAGAAACTGACGTCCAAAAAGTAAAACTCGGAATCCGCGTGGTCTTCCCCGTTGACGTTCTGGAGTGTTCGCGATGACGTTCTTCGGCAAATTCCTGGTGCTGCTCAACACGTTTGCGGCGTTCGCGCTGCTCTCGTGGGGCTTCTCGATTTATTCGAATCGCGTCGATTGGTCCGAAGTCCGCGATGGCGACAAGAAGCTGACCGAACGCACTAAGGACCTCAACGACGCGCTAGCCCCGGCGCAGCGGGATTACGCCCGTCAACTCAGCGCCACGGCGAGCAAGGAAGTCGAAGTCGAAAAACTCCGTGAACAAGTACAAAAACTGACGGCGGAGTCACAAACGGGAACCTTCTACGACCTGAATAAAAAAGGGACTTTGATCGACGAAAATCCGACCGACAAGGTTCTCGGACTGAATAACACCCCGCTTCTCGGGGTGACTATCCTTCAACAGAATTTGACGACCGAATTGGACAACGCGGCGTTGGCCAGCAAACAGTTCGACGACGCTCGCAAAGAACACTCGACACTCTCGGATGAGATCGTGGCTTACAACGTCAAAGCAGCCCGCCTGAAGTTGCTTTTGAAAGATCTCCGCGAAGAGGAAATCTTCCTGGCCGACTCGCGGGTGAACTGGGACGAACAGCTGGTGACACTCCAACGGCGGAACAAACAGCTCCAGGCCAAGTTGGCTGAATTTGCCCAACTCCAGAAGGAACTCAAAGTCCTTCGCCCCGACCTCGGAGCCCCGACGCTCCTTCCGATTGGCAAATAACGTACACCATTGGTTCAACGGACGCTTTTGGAGACTCCGCCCATGACCGCGCTCGGCAAAATGATGGTGATCTTTGTCTTCCTGCTTTCGCTGGTTTGGGTCGGTCTCGTGGTCAACACGTGGGCGACGCGAACCAACTGGAAAGCCGAAGCCGAAAAGCAAAGCAAGATCGCCAAGGAGAATTACGAAGGGGCAAAATCGCTCGCCGAACAAAGCAAAGCCGAGCGCGCGGCACTCGAAGCGAAAGTGGCCGCCGCTCAGGCGAACGTTGAACGTCTGCAACTCCAAAATATCGAAGCGAACGACCAAAAGAACAAGATTTACGCCGCGTACGAAGCCAAGCTCAAAGCCGACCGTTCCGGCAATGTGAGCGTCACGGAATTGACAACCGAGATCAAGAAATTGCAAAACCAAGTGGATGTTCAATCGGTGAATCTGAAGACGATGGAAGCCGACTTGAATGCTCAGGTACGCGACACCGAAAAAAATAAGAACCTGAAGGACGAAGCGGTTCGCAGTGCCAATGAGTCCAAAGAACGGGCCGACGCCTTGACGGTGAAACTCCAGAATCAGCAAGACAAACAAGGCCCCGGTGGTGCTGGCAACGTCCGCCCACTGGTTCCGGAAGGTTTCCGCGGCACCGTGACCGGCTACGCCGACGGGTTCGTCCAAATGACTCCCGGGCTGAACGCGGGACTGAAGCCCGGTATGACGTTGACAATCAACCGCGTCAAAGGTGACAAAAACTACATCGGAACCATTCTGGTGGGCGACATCGTCGACCCGGATCGTGCCGTCGGCACATGGACCGCCCCGTCTTACGTCAAGAAACCAACCGGCGACGACTTCCCCAAGGCGGGCGATGAACTCGTCCCCATGAAATAAACTGTCGAACCCAGGGGAGATTGGACATGGCTCGTAAAAAATCGAAACCGAAGCCGGCCCGGGTTGCGGATGAAGAAGAAATCCCAAAGCCGAAACTACGCCGGGTCACTCGTGACGACGACGTGGACGAGGACGAATTGGCCGTACCGAAGCCGCGAAGCGACGTTTTCACCGGCTTGGCCGCACTGTCGTTGCTCGCCCTCATCGGCGCCGCGGTTTTCTTCTACCTCGATCATGAAGAGATGACCAAGAAGTCGTTGGCCGCACCGTCGTTCACCGTCCCCGCCGCCGCAACCGTCTCGGAAGCGGCACCGGCTAAAACCAACTGATAGAGGCCGTCATCATGGCGAAGAAAGCATTGTTCGCACGACCGAAGCCGCTCTACCAAGACAGCGGCTACAAGGGCATTCTGGCCTTCACAATTCTCGCCATGGCTATCGGCATGGCCCTCTTGGTGATGGAATGGCAAGATGATTACGGTGGCAATTCCGAAGCGACCGGAGTCACACAAGCCCCAACAGTGAAGTCGCTCATCGAAGCCGAAAAGCGAACCGTGGCAGCACCGGTCGTCGGTTCGCCGGTGAACCCTTAAGTCTGTGGATGATTTTTTAAACGCACCAGATTAGCACCTGGCAACTCGCTCGCTCCACCGAATCAGCACACGCTGGCAAAGCTACTTGAGCAGAACGACGAACCCGGCTTGCTCGAAGTGTCGGTCGGCAGTCAGCGCATCGGTAATGCTCTGCTCTTGCATCACTACAAACGAAATGCAGTCGGTGAGCGACCAATCCTTATCGGGACGCGAAGCATAGAGTGAGAGGCCGCGATCCATTGAGCCCTGGTTTGCCGGCACAATCGTGACTTGAGGGTCCGTTTGAAGCAGCCCAATTAAGCGCACAAAGATCGGTCGAGTGCCGGCCTTGCAGAGCCCGTCCGCGAGTTCAGTGACGACCCAAGCCGTGGTCACCAATGGGCAAAGTGCATTTCGTGCGTAAGCGACGGCCCGGGCGTGTCCCTGATCGGTAGGATTGCACAGGGCAGCAAAATAGTAAGTGTCTGCGAAGACTGGAGTCATTCCTTCGGCGTTCCGTGAATGTAGTGATCGTGATTCTCGGCAAAGTCTTCCGGAAGCCCAACCGCCGCTCCGATGATCGCTTGGAATCTTTCGAAATGGGTCGCTTGTTTGGGCCCGGTGCGAACCTCGACCTCGACCTCAGTACCTTCCAGCAACGTCACCGGCTCATCAAATACCACAACCCCATTCTGCACGTGTCCCGTCAATGACATTTCTGATCCTCCGCGAAAGCTTTCAGCACAATCGAATTCTATCAGCAAGACGGCTCCATGTTCAACAGATGGTCCGCTGACAGCCGTTCCCCCGACAATACGCTCGCCTCGTCGAACTGAATCGCTCCGCCTATGTTCGCCCGAATTGCTTGTCGAGTTGCTTCCGGCTGAACAAGAGCGTCGTCGGTCGGCCGTGCGGGCAGTGGTGGGAATCTTCGGCGAGTTGCCTCAGATGCAGCAAATAAGTGATCTCGTCCTGCGTCAGCCGATCTCCGGCCTTCACGGCGGCTTTGCAAGCCATCGTCGCCATCAAATGGTCGAGCAAAATCTCTTTCGTCGGCGGGCGATCTTTCGACACCAGATAATCGATCACCCCTTGCAAGATTTCAAACGGGGGCCGACGCGCGAGCAACGTCGGGTAGCTCGACAGCAAAATCGTGGTGCCGCCGAATTCGGAAACGTCGAGCCCGAGTTCGGCGAGTGGTTCCTTGAATTCCAGCACGATGGCGGCCTGTTCCGCCGGCAGGTCGATCGGCTCGGGGATCAACAGCTTCTGCACTTCCAATTTGCCATCGCGGATCCGTTTCCGGAGTTGCTCGAACAAGATGCGTTCGTGCAGGGCGTGTTGATCGATCACCAACATCCCCTCGGCGGTTTCGAGGACGATGTACGAATCGTGGAGCTGCAATGCCGAACCGGGGGCGAGGGCTGGCAGGTGCTGCATCTCCGCCGGGGCTTGGGGCACTTGTTCTGGCGCCGCGACGACCACCGGCGGAGCCTGCATCATCTGCGTCCCGCGATCCAGCGTTTCCCACGGGGCCGCGGTCTGCTCGGCCGTATCCCGACGCGGGCTGAACAACGACGTCGGCACCGGCGCCACCGGCGGTTGCAAGCTCCATTGCGGCGGTGGCAAAAACTCGCGGAAGTCGCGCGGCGATTGCGGTTCCTGCTCGGGGAGTCGCAACTGCGGGATCAAGTTCTCTTGCATCAATCGGTTCTTCACCGCGCTGCGAACCAGCGAGTAAATCAAGGCGTTCTCGCGGAAGCGCACCTCGGATTTCGTCGGGTGGACGTTCACATCCACGGTGTTCGGCGGTACCTTCAAATACAAGAACCCGATGGCAAACCGGCCGGTCATCAGCAGGCCCCGGTAAGCCTCTTGGAAGGCATGGCTCAGGCTGCGGTCGCGAAACCAGCGGCCGTTCAGGAACAGGTATTGCAGCTTGGCGTTGCCCCGGTCGCACTTCGGATCGGCCATGTAACCCGAGAGCGACACCGGCCCCGGCCCGCTGTCCACGGCGTAGAGGGCATCGCGGATTTCGGCCCCGAAAAAGAGACCGAGGCGATCTTTCAAATTGGCCGACGCCGGGATGTCGTAGACCATCTTGCCGTTGTGCCGGAGCACGAGGTGCAGGCCGGGGTTGGCCAGCGCCAACCGGGTGACGGTTTCGGTGA
>JAYSYJ010000143.1:0-15865 GCA_043727675.1 Fimbriiglobus sp.
CCCCGGGATGATGATGGCGTCGCCGAAGTCTTCATCCGCCGTGCATTCACCGAAGGGGTGCACCGAATCAATTCGGTCGCCGTGTACGCGAATTGTGCCGTGCTTTAAGGCCGGGCCGGTGACGGGGAGAATCCAACGGGCGGTGTAAGTGCGCGTGTCCACGGATCAAAACTCGATTTCGTGGGGCCAGGCACTCGGCACGACAAAGATTTTTCCATCGCCGATGCGACCGGTGCGCGCCGCCTTGGCGATCTTCTCCGCGAGTTCGTCGAACTTCTCGGCCGCCACCCACGTGGTGATCTCGACCTTCGGCAAATACGCCATGCTGTACTCGCTCCCTTTGTAGCGGTCGAGGTAGCCCTTCTGCCGGCCGAACCCCTTGGCTTCGCGGACGATCCCGGCATCGACACCGAGTTCGGCGCACGCTTGCAGCACCGCCGCCGCGCGGAACGGTTTGACCACAATCACGAGCTGCTTGAATTCATCGGGCATGGCGAACCTCGCTTTCGTCTCTTCACTCTATCGCCAATCCCCGCCGATGGGGGCACCGCTTCCTAAAATGCCCGAGCCTGTACGAAATATTCAACTGACCGAGGCTTGCCGTGGCCGATGCTCCGAAGAACCCTGTGCCCGCCGTCGAAACCGATCAGGCCAGTGTCCGCCTCGATAAACTCCGCCAGCTCGAATCTCTCGGGATCGACCCTTGGGGCCAGCGATTCGATGGCCGCACTCCTATCGGCGAGATTCGCTTGCTCGAACCGCTGCCGTTCGACGACGCCAACCCCCAGGGGCCACGCGTCACGGCCGCCGGCCGAATCGTGCGGCATCGCACCGGTGGCAAACTGCATTTCTTGGAACTGTGGGATCAGAGTGGCCGCATCCAGTTGATGATCCGGGTGAACAAGGTCAACGAACTCGAATGGAAGGTGCTCAACCTCCTCGACCTCGGCGACATCATCGGCGTGAGCGGCGAGTTCGGCAAAACCAAAGTCGGTGAGCTCACGATCCAAGTCGACCAGCTGACGTTCCTCACGAAGTCGCTCGAACCGCACCCGAAAGACGTCTTCGGCCTCGGCGACATGGAATACCGCCTGCGGCACCGCTACCTCGACATGATCTACACCCCCGAGACGCTGAAACGCATCCAGCAGCGCGTGAAGATCGTCCGCACCATCCGCAACCACCTCGACGATCAAGGGTACGTGGAAGTCGAAACGCCGACGCTGCACGCGATCGCCGGGGGAGCGGCCGCGCGGCCTTTCGCCACGCACCACAACGCTCTCGGTCTCGATCTGTTCGTGCGGATCGCGCTGGAACTGCCACTGAAGCGACTGCTCGTCGGCGGGTTGGAGAAGGTCTACGAGATCGGCCGGGTCTTCCGCAACGAGGGGATCAGCCCACGCCACAACCCCGAATTCACGATGCTCGAACTGTACTGTGCCTACGGCGATCTCTTCAGCATCATGGAACTCACCGAAGGGGTCTTCGGGGCCTGCGTCGAAGGACTCGGACTCGGGACAACTTTGCCCTACGGCAAACGGCAAATTGACTTCACCGGGCCATGGCCGCGGGTGCTGTACTCGGACATTTTCAAGCGGACTGTCGGCGTGGATCTGTTCGACGAAGCCGGCGTGCGCACGGCGGCGACGGCCAACCACCTCCACCTCGAACTGCGCGACACGAAGGCCGGGACGAGCACGCCGAAGCAGCACGAAGTGCTCGTCCACGAACTGTTCGAGCATTTGTGCGAGCCGGAGTTGGCGAAGGGCCATCAACCGACGTTCGTCTACGACTACCCGGCCGCGCTCTGCCCATTGACCAAACGCAAGCGTGAAAATCCGAAACTCGCCGAGCGCTTTGAACTGTACATCGCGGGGATGGAACTGGCGAACGCCTACACGGAATTGAACGACCCCATCATGCAAGAAGCAACCTTCCGCGAGCAGTTGGCCGGGATGAACGCCGACGACAGCATGGCCAAGATGGACGACGATTTCGTCCGGGCCCTCCGCCACGGCATGCCCCCCGCCGGTGGACTCGGCATCGGCATCGACCGCTTGGTGATGCTCCTGACCAACACCACGAGCATCCGCGATGTGATCTTGTTCCCGCTGCTTCGACCGGAAGCCCATTGAGGAATTTTGAACCGCGGAGACGCAGAGACGCGGAGGGAGGCAAAGTAAGGGAGAGTTAAGATTTTGAACCGCGGAGACGCAGAGACGCGGAGGAAGAACAGATCATGGACTTTTGGAAGAACGAATCACCCGTTTGACGCCATCGCGCATCGCGGGGACATTGAAATTCAGGAGCAACGCTAAATCGAGCCGCGTGGCTTTGAGGTAAGCCATGACTTGGGCGGTGTGGATATCCGCGAACCGATCAATTGTCTTGAGTTCGACGATCAGCCGATCTTCGACTAGGAAATCGAGCTTACCATCGCCGCAAGGATGTCCTTTGTAAACAACGGCGACGGAGTGCTGGCGCGCGAAAGCGATTGTGCATAACCCGAACTCATGAGCCATGGCTTCTTCATAGGTTTTTTCCAAATACCCTGGTCCGAGTGCTCGATGCACCTCAATCGCGGCCCCGATAACCTGTTCAACCAGTCGGTTCAAGTCGTCCGGAATGACTGTCATCGGAACTCATTCTGATAGTCAGGGGAGAGGTAAGATTTTGAACCGCGGAGACGCAGAAGGAGGCAAAGTAAGGGAGAGTTAAGATTTTGAACCGCGGAGACGCAGAGACGCGGAGAGAGGCAAAGTTTGGTAATATTTCCGATGCCGATATTACCTCCGCATTTCGAAATACTCGCTCGCCTTCTTCGGGTTGAGTAACTCTCTCCGCGTCTCTGCGTCTCCGCGGTTCAAAATCTTAACTCTTCCTCCGCGTCTCTGCGTCTCCGCGGTTCAAAATCTTGTTTGAGATCTTAAGCCTTGGCGTTCGCTTTTTCGAAGTACTCGCTCGCCTTCTTCGGGTTGAGCGCCAAGGAACCGGGCTTCCAGTCGGCCGGGCAGACTTCGCCGTGCGTCTCGAAGTGATGCAAGGCATCGATCAAGCGCAGGACCTCATCGACGCTGCGGCCGAGTGGCAAGTCGTTGATGGTAATGTGCCGGACGATCCCCGTTTTATCGATCACGAACAGACCGCGGAGGGCGACGCCGACCCCTTCGATGAGCACGCCGTAATTCGTGGCGATCGACTTGGTGAGGTCTTCGAGCAGAGGGTACTTCAGTTCGCCGAGGCCACCTTTGGTGCGGGGCGTGTCGATCCAGGCTTTATGGCTGAAGCGGCTATCGGTGCTGCAACCCAACACGACGGTGTCCCGCTTGACGAACTCGTCGATTCGATCGCTGAAGGCGATGATTTCAGTCGGGCAGACGAATGTGAAGTCGAGCGGATAGAAGAACAGAACGACGTACTTGCCTTTGTAATCGGCCAAGCTCACGGCTTTGAATTCGCCATGGACGACGGCTTGGGTGGTGAACGCGGGCGCTTCTTTTTGAACGTGAACGGCCATCGGTGCAAACTCCGGGTGCGGGGTGGCGGTCTGAAATCCGGTCAGAATACGACCGAAGGGTCATGTTAGGCACCCTGGCAAACCGATTCAATCGAGTACCAATTCGTAGCTCGCTTTTCCGGCTTCCACCGTCACTTTCAGCGGGTTCACTTTCCCGTCGGTGGCCAAGTACTTCGGATTCACCCGGCTCGGAGGAATCCGTTTCCCTTTGCCGAGTTCGTCGTCTTCCATTTCCAAATTCCGATCGACCACGGTCACCACATAGTCCCCCGGTGGCAGTCCCGGTTTGCCATCGCTGCCCAAAATTTCAAACTTGCCTCCCTCGGTCGACGTGGCACTCCCCGTACTCGTTTTCCCGCCGGTTGCCGTCAACGAACTGAACTGGATGAGCAGATTCGCCTCGGCCTTCTTGTTGATGGTGATCGTGCCAGTCAGAGGAACGGACGCCGCGGATCCGCCACAGCCAACGCACGTGAACAGAGCCATAGTTGTAACGAAGTTCGGGATCCGAATTTTCATGGGGATACTCTTGGAATACGGCGGTTAAAAATCTTGTTAGTTAGTCCAACGAGGCCACTTCACCGCCGGCGCGGGTGCACATATCTTGGAGGATCTTCAACGGAGTGGAGTCGCGGACGAATCGAACGGACCCGTCGGCCATCCCGCAATTGGCGCCGCCGGTGTGGCCGCTGCCCATGGTGCTGAGGCGTTGTTGCACCCAGGGGTTACTCGAACTATTCGCCCCGGTGCTGCCCACGGGAATGTTCCAATTGATCGGTTGCGCCGCCCCCACGAGGAAGTCGCCGACGGCGTTGGCTTGATCGCACCAGGCCCATCCGCTCCAACCGAGGATCGGGAAGTGCTTGTACATGGCATCGAACGCCGGATCTTTATGCTGGCGTTCGCCGAACATGATGGTGTTGCTGGTACCGTCGGTGATCCCGGTCATTTTCACCCGGCTGTTGATGTAGAACAGGCCGTCGTTGCTGATGGTGAAGGCACTCCCCGTGAAGGCCCGAAACGAGTAACGCCCCGCCACGCCGGCGTAGCTGTTGAGTCCGTACACGTTCCCGGACACGGTGGACTTCGGATTCGCAGCGATGATGCTGCTCGGGCAGATGAAGATCTTGACCACTTGCGACGCGACGCACCCGTCCGATCCACGGTTCTGGTTGATGTCGTTGAAGTCCCAATTCTTTTGCAAGTTGCCCTGCTCGATGTACGGGAGCAACTCCACCAGCAGGTTCGTGAATTTCGGGGCGGAGTTGAGGGGCGGATCTTGAATCACGCCCAAATGCACTTTGGCCGGAGTCGGGTTCATCCACGCCGATGGGAACGCCTCGTTGGCATCGTGGTAACTGTGGGCCGCGATCGACATCTGGTGCAGGTTGTTGCTGCACTGCATCCGGGCCGCCGCATCGCGGACTTTCTGCACGGCGGGCAGTAACAAGCCGATCAAGATGGCGATGATGGCGATCACCACCAATAGTTCGATCAACGTGAAGGCCCAGCGGATGCGGAGAACCATAGAGACCTCGAACGGAAGGTTACTTCTGATGGCCGCATGATAATTACTTTTTAACCGAAGTGTCGAATTATTTTGAAATGATTCTGACATCCGTCGCGCTTTGTATCGTGCTAGGAGGGTTTCCGCCGCCACTTTCGAAGTTGCAACGTGAACAATCCGATTAGCACCACGGAAAATCCACCGAGTGCCAGGGCGAATTGGGTCGGGTCGACCACCGCAAATAAGCCGCGCTTCGGAACTTCGTCTTCGACGATTTCGACGGTCGGCACCAAAAATTCGTCCGCCGGGGGCTTGGGCAACGCTCGGTACAACGCCTCGGCCTTGGCGTGATCGACCCGGAATTTCGGCCATGTCATTTTGCGTTCGCGGCACTGCTCGAGTATGTCGAATGCCGACTCGGTTTGGCCCTTCGCCAAGTGAACCGCGCCGAGTAACCAAAGCAGGTTGTTATCGCGTGGCGACCACAGCACCATCTGTTGCACGATGGCCACAGCATCGGCTGGCAGAGCGTCCATGTTGAACAACGGCAGCAGATCGGGGTCGGTCGTTTTGGTGGCCGGGTTGGCGTCGCGTTGGGCCGCTTTAAGCCACGGTCGGGTGTAGGTGCGGTCGACTTTGAGCATCCACTTCAACGGCTCGGGTTTGGTTCCGCTCAGCTCCGTCGGAGCCTCGCCATCACCCACGGCGTTGGCGTGCCGCAACAACGCCAAGTCCCAGTCGCCGAGTGTGGCGTGGGCCAACGACAAATGGGCCAGCAAGCGGTAATCGAGGGTGCGATCGCGGAGTGTCGGCTTCAACAGCTCAATCACATCGCCGGCACGACCGGCACGAAGCAAGTCGGCGCTGAGGCCCACCATCTCCGCGCGACTCGGTGCCGCCGGTGCGGCTCGGAGGCGCTGGAGAACACTTCCCTTGAATGTCGGCGTGTTCACAGTGCCGGGTTGCAAATCCGGGCTGGTTGGTTGAAGAGCCGCAAAGCGGTCGTTGAGGAACAACTTGAAGACGTTGAGTGGGAGTGGTTTGGCCGTGCCATCGGGCGAGATTTCAAACGGGCATGGCTCGTTCGGACTGAAAATCCCCGCGAACGCCGAAGAACTGGAAACGAGCACCACCAGAGAGGCGAGAAGTCTCATTGCGGGGCCTCTGCATCGAGCCAAGAGGTGATTTCCTCGGTAACGTCGTGCCCCCCCCGGAAATTATCCCAAATGCTTTGCATCGTCACCAGCGGCCCCCAAGGCAATGCCCACGGTCCCAAGAGCAAGCTCACGAACATGTACGGGATGCCCCGGCCGTATAACCCGTCGGAGCTTCGAACGAGGTGAACCTTCGACTGGAATTGCATGGTCAACACAACGCACGAGACGGCGTAGTCGTAGCGCACGCAGCGCGCACCGGCTCGAAACGCTCGGCGAAGGTCATCGGGCTCGAGTTCCGTATTCCATCGGAATGCGATCTTGGACATAAGGCTAGTTTATGGATGCGTACTGTCGCGCCGCCACAAGTTCCGCCAGAAGCGCCAGCCGACGAGCATGCCCGTGGTGATGCCGGCCCAGTCGATCATCACGTCGGTGTCGCGGCCGCTCCGGTTCGGCACCATCGTCTGAATCACTTCGGTGGCGACGCCGTGGAAGAGCATCAGCGTGAAGGCGAGCACCAAGGCGGGCCGCCGCGGTGGCACCCACATTCCGAGAACGAACGCCAGAAACGCATACCCCGAAAAGTGGGCGCTCTTGGCGATGAGGAACTTCATCGGCGCGTCGAGCCAATCGCCGATGACTTCGGGCACCGGGTTCGGCTCGACGAGCTTCCATGTCCAAACGATCAGAGTCGGCCAGAACAGCAAATGGCCCCAGCGGGCGTGATGGCGGACTTCGCTCACTTCTTCTCGTCCTTCAAAAGCTTCTCCATCATTTCAATCGCCGACTTGGAATCGTGGGCAAAGTCCAAATGCACACCGTGCCTTTCTTGGCAAACTTCTCGTGCAACTCGAACAACACCAGCGTGCTTTATACGCACGGGACGCACTAATAACCCCAGCAGCCGGATTAGCAATTTCCACGACCCTTCTCTTGCCTTTCTCCGCGTCTCCGCGTCTCCGCGGTTCAAAATTCTAAATTCTTGTCTGCAGTCGTAACCGCAGTGCATTCAACGCCATCTTTGTGGTGCGGCTCTGGATTTCCGTGCGGGTGCCGAACCAGCAGAACGGGAACACCTCGCAACCCTCACTATCGGCGACCGCCACGAAGACGGTGCCCACGGGTTGGCCATCGGTGCCACCCGTCGGGCCGGCGTAGCCCGTCGTCGACAACCCGTAGTCGGTGCCGAACTTCGCTCGCACCCCGACCGCCATCGCTTTGGCCACTTCGCCACTGACAGCCGAGTGACGGTCGATCAGTTCCGCGGGCACACCGAGTTCGCGGATCTTCACGCCGTTCGTGTAGGCCACCACTCCACCGAGCAGGTGGGCACTGGCACCGGGAACTTTGGCCAACGAGCTCGCCACCTGTCCCGCCGTCAGGCTCTCGGCCGTGGCCACGGTCGTCCCGGTGTCCATCAGCAGTTGCAGGATCACGTCTTGAAGTTCGACGGCATCGGCACTGAAGACGAGTTTGCCGAGTCGCTCGCGGATGATCTCTTCCGTCGGGGCGATGAGAGTTTGGGCCGCCGCGAGACTGGGTGCATGGGCCAAAATCCGCAAGGAGACCACAGCGTCGCTGACGGTGATGCCGACTTCCGGCACCGACCCGCGTTTGGTGACATCGCCCAGCATCTGTTCGAGCTGTGATTCCCCGGCTCCGAACGTGTTGATTTTGCGTTCGAGGAACACGCCACCGCCGAGACCCAAGTTCGCCAAACGCGGCTTCACCTGCTCGGTGAACATCTTGAACATTTCTGACGGGACACCCGGCATCGCCGCGACGATCCGCTCGCCGAATGGCATCCAAATTCCGGGAGCGGTGCCAATCGGGTTGAGAATCGGTTCGCTACCTAGGGGGAACTGAGCTTGCACGCGGTTGCGCTCGGGCATCACCCGGCCACGCTTGGCGAACATCTCTTGCACTCGCGACAGGCTCGGCTCGTGTTCGTACAGCCCGACGCCGGCGACTCGGGCCAACACCGCGCGGGTGAGGTCGTCGAGTGTCGGCCCGAGTCCACCCGTACTCAGCACGATGTCGGCTCGCTCCAACGCTTGGCGGAAGACGAGCACGTTGTCGGCGAAGTCGTCGGCCACCGTCGTGTGGAAGCCGACGGGGATGCCCATTTCGGCGAGTCTCCGCGAGAGCCACTGGCCGTTGGTGTCGAGATTCTGGCCGGAGGTGATCTCCGAACCGATGGATACGATTTCCGCTTTCATAGTGGGGAAATTGTAGGCGAGCAGGCCGAATCCGCAGCATCAAAGGGGTTCAAAAATTCGTTTTAAACCCCTTTGATGCTCACATCAGTTCCTTGATCGGGGTCGGGTCGCTCACCAAGTGTGCGGGGCGGCCCTGAGTGTTGTACAGCATCTTGTTGGGGTCGATGCCGAGCTTCGTATATACGGTCGACACAAAGTTTTCCGGGGCCAGCACCCGTTCCACGGCGGCAAAGCCTTTGCCATCCGTGGTTCCAATCGCCTGGCCACCCGGCGTGCCACCACCGGCGAACAGGACGCTCATGGCGTTCGACCAGTGATCGCGGCCCGAATCTTTGTTGATCTGCGGGGTGCGGCCAAACTCGCCGAGGGCGATCACGAGGGTGCTGTCGAGTAATCCGCGTTGGCCGAGATCTTCGATCAGTGCCGAGACGCTGCTGTCCCACTGCGGCAACCGGGTCTTCAGTGTCTCGAATAGTTTCGTGTGGTGATCCCAGCCACCATCGTTGATCGTGATGAACGGCACGCCGGCTTCGACCAGCCGTCGGGCCAGTAAACAGCGCTGACCGAAACCGTTGCGGCCATAGCGTTCGCGGGCCTTGTCCGGTTCGCGGCCGATGTCGAAAGCGGCTTGGGCCTCTTTCGAGTTCATCAGGTCATAGGCCTGCTTGTAATGATCGTCGAGAGCCAAAGCCGGATCCCCTGCGGCCTTGTCCAGGATCCGTTTGAACTGATCGACTTCACTGCGGACTTGCGTCCGACCGGCGAATCGTTCTCCGGTCAATCCTTCGGGCAATGCGACATCGCGGACTTTGAAAGCTTTGTTGTTCGGATCTTCGGCCACCACAAACGGCGCGTACTTGGCACCGAGGAAGTTCGGCCCGCCCGAGCGCGTCATACTTTGCAGGCCGAAGTAAGCGGGCAACCCGGCGGGCGCCCCCTTTTCGGCGGCGGTGACCGATCCCATACTCGGATGGAAACTGACGAACGCCCCACACCCGACAGGGATCCGCGGCGGTGCCCCGGTCATCATATAGTGGTTGCCGGCCCCGTGATTCCCTTGATCGTGGCGGATCGATCGGATCATGGCGAACTTGCCGAACCCGGCGGCAAGCTTCGTCATATGCTCCGAAAACTGAACGCCGGGCACCGCTGTGGCAATCGCTTTGAATTCACCGCGGTACTCGGCGGGGGCATTCGGCTTCGGGTCGAACATCTCGTAGTGAGACGGCCCGCCATCCTGCCAAATGAGGATGCACGACTTGGCCTTGGCCACCGGGTTGTTGACGGTCTCGGCCGCAATTCCACGGGCACGCAGCGCCGTCAGCAGGCCTCCGCCAAGCAATGTGCCGAGACCGAGTTGCAAGCAATCACGACGGGTGACACCGGCACAGTTTTTTCGGATGGTCATTGAAGAGTCTCGCGTTCAGGAAAACGTAGCATTGAACTTCATCACGACTGCGAATCACCGGGCAAAATTAGGTTCCGGGCGGCGATCTGCGCCAATGCTAACTGAATGACTTTCCAAGCTGACGTGTCAGCTGAAACGGCCGCAAAGTTCAATTCCGGGATCAGCGCATGGCCGGGTACGCTATCGATTTTCGCCGGCATCACGCTCAATCCCAAAGCGTACAACTCAGAGACCGGGAAAACCGCGATGGCATACCCGCCACGTTTCTCAGGAAGCATCGCGGTCAAGGCGTCCATCGGCTTGTTCAAGCAGGCCAGTCGGAATACCGAGACCCCTTCCGTTTCGTTCGCCCGCGGTTTGAATGCGACCGGCAGGATCGGCACCATTTCGCCAGGCCGAAGGAACTCCCGCCAGATCAGCCTGACGATGCTCTCATCGGCGGAAACTGGTTCGTCCTCGTTTTTCATAAGGCCACACCGGTAACTCGCACGGCCTCCCATTGCAAATGTTTGATCGGTCGTCCCGGCTGATGAATGAAAACGTCGGCCTTGTAAGGGCCGGTGACTTCGACTTCCACGTATTTCCCGTCTGCCGATTGCCAGTCGAACAATACTTCGCCCACCACGCCTTGCACAATCCCGGTGGGTGGAATCACCCCGTCTTGACGCAAGAGGATGGCCAACACCAATGCACTATCGACCACTTCAACAGTGGGGGCCGGGGAACCTTGTCCGTCCCAGTCGTCCTCTAATTGCCGGATAACCAGCAATTTATCAATTTGCTGACTCCAAGTTTTCTCATCGGGCTTGTCGTTTCTTGTAGCCGTAACGGGAGATTGTTGCGGCAGTTCCAACTCCGAAGCGAGTGCGGGGTGTCTAGTGGCCCAAGTCTGCATAGCATTTCCCTCGATTCATCTCATCTATTCAGATAGTCCATTGTACCACCCGCTCAATCGTTGAACACGAACTCCGGGGTGTTGAGCAAGGCCCACATCAAATCCTCCACAGCACTGCGGCGGGTCGCTTTTGGTTGATCGAATCGTTTCACGCCGGCGTTGCGTTCCGCATCGGTCGGGAATCGACTGTAGGCCAACAAATACAATTCGTCGACCACCTCGGCGGGGGTCTTGGTGGTCTTGGCCAGTGTCGCACAGCGGCCGCTGTCGTCGGTGACTTTGCGGGCCAGATCCGGGCTGTTCATCAAGTGCAACGCCTGCACGACGGTCGTTTCCGCGCTCCGCTCGCACGGGGGATCTTGGTTCGGATCGGGCCGACCGAAGCTATCCAAAAAGTCCGATTGCGACCGGGCCGTCCAAACTTCCATCGCGCGGGAACCCGGCGCCATCGCATCGAACTTCTGCGACACGCCGGTGATATCGCTGGCCATGTCGAGCAGCACCTCGGCCCGCAAACGCTGGCGGTAGTGCCGCGAGTAGTTCCGTAAGTCGGCGGCATTGCGGTCATTCGGCGTCGTCGAAAGACCATAGACATGGCTCGCGGTGATCGTCTTGATCAGTTTCTTCAGATCGTTGCCATTCTTGCGGAAGTCGATGGCGAGCGCTTCGAGCAACTCCGGGTTACTCGCGGGGTTCGTGGCCCGCAAATCGTCCACGGGGTCGACGATTCCCCGGCCCATCAAGTCGGCCCAAACGCGGTTGACGATCACTTTGGCGAAGTACGGATTCTCCGGGGCTGTCACCCAATCGGCCAACACGCGGCGTGGGTCTTGATCGGCGGGAATGTCGAGCGGTTTGCCGAGCAACGGGGTCGGCGTCATCGCTTTGCCCGTCAGCAGATGTTTCACCGTACCCGTCGGTACCGAAAAGATCGTCTCTTCGCTCCCGGAGATCGGGGCCGAGATCCCGTTGCCCTTTCGGCCGATGCGCCCGAAGAACGCGGCGAAGCTGTAAAAGTCGTCTTGGCTCCAGACCTCGAACGGGTGGTGATGGCACTTCGCGCAATCGAGTCGCACCCCCAGAAAGAGCTGGCTGACCAACGTGGTCAGTTCGCCCGGATCACGGCGATCGCGGTACATCACCATGGCGCCGTTGGTGAAACTACTCCCCTTCGCCGAGATGAGTTCGCGCACGAATTGATCGTAGGGTTGATTCTTGCGGAAACTCTGTCGGAGCCACTGATCGAGGTTGTACGTCGCCTTGATGCCGACGTGGTAAGGGTTTGGCCGCAGTAAATCCGTCCATTTATTGGCCCAGAAATCGGCGTATTCGGGCCGGTCGAGCAAGTCGTCAATCAGCTTCTCACGCTTCTTCGGATTCTTGTCGACCAAGTACGCCCGCACTTCGGTCGGGGTCGGCAAACGGCCGATGACATCCAAATACGCGCGGCGAAAGAACGGGGCATCCCCGGCCACATCCGATGGTGTTAAATTCAGTTTTTGCAGTTTGGCCCAGATGTGGCCGTCGATGAAATTCTTCACCGGAAGCTTGCTATACAAACTATCAGTCGTCAAGCCGGGATACGGAATTAAAACCGAACTCACCGCAAATTTCTCGGCATAGCGGGCCATGATCGTCGCTTCGCCGGCGATCGGGCCCGCCTTGACCTTGCCCGTCGCATCGACGGCCGCATAGGCACTTTCGCTGCTGGAATACTGAGCCAGATGGGTGACATCTCGGGTGCTGCCGTCCGAATAATGGGCCGTCAACACGAGTTGCTGGGTGGTTTTGAAGCCCATCAATCGGCTGTCCGGAAACACCGTGACTTTTTCGATCCGCGCGGAACTGGTTGGCGTCCGCGGAGTTCCGGCCGCGATCCAGCGTTCGATCATCCGGTACGAGAGTTCGCCCTCGGGCAACTTCCGACCGCCGCCGTGGGCCGTCTGTCCGCTAGCTTTGCGGAGGAACAAGCTGAATGCCGGGTTCGCCGGGAAGATCCGCCGGCCACGAGCTTCGGTGGCAATGGCGGCGAAGTCAAAATCATCGTCGTAGGCGAGCAGGGAAAGTTGGAATCCATTTTGTCCACGGGCTTTGCCGTGGCAGGCACCCGCGTTGCAACCGATCCGCGTCAAAATGGGCTGGATATCGCTCTCGAACGTCACCGGCTTGGTGACGGTGGCGTTCTTCACCGTCACGGTGATCTTCGCCGCTTTCCCATTCAACGTCGCCGTGATGATGGCATCGCCATTCCCGGTCGGCGTCAAAATCCCGTCACGACTGACGACGGCCACACCGGCCGCCCCCGTGGCGTAAACGGCATCGCCCGTCCGATCAGTGGTCTTCCCGTTCAGCGTGTCTGTCACGACGAGTTGCTGACGATCACCAGCCCCATCGAGTCGGACAATCGGTGGGAAAAGTGTGACACCATCGGCCGCTTGTGCAGCCCCGCTGCCCACAAGTACCAGCGCGGTGAAAAAGACTGCGGTTCGCAACATGTTGATTCGGAGGGAGAGAGGATGCCTGGCAGGTGGCGTAATCTTAGTCTACCGCAGCGAGTCCTGCAAGCGTTTTCCCTCGACCCCTGAGTCATGGGTGTGGCAAATCTTTCTGGCGGTCGGATCTGGAGAATTTCGGCCCTGAAAGGGCCGTTCCATCAGTTCAGGTCGGAGCCGGCGCCGCCGGCGGAGGCCTGGGAACCCCGATCCGGAAAACGGCCTCCGTTCTGAAGGGACGGTTCGAAGGCGTCCTTTGAATCGCCCTTTCAAGGCGTCTCCGTGTTCCGGATCGTTTTACCCAGGCCTCCGGTCGCTGCTCGACCTTCGACCTGGGCTGATGGAACGGCCCTTTCAGGGCCGAAATCGACCGCCAGAAAGATTTGCCAGACCCCTGGATCACCCCTCCGAATCATCCCCATCATCCACGATGTCGGTGACTTCCAACTGATACTTCCGGATCATCTTCCGCACGGTGGCGCGGGCCAACCCGAGCCACTTCCCGGCTGCCAAACGGTTGCTATCCAGTTGTCCGAGCACCTCCTGGAGCAATGCCGGCTCGATTTCGGCCAGAAGTAATTGATGCAACTCCGTCGGTTCTCCGTTGGCCAACCGCACCTGTTGCCGTACCCAATCGACCACGAGCGGCGCGAGTTTGTTCTTCGGCGACTCCGCCCCGGCGGCCGACTCTGGGAGGTGCTCGGCGAGGATCACCCCGCCCCGGGCTTGGATCGCCGCATGTTCGAGGGCATTCTTCAACTCGCGGACGTTCCCTGGCCACGAACGGGCTTGAATTGCTCGCAAGGCATCAAAGGATAACGCCAACGACGGGTTGCCGAACTGCCGGAGGAAGTGTTCGGCCAAGATGGGGAGGTCGTCGGGGCGATCCCGCAACGCCGGTAGATGGATCGGGTAAACATTGAGCCGGTAGAACAGATCGGCTCGGAATCGCCCTTCCGCCACGGCATCGGTGAGGTTCGCATTGGTCGCCGAAACGATGCGCACATTCACCCGTTGACTCTCGACGCCACCGACGGGGAGAATCTCTTGCCGCTCCAACACCCGGAGCAATTTCACCTGGACACCGAGTGGGATATCACCGAGTTCATCAAGGAAGACAGTACCGCCGTCGGCGAGGACGAGCAGCCCCGGCCGCGAGCGGTCAGCCCCTGTGAACGCCCCTTTCACGTGCCCGAACAGTTCACTTTCCACGAGATTCGGATTGAGTGCCGCCACGTGGACGGGCAGGAACGGTTTGTCGCGCCGGGGACTGTTCGCATGGATGGCCCGCGCCACCAATTCTTTCCCAGTGCCACTCTCACCGGTGATGAGCACGCAGGTACTAGTCGGGGCCACCAGGGCGATCCGCTTGAAGACATTTTGAATCGCCGGACTTTTGCCGATGATCTCGTCGTCGAGCAGTGGGACGCCGGCAATTTCAGCCTGTTTCGTCCCCCGTTTCACGGCCCGTTCCACCGCGCTCATGGCGGCGTCGAGGTCGAACGGCTTCGCCAAATAATCGAAGGCACCGCCCTCCACGGCTTTGACCGCCGTGGAAAGATTCCCGTGCGCGGTCATCACCAAAATGGCCGCATCGGGGTTCGAGCGCCGCAGTTGGCTGAGGGCGGTCAAGCCGTCCATGCCGGGCAAGCGCACATCGAGGAAGATCGCAGCCGGCTGCTCGGTCTCGGCTTTGCTCAGCCCTTCTTCGGCCGACGGCGCCACCACGGCCCGATAACCCTGATATTCGCAGGCTTTCCGCAAGGCCCACGCGATGGCCTCTTCGTCGTCAATGATCAAGACGGTCGGTTTCATGGTGAAATTGTACGGGTGGGTTAACGGATTCTGGCACTTTGACTTTGATTCGCGTTTCGCATTGGAATGTGGATCGTGATCGCCGGAGACATTTTGAGCAAAACCCGGCGAGACGCCGATCAAAACGCCAACATCCGTTTCGATATCCAAATTCTACTGCGCTCTCGTTGCGCGGGCCGGTTGTGCCTATAATGACGACGTTCATGTCTGGTGTCTGTGGGCATTCGCCCGAGTTGTTCCCTCATTTTGAGAAGGTGGTTCGATCATGTTCCAGCGTATGATTGTCGCAGCCGTGGCTGTCGTGGTGGCCAGTGTTAGCGTTGCGGTCGCCGCCGAAGCGATCAGCATCGAGTTGAAGGATTTCAAACTTCCGGCCGAAGGGGTGGTTCTGGATGAGGGCAACGCCAAAATCGCCTTCTACGCCGCAGGCGAAGCCGTGGCGACGGTGAAGATTGCCGAAGACGGTGAGTACACGATCACCATCGAAGCGTCGGGTGACGAAGCCGAGAAGATGAAAGCCAAAATGACGATCAAAGTCGGCGACGTCGTGGTGAAAGAGAACTTCGAACTCGCCATGAATGAAGCGAAGGAATACACCTTCGTCGCCAAGATGAAAAAGGGCGACGCCAAACTGAGCATCGCCTTCACCAACGACGCCTACAAAGAAAACGAGTTCGACCGCAACTTGTACGTTCACAAAGTGAAGCTCGAACTCAAAAAGTAGTTCGGGGAAGTGCGGAATAAACGACGGGCGACCCCGATTTGGGGTCGCCCTTTTTCGTTGAACTATTTCTTTTTGAAGGTTTGCAGGGCGGTATCGACCGCGTTTCGCACGGGAACGCTTTCGTCGAAACG
>JAYSYJ010000144.1:0-5221 GCA_043727675.1 Fimbriiglobus sp.
GCAAATGCGGACTTGTCCTTGCCGTCACGCCCTTCCCCCTCGAGACCGACAAAGAGGAAATCGGGCGAACAGAGAATCGCCTGATAGCCCGCGAGCAAGGCTTCTTGCAACGATTGACCCCGTGCCCACTGCTGCTCGACGAGTTGGATGTAAGGATCAATGTCGGTTCTTGCGACAGGGCGTCGGAACGCACGGTCGGCGAAACTCAGCAGGAGTGCCACCGTGTCCGGCCCAAGCGGCGTCACAGTTCCGGCTTTGGGCTTCTCGTTCCACTGGGCCGTCGGCTTGCTGCCAAATAGCTGACTCCGGCTTGCGGGTGGCCACTGGTCGACCACCGGCCCCTCGACCTCGAACCAGTCGTAGGCGATAGCTGGCCCTTCGTAGCTGCGGACGCCTTCTTGGCTGACGTAGTTGGATGCGCTGGAGGCCGACAGCGTCATCGCATGAAACGAGATCCGGTCGCCGGGGTTCAGATAGACTTTGAACTCGTGGGTTTTCGGCTTCAACGATACGGCGTCGAAGTAGCCGATCGGCACGCCCTTCACCGACGCGCGAATAACGTGGACCGCCTCGGCGTCGCCGTAAAACTGTGTATTTTCCCTGCCGACGAGTTCCAGGGTCTCCGCAACGGGCGTCCCCAGCCACTGCTTGATTGCCGCATCGTATGTGTACGGTGCGCCGTATGCCATGAACCGACGAATGTCATTTCGCACGGCGGGTTCGGCCTTGGTCCGCGACCAGCGCAGGCCCCACAGCGAAAACCGCACGGTGTACAACCCGGCTGTCGGGACATTCCACCGGTCGATCTGCAATCCATCCGGAAGGTGGGGTGCCGTCACACCGGTCAGCACGGCCACAGATTCCGCTTCGCCACCGAAGGTCGCACCACGATAAGTGTTGCCGTAGTCGTCTTTGGGATTCCCGACGATGTGGGTCTTCAACCCCGAAGCGAGGTTACGCCCGTTCATCGGCACGCCGGTATGGGTAGCGATGGCCGCCTGTGCCGAATTCTGTTTTGCCGCTGCCTCCCGCCAGACCTTCGACTTAACGGCCTCGGATGGCACATTGATGGCTTGCCGCAGTGCAAAATCGGCGGCCTTGAGATACTTCGCCATGTGAATCGGCGAGATATCGAGTGCCCCGGCCACTTTGTCAAAACCGTGCTGCCGACCGTCTTCGGGCAACGTCTCTTTCACGCGAAGGCCCGGCAACCCCAGGAGGTCACGCAGCGTCGTTTCGTATTCGACTCGGTTCATCCGCCGAACTGATGGGACAGCCCGAGCCGATTCCGCCAGGATCAATGGCTTCTTCAACGATGCCAGAAAAAGCTTACGGTCTGCCTCCGGTAGTTTCCCGAACTCCTTCGGCGGCATCTCCCCACTTTCGACGCGATCGAAGGCTCGCAACCACTGCCGATAAACATCGTCTTTCGTTAAGTCCGAGGAGAGTTGATCCAGCCGCAACGCTCCCTTCTCCGCATCCTCCCCATGACAAGACAAGCATTGGCGTGTGATTACACCACGGACATCCTTTAAGTCTTCGGCCCGCACCGATACCGGGATGGTAAGAATGGTTACGAAAGCAAAGAGAAAACCAATCCAGCTACCAGCTTGTCTGAGAGACACCATAAGACCAGAACCCTATGTCCGGGGAGAGTAGCAATAGCTTTATATTATTTCAAAAAACGGACAGGGTCAACGCGTTTACCCCCAGGTGATGCGAAGTGGCTGTTGAAGGTGTTTTCGGATCATCCGGCTTTTGGTTCAATTCGCCGCGACGCGCATGCGTAACGAAGCGTGTAGTCTTCACTCAATGTCCAGACAACCATCGAATATGGGTGACGCGCACGCGCTCCGCTACGAGGACTCCGCGTCGCGGCTAATTTCAGATTCGGCAAAGACATATCCCGACTCGCTGATCGATTGCCAGTGAAATCTCTCTAACTTGCTTCGGTTTCAGTGTGATCGTCACTGGCTATCTATTGGCGTCCGTACTAAACAGATTTCTGTTCATTTGTGATAAATTCAAAATCGCATCCGCTGATCAATCCAATTTTTGCGATCTTGCGACACCAATCTTGTAATTGCGCTGCACTGGCATGTGTGTTGATAAAAACGACACCGATTTGGACTTTGGAACGACGATAGCGATCCTTGTCGAGGTCGAGTACTGCCAGCAAAGATTTTTCGGTAGCGATTCTCACAAGTAGTCCAGGGATACAAGTGTCAAAATATTGTAGCAATTTGACAAACCCGTCTTTCCAGTTCGTTACAACTTGCTGCGAATCGCGAAATCGAATACTTGCCAAAATATAGCTCGACTGTTTCTTTGCTTCTGTCAGATAACTTTCACGACCAACGTCGCTCCAGATTCCAACCGCAATCTTCGCAAGATCGTAGCCCCTTTGGCGAATCGCATCCGGCGACCATCTATCGATATTGGCAAAGTATCGGTTTAATACGAAGTGGCTCCTTGAAAACTCTTTCTTCTTGATCTGGAATGGTTTGTTCGACAACTCCGCATTGTATTTTGTTAGCGTAAGATTCCCGAGTGTATGAAGCAGACTCGATGCTTCCTCTTCTGACAAATCCCCAAGTTCGACAAGCCATTCGGGGGTTAAGGTTTGTGGCATAACATGCTCGATTTGCGCTTTCGAGAGATCCACTTGCTCTTTATGGTTGAACGATCGATCCAATCTCTCAAGAATCAACCGCAGTCGTGTATTTTTCTCTGCGGTTGAGTAAAGCGGCTCCTTCGCAAGAGCAGTGGCAAAAGCTATGTCGTTCGGGCAACGCTTTCCACCCAGATGTTTACGAAGATTATCGACAAATACCGCGCTCCCTCCGCCTGCAGCATCGAAAACCGGAGGCAGCATCCGCCGAAGCTGGTTGGATGCCATGTTGCATATCGAACGACGAATCACAAAGGATTCGAGCAGATCGAGCGTCATCAATACCTGTTCACGATTGAGTGACCCTTTGTCGTAAGCGTCGAAAACACGAAGCAAAAATGGATAGGCCACTGTGACTTTCAAACGGCGAATACGATCGAGCCGCCCAGCCAATTCAAAATTGGGTTCTCGCGTCGAATCGACAAATTTCGAATAGAGCATCCCGTGGCGATGCAGTTCGCGTAAAAACATTTCCGCTTGGAGCGGGGTGGAATTTGCTAACCGATCCTTCAACTCGAAATAGACATCTGCTACTTTGAGTATTTTTCCTTCTTTCATAAGAAAGTGTCGTACGAATTCAGTCAGATCACCGGCAAGTGATTGTTGAATGGGCAGCCAGTACGTTTTGAATAGTCTTTCTTGATTCTCGACATGCACTCGCATCAATAAGAAATTCCGTATCAGGTCAGCAGGTGTGAGTTTTTCTCCCTTGGCATTGAGGCTCTCGAATATAAGGTGCGGGTTGTCGTGCTCATCGCATGTTATACTCACGAGCGATAGCCGATCCACGACAGCAATATGAATAGGATCCAGTTGATCTGCCTTTAATCGCTCCAGCCGCAACATGAAGAATTTGTAACATGAACCCAAACGACTTTCCGGAATTTCACCTTTGCGTATAATCGCGCTAAAAGCTAGACGATCATCTTGTGAAGTCAGTACCTTCAGTCGTTCGTCGTTTTCCTCATATGCGTTCGTTAGATATTGCCCGTCTATCCTGTCCCGTAGCTTCGTGTCATCGAAGCGTCCTGCCAAGTCGCGAATCGCGGCCAGCAAAACCTGAGTGGTGGTAATTCGTTGTTGTCCATCGATCAAGAGGTACTTGCCAACACCCTGCGGCACCGACTTTGCTGGTGCGGTTACGATCGAGCCAAAGAAATGCGGCCGACCATCATCGTGCCGCGATTGTTCGATTACGTCCGACCAGAGCGTTTTCCAATGTTTTTCGGACCAACTGTAAGGTCGTTGAAAAAGTGGAACTACGTACTGTTTCGCTCCTTCAATCAAATGTCGGAGTTTCGTCTCGGATGCTTGCATTTTCCACCTGATACTCAGAAATTTCTTGGTTCGGGACATACGGAGTTAACCGTGTATCCGCTGGTAAATCTCGTATCGATCCCCATTTACCCCATGAAGCCGGGGGGCGGGGTGATGCTGCCGTCGTTGTAGCGTCCGGAGAGTTGGCCGGAGTTGAAGTTGGCGGGTGCGGACCACATGGCGGCTTCGACGTAGCTTTTGAAGTGCGTGCCGATGAGTCGCTGCCAGCCGCTGCCGAGGCTGTTCGCGGCCTGATTCGCGTTGATGCACAACCCGGAGTCTTGCACTTTCACGATCGTTTCGACGCCGCGTTCTTCGAGGTCGAAGGTCACGAACGAGCGTCCGGGGCCGGTCCAGTCGGGGTACATTTCGCACGCCCACGTCATCCGGTAACCTGGCGACCAAACGACGACGGTGCCCCACAACACGCCGCCGCCGCCGTTCCAAGCTTCGTAAACGCGGCCACCGAGTTGGCCTTCAATCACGAACCCGGCGGGGTTCTCTGCGGAGAAAAAGTCTTTCGGCCACCAGTTATTGGTTTCCTCCGTGAGTGCCGTCCAGACCCGGTCGCGCGGCGCGCGGATCGACACTTCGAAGGCAACCTGGTAGCTCTGCGCCGGCTTCATCATCTTCGGGTTCATCATGGTGGCGTCTCGGGAGTGTCTCCGAGCCGCTGGGTGAAGTGGTCGTCGGCGCGGTACACTGTGGTTACATTAGATTAGCAAACTCGACGCGAAGGAACTGCTATGATCCGACACGTATTCGCGATTCTTTCGATTTATTTTCTGGCCGCAATTGCAAACGCGCAACCAGGCAGTGCCGCAAAATTGCTGGACCCAGAGGCGAAAGAGCCGTACCGTTGGCGCGTGGCGTTACATATGTCGCGGCACCCCGTGTTCTCCGGGGCGTTCCGCGAACAACTCGGCAAAGAGATTCGGGCCGCGTTGCAAAGTACGCACGGCGCGACAGGGGAAATCGAAATCGTCGACCTCGCGGCACCGAGCGATCCGGCGAACCCCCTGTGGAAAGCGTATGCCGAACGCGGTTGGGCTACACTCGACCCGAGCGCTACGCGGGAACTCAACGGCGTCAAAACGCACATCCTCAAAATCGACTACCGCGACGGGGCGTTCCAACTCGAAGCGAAACAGTACGACGGCTTCTGCGGGATCGCTTCGCCGTTGCCGCGCAAACAAATGACGCGATCCAGCGAGATGCTCAGCCGCGTGGCGC
>JAYSYJ010000145.1:0-5216 GCA_043727675.1 Fimbriiglobus sp.
TTTGTCGGAAAGCAAGAAAATTCTTGACACGCCATTCCGAAGGCCGGTAATATCACATCTGTATATTCAGAATTAATTGTTTATCTCATTTAGGGATTGGGATAAACACTTGTTCGGCGGCAGACAAGAGGTGTTCCGATGATGACTCGCAAGGTGCTGTTCGTCGTGGCGTCCGCCGTTGCCTTGTGGGCACAGCCGTCCCGCGTGGCCGCGCAGGATGCCCAAGTTGATCCGAAGATGTTCGGCCTCGGCGACAACACCAATAGGCGGACGGCCGAGCCGTCGGAACTTCGCGCCTACCCTGGGACAAAGGACGGGAAAGCGGATCGGAGCACGGGGCCAGTGTGGCCCCGCGCCGACTCCGAGGACAAGACGCAGTACAGGCTGAAGGAGAACGAGGTCGCCGTCTACCACGGAGCGATCGACATCTCCAGTCGCGGGCCGGACGGCAAGCCGGTCGCCCGCGAGTTCACCGCCGGGGTGTACGGCATGGTGCTGGCCAGCCGTCCGGGCTTTGTCGCGGTCCAGATGGCGGACGGGAACATCGTGCAGTACGTCCACGCCTCTGAGGTCCGACTGAAGCCGGGGCAAGCGGTCAAGCCCGATACGATCCTCGGCGAGACTGGCAACCTTAGTGCCAGCGGGAAGGCGTTGAATGGCACAGCGATCCACCTACACATCCAGGTGACCACTCCTGACGGCAAGTTGGTGGACCCTGATCGGGCAATCCTGGTGGGTCGCGTGGAGAAGCAGGACCGGACGATCAAGTGGGTGAAGCCGGACTGGGTGGACGTGGGGCCGATGCTCATCGACAGCAAGAGGCCGAAAATTGGGGCGGACGGCGTGGTGAAGGCCGACGCAGCCAACAAGAAGCTCTACTACGACGAAAGCGCCCCGAAGGGTAACCCCGTCGATACCCTTGCGGGTAGCTCGTGGGAGGATGTTGGCGCAAATAAGATCTCACGATTTGATTTTGCGGCGGACAGCACTTTTAAATACACTGTTTACGGGAGAAGTATGCCGCAACCACTAGTGTCATCAGAAGGAATGTGGAGGATCGAAGGCAAAAACGTATACTTCGATGGTGATAAAAAACCAGCTCTCCTTTATGATAACAACACCCTAAAGAGAGCTGATTTGAGCGACACATTTGAGAGAGTGAAGAAGTAGAGATTCGCAACAAGCACTCATGCAAGAGTGGCGTAATTACATCGAACCAGGCGATAAAGCAATCGATGGGGGCGTATAGGGTTTCTGGAATTCGTAGTTCATTCGGTTCCCATTGCCGCTGAACTAGGTCGTTCGGCAACCACGACACCATTAGTCGGTTGCGTTCCGTGACACAATCTACCGGAGGATTTGTATGTCAAACGAGTTCAAGTTAGAGAGAATGCAGCACGAACGAACCGAAGCCAAGACATTCGGTTTCGGTTCGCACATCTTCAAGGCTGGTGATGGTCTGATGAAAGACGCTGTCGTGACCCTGTCCCCTGATGGCAAGCTTCACTTCCGCACGCTAGTCAAGACGGAGTTCACCCATAGCCGTGACATCTGGCATGTGTTCTTCATCCTCAAAGATGGTGTTTGCAATCCGCTGGCCAACGTCCCGCCTCTAGTCTCGCTACCTGCGCCGTTCCCCGTCATGCCACCGCAGACGTTCCAGACGTGGTTCGATGGTCCCGGCATGCTTCAGGGCCAGGACTACCAAGTGTGGGATTTCACTTACCACTACCCGCTTGAGCTTTATGCCAAACTCGAACACGTCGTTATATACGGCGAGTGCTAGAATGCCGCCCAAGGAACTTCATAGGGCGGTGAGCGTTAACCCACCGTTGTGACCGGTGCTCTTCATCCATCTCGGCGCGCACCGGTTGCGCAGGCCGTCTTCGCATTTCTCGAAGCCGCATCGCTTTCCAAATTGTCAATTCCGTCTCGCCACTCGCCACACGTCACTTAGGCCGGCATTGTGGGTGGGCAATGGACCTCGTAGCCCAACTCCCTTGCCCTGCAGTGGAAGCACTTTTATTGCCGCGCTCGCTCTTGCTCGGCATACTCGGCCTCGGTCTTTTGCTTGCACTCGACGTCGTACCATCTCGCATCGCAAGTTTCGAAATTGTGCGATTCAAAACCTGACATTCGATTTGACACTGTTCATTCTCGAAATCCGGAGGGCGGCACGCTTACGCGAGTTGTGTGAATCATCTGCGACTACTTTAAAAAATATGCGAGGGATTCTCAGAGATTACCCGCAAGGCCACGCCTTGAAGGATTATTTCGCTTGTATTTTGAGTTTGGTGCGAGAAAATGCCGCGTTAGAAGTCTGACGACTTCCGCTAAAAATACAGGGAAAACACCCTAATCTGGAAATCATTCACGGAGTTGCCGAATGGGGTCGTTAGAAATTCGCTCGAACCTAGTTTCGCGGGTTAAAACAAATCTCAAATCGCTAAAGCCTGTGAGGGAGAAAGCACCAGACGGTTACAAAACATCATCGAAGATCGTTTTCGACGAGATATTCCCCGTTTGGAAGTACCGTGCCATCCCCGCCAAATCGGGAAGTTTTTCAATGCTGGATCCTTGCGTCAGTTATGTGAGCGATAACTTGCTGACGCGGCACGACACGAGGGGCGGATTGCGGTTTTCGCGCAGAATATGGTAACCAACTCAGATATCGATACAATGCGTTTGCCAGTAATAAACTGAAACCACTCGTAGAAACCTATGTCCACTCAAGAGCCAAAGCCCACGCGGTCGTTCTTCGTGCAAGACTATAAGATTGCCACCATAGGGATTATTACCACTGCGGTAGTCGCGTGGGTTTATTGGCAAAATTGGGCGAGCATGTGGGTCAAATGGGATCGAGACCCGCGTTATTCGCACGGCTACTTCGTGCCACTGTTTGCCGTATATTTGCTATGGTCGCGTCGCGCGTACTTGCAATTCGGTCCACGTCGATCTCACGGTTACGGGCTGTTATGC
The DNA here is from genome assembly GCA_043727675.1 of Fimbriiglobus sp. Classification (GTDB taxonomy): domain Bacteria; phylum Planctomycetota; class Planctomycetia; order Gemmatales; family Gemmataceae; genus JALHQU01. The sequence goes on from JAYSYJ010000145.1 coordinate 2,980, forward strand.
GTCGTTGTCGGGCTAGCCATTCGCGCGGGTGGGGTGTTTATTTACAACGATTGGTTCGCGTCATTGTCGCTCTTGCCCGTACTGCTCGGCATTGCGATTCTTGCCTACGGCACAAGCGGTTTCCGTTGGGCTTGGCCTGCGGTCGCATTTCTCGTTTTTATGATGCCCTTACCGTACCGGTTTGAAATTGCACTCACCCACCCCTTACAAGGGGTCGCGACGTCGATCAGCACATACTTGCTCCAGACTGTCGGTTTCGTAGCGGTTGCGGAGGGGAATACCATCCGCATGGGAGATGGTATCCGGCTCGGCGTCGTCGAAGCGTGTAGTGGGCTGAGTATGGTGATGATTTTTCTCGCGCTGACGACCGCTGTGGCCATTCTCATGAAAAGACCTTGGTACGAAAGGGTCATCGTACTTGCGAGTACGATTCCGGTTGCACTGCTCGCCAACATCATCCGGATCACATCGACGGGAATACTCCACAAGTTGGTTAGTCGCGAATTTGCCGACCGTGTTTTTCACGACTTTGCCGGCTGGCTGATGATGCCACTCGCACTCGGGATGCTCTGGGTCATCATTAAAGTCGTTTCCCGATTGATCCTCGATATCGAGCCGGAACGTGCAATTGGAACGGTCGCTAAAATCCCCGCTCGCACAGCTGAATTGAGCGGCAAATAAACGGAGTACGGAATGCGAATCGCACTGTGGATTTCGGCTTGGATTCTTGCCATTGCATTCGGCATCGGCGAAGGCCTGTGGACGGGTCGCTGGGTGCATTCGGATGCGCTCGACGTGGCGGCGAAGCAATTGGGGAAACTGCCAAAAACCATCGGCGATTGGGAAAGTACGGATCGCGAACTGAGTCGGGAAGAGGTGGCGATGGCGGAATTATCGGGGCACGTGATGCGTACCTACACGCGAAAAGAAACGAATCAAGTCGTCTCGGTACTTCTCGTTTGTGGCAAGCCGGGTCCGATATCGGTTCATACCCCCGATATTTGCTTCAAGGGTATCGGATTCCAGATGGCTACCGAACCGGTTGTGTTGCCTTATGAAGAATTGACCGCTCGCTTCTGGACGACGCGGTTTGAAAAAGGCAATTCCCCGGTCGAACAGTACACGGTTCTATGGGGTTGGACGACCGACGGAACGTGGGTGGCAGCCAATAACCCGCGGATCGAGTTTGCGACGCAGAATGTTTTACACAAACTGTATGTCATTCGCCCACTCGGCACGAAAGACACCGCACCAAAAGACGATTTGCCGCTCAACGATTTCCTCTCGATCTTCATGCCGAGTGTCAACCGCGCACTCTTTACCAAGTAAGAATTATCGTAAACTTGCGACGGAGAGAACCGAGCCATGCGAATCCAGAAGCGATTGAACTTCAAGCTCGGTTTGAGCCTCATCTTCGGTATGGTGGTTCTTGCTGTCGGCGTCCATTTTCTGCATGCGTATCAACTCCGTCGAACGTCGCGCATGTTGTACTCCGAAGCCATTCAGCTTGAGGAGGCAGGCCAACAAAAATTCGCGCTCGAGTTTTACGAACACTTTATTTTGTTGAACCCGTCCCATGATGAATCGCGCATTCGGTATGCATTATTGATTTACAAAATGGCAGTAAGCCCACAAGATCGTTTCCGCGCGTATACGAAACTGAGCGATGCCGCACGACGTTCGCCTCGCGAAGGGGAATTGTGCCGCGCACTCGTACCATTGTGTCTGGATCTTCAACGGTACAAAGAGGCAAGAGATTATCTCGTCGATATGCGACAACTGGGGATCGACGACCCCGAAATGCCTCGCCAGCAAGCGGAAGTCGAGATCGGCGAAAAGAAACTCGATGCGGCCGACATCTGGTTTCAAAAAGCGGTGACGGTGGCTCCGACGGACGCGAAATTGTCGGTACAATATGCCACTTTTCTGCGAACACAACAAGGGAAACCAGACCTGGCAGAGAGTGAGATTTCCCGACTCGTGCAGAAAGCCGGAGATGTTGCCGAGGTACGGGTAGCGGCAGCGCAGTACTTCATGCGTTGGGGTGATATCGACAAAGCGTCCACCGTTCTCACATCCACTGCTGACGAGCCGTGGGCAAAAAACATTGAAGTCCTCGTGTTGATGATCGACGTGGCGATGGACCGGAATCAACGTGATGTCGCACAACGAAATGTGGACATCGGCCTGAAGCAGTATCCTGCCGATTATCGCTTCTCGCTGAAAGCCGTTCAGTT
>JAYSYJ010000146.1:0-15606 GCA_043727675.1 Fimbriiglobus sp.
AATGCGCACTGGTAAAATTGTGCCTCGGACATCCGGCCTCGAAGACTCGTCCGCCAGGTGGGGACGCTGGTCATTTCGTGCCGAACGTCTCGATGGCGGGTTTCGCGTCACCTTGTTTCAACCGATACAGGGTGTTGCACTTCAGTTGAGTCCACGATTGCGAATCACCCTTCTTCCCGGGCCAACGCACCGTCACTTTGTCGATGGTCTCGGTCTTCCCGAGGCCGACGGTCACCGTCAATTCGCTCTGACTGAGGTAGCCCCGGGCACCGGCGACCGTCCGCAGGTAGGTGCGTCCACCCGCTTCGATTGTTACTTCGGCACCGATTGCCGAGCGGTTACTGTTCACGCCGTCGCCTTGCAGGTTCAACCGTAGCCAATGGTTGCCGGTCTTCTGGTCGTTGCGGAGCAGTTTCGCCGGGCCGTTGTTCTCGGTCAGCACCACGTCCAAGTCGCCGTCGCCGTCGATATCGAGATAGACGCAGCCACGGCCGACCAACGGTTTGAACAGATCGGGCCCACTCGCGGTCGCGGTCACCGGTTCGAACACGTCGCCGGTATTCCAGAAGAGTTGCGCGGGTTGTTGATACGTTTGCTTTTCTTGCAACTTGGTGATGTCCGGGTCGATGTGGCCGTTGGCGGTGAGGATGTCGAGCCAGCCGTCGAGGTCGTAATCGAAGAAGAAACTGCCGAACTTGAGCGGCCCTTTGCTCGGCCCTTCGAGGCCGATGGCGCCGGCTTGATCGGCGAATAACAGCCGCGCTTTGTTGATGAGGACGAGGAACGTCGTCGGTTCGTTGGCGAAGTTCGCAATCATCACCGCTTGCTGGCCCGGCTTGTATTCGCCGACGTCGATCCCCATTCCCCCGCGTGCCGAAGCCAACGCATACGCGACGCCGGAGAGCATTCCCTTTTCTTCAAATCGCCGACCGCCCTTGCCGTCCGAGACGTTGTGGAACAAGAAATTGCGCACCGTGTCGTTGGACACGAGCAAGTCGGGCCAGCCGTCGCCGTCGGCATCGAACAGAATCACTCCGAGCGACTTGCCGACGGATCGCTTGCGAGCATTTTCGTCCGTTCCATCGACCTCGGTGACACGCACACCGGCCACCTCACTGACGTCTTCGAAGGTGCCATCGCCCTTGTTTCGGTACAGACTGCACTGATTCCCTTCGAGGGACGTCGGTTGCTGGTAGGTGCGGCCAAAACCCGTCAGCGTCGACTTGATGCTCAGGTCGATTGCGGGCGACCAAGTGCAATAATGGCAAACGAACAGGTCGAGTTTACCATCGCCGTCGTAATCGATGAACGTGGCGGAAGTCCCGAAAGGAATCGGCGGGGCGTGCTTGAGAAAGGCCTCGCTCGATTCGTCCTTCGGCCAAATCCCCGGCCCGGCGACCCCGGCCTTCGCCGTGATATCTTCGAAGCGTTTGCCGTCGATATTTTTGAACAGCCGGTGCCCGCCGACGCAGGTGACGAACAGATCCTCGAAGCCGTCGTTGTCGAAATCGCCGACGCACGCCCCGACGCCGTAGAGTGAGACATTCAAGCCGGCCGCCACGGTGACATCGGTGAAAGTGCCGTCGCCGTTGTTGCGGTACAACGCGAGACACGGCGGTTTATCCGGTTGCGGTTGGCCGGGCCACGGGCAGCTATTGACGAAGAGAAGATCGGGCCTGCGGTCGTTGTTGAAGTCGATCACCACGACGCCGGATCCCATCGTTTCCGGAAGTAATTTATTGCCGGTGGCCCCGCTGAAATGCGTGAAGTGGATCCCCGCAGCGGCTGTCACATCGGTGAACGTCACCTCCGGTACCGGCAGGGCGACCCGACTGAGTGTCGCCCCGACATCGACCACTTGATCCGGTTTTTTTTTCGAGGCGAGATACGCCTGGTAACAGAAGTAGCCACCGTAGCCCACGCCGGCGAGGATGAGCAGCACGGTGACGATTTTGAAAAGGCGGCTCATCGGCGGTATTTCCTGATAAGGACTCGGGTGCTAGTCATTACGCTGAGAGAATCGATTCGTTCAACAGAGTTTTTATCCGGGTGATCCATGGCGTCTCCGCTCCGGTATCTGGCCGCCGCAATCCAAACCGACTTCCCGAACCCGGCCACCCGGGATGAGCTGCCGGGCCGCGTCAGCAGAATGCTGGCCATGATCGACCAAGCGGCGCTCGGCTACGCCCCGTTTGGCGATGTCCGCTTGGTGGTCTTCCCCGAGTTCGCCCACGCCGCCCCGATCTATCACACGGTCGAGGAGCTGCACGACAAACTCGCGGTGACGCTGCCGAACGAGCAGACCGAACGCTACCACCGCAAGGCGAAGGAACGGAATCTGTTCATTCAGACGGGCACCTTTCTCGAAGTCGATGCCCAGTATCCGGGCCACGTCTTCAACACCACCTGTCTGATCGGGCCGGAGGGGTTGCTTTACAAGTATCGCAAGGTGAACCCGTGGATTCCCTGGGAGGTTCACAGCAGCCCGCACGATGTGGCGGGCTACTCCGAACCATTTTACCCTGTGGCCGAGACGGAAATCGGTATTCTCGGGGCGGCCATCTGCTACGACTGGCTCTTCCCCGAGGCGATCCGCGAACTGGCACTCCAAGGGGCGGAAGTTTTGATCCGCGTGTCGGCGTACATGGATCCGTGGGGGGCCACGCCGCCGATGGACTGGTGGACGACGGTGAACCGCTGCCGGGCACTGGAAAACATGGCGTACGTTGTCGCCGCGAATCAGGGTGCCCGACTCGAACACTACCCGCCGTTTTCCTGGCCCGGCGGCAGTATGGTCGTCGATTACGACGGCCGGTTGCTCGCCCAAGCCGACCCCGGCCCCGGTGAGAAGATCGTGATCGCCCCCATCGACATCGCCTCGCTTCGGGCCGAACGCGAACGCCGCCTGGGGCACCATCTGCTAGCCCACCTCCGGACGGAAACGCACCGCCACGCCCGCGCCCCGATCTACCGCGTGCTCCCCCCCTTGACCATCGAGGGGAACAATTCTGCCATCGCCGACGCGAAGTTGCGGTGGAAACAAGGGTGAGATTTTATCAGGGTGTCAACCCCGGTGCCCCCGTGCGGTTGGTGGGATAGATGATGATGGCTTCGGCCGCGGCGTTCGCCGCCGGGTGCGATTCCCGGTACTTCACCACCGCCGAGCGTGCGAGTGGATCTGGGACGAAGAGGGCATGCAGTTCGCGGTGGATCGACGACAACGCCATCGCGAACGCGGCTTTCGCCATCGGGTCGTTTTCGGCGGTGTACACCTCTTGGAGCTTGAGCCGCGCTTCTTGCAGTGGTTTCAAGCGCGGCGCCGAGGAATCCGGTCTTTTCCGACCGAGCTTGCCGACGGAATCGCTCAACTTCAACGCGGCTTCCGTCCGTTCGGCGAGGGATCCCGCGTTTGTGGCCGAGGTCAATTGTCGGACTTCGTCGAGTGTCCCTTCGACGGGGTTGATGCCGTTGGGCGCGCTCGCACCCAACAAGCTATAGCACTGGTTCAACCCGTAGTGTGCCAGCAGATCTTCGGGATCGAAGCTCAATACTTGTTTGTAGGTAGCCACGCTCTTCATCAAGAATTCCGTCTGCACCGCGGTGCCTTGAGCTTCCAACTGGGCACGTCGGAAATAGGCCTGGGCCAACCGACCGATCACCACGTAATCTTTCGTGAAGTTCATGTTCCGTTCCCGGGGCTGATTCCCCGGTTCGACGATCTTGGCGAACTGGGCGGCCACCGCTTCCCAGTCGGCTTTGGAACTGGCATTTTCCGCCAGGGCCGACCCGGACAACCACGCTTGCAGCCACCACGGTGCCGGCGGATCGCACGCCCCGGACGCGGTCACTTCGTCGGCGGCATTTTTCAGTTGACCCAAGTCGATGTAGACGCGAGCCAAGTTCGCGTGGGCGTGCCAGACGGCATCCTTGGCATCCAATGTGAGCAGCTTTTTGAAGGCCACTTCCGCTTGCCTTAGATTGCCCTTTTTGTTCCCCATGCCGCCTTCGAGGTAACACGAAATGCCGTAGTCGTTCCAACGCTGCCAAGCCGGCTGAATCGGCGACGTTTGCGCCGCCACACCGGTCGATCCGGACATTGGGAGAGTGATCGTGTCGCTGCACATGTCGACAATCGGCAGCTTCGGCGCGGGCCGATTCAGCGGCTTGTAGATGTAGTCCATGTAAGTCTGATCGAACTTCCGGTACCGCAGGCGCACGGTCACTTCGACCGGCCCTTTGGCGTCCGCTGGCACGGTCAGTTTGTAGTGCACCACGTTGGCCGCACCGGGTGGGATTTGGTGGTCGTACAGCGGCGTGAAGATCTCTTGCGGATTGCGCCGGTCGACCCGTTGGCCGTTCTTATTCAGCATGTGGACGTTGATGAAGTGCGACCAATCGTCGACCGCGCCGCTGTCGTCCGGATTCTGCGTCGCCCCGCTGCGGCCGATCACTTTGCCATCGCACTTGGCAGTGAAATCGACCCAGATTTCGTTGGAGTCGACGGTACCCTGCGAGAAATGGTGCCCCATCGCCAGCGTCCGAACCACCGTTTCGAGAAGGTACGTTTCCCCCGGTTTCAACTCCGGCAACTTCGGTCGCAACACCGTCAGCGATTCGTCGTCCACGCTGCCATCCGGCTTGAAATTCTTCAATCCGAAGAGGTCGATGCGGAGCTTCTTGTCTTTTAAGTAGTCGGTGTTGAGCTGCGTGGTTTTGTCGAACCCCGCCGCCATCGCCGCGTACTTCGGCTCCTGTTTCAACATCTCGAACAGCCCGGTGTTGGCCCCGGGAAAGCTGTGGTGGTGAACCTTGCGGCCGCCGGTGCCGTCGAAGTCTTTCGCGCCGAAATCGGTGCTCGGTATCAACGGCATATGGCAACTGTTGCAGTTGTCTTTGGCCTTCTCGGGGAAGTAGAAACTCCGGCTGCCGTTGCCCACCCCGGAGAGCAGGAACGAGTCGTAGTGGTTCTGCCCGCGCAAGAAATCCTTGTAGTGGTTCAGTTCCACCGGGAGTGCCACTTTATGGCAAGTCGCGCAAAACTCGGACGTCTTATGAACCGGCTTGAGCATCGTCTTCTTGTGGAACTCCGGCTTGGCTTTCACCATCTGCCCGTTGATCCACTGCAACACGGGATTGTCGCTGTAGGTGAACGGGTACTGCTGCTGCTCTTCGATGGTGAAGGCGGCATTGCCCTGGGGGCCGTGCACCTCGGTGATGCTGTGGCAGACCACGCAGGTGATGCCGGCGTGGCCGGCTTCGTGCTTCTCAAAATCGATGCTGTCGTCGTCAAATAGGCCGCCGAAGAGCAGGACCGGATCGTGGCAGCCGGCGCACCAACGCGAGGCTTTCACGTTGCCGTCGCGCTTCATGCCCACTTCACGGGTCTCTTTGACGCTGAACAAGTAGGCGGGGTTGTTGAACGAACTGAACTTGTGGGCGCTGTGCAGGTGATCTTTGCCGATATCCGGATGGCACTTCATGCAGTAGCCGTCGTTCATCAGCACTTTGGCATCGATGAACTTACCGTCGGCGGTGCGGGCGTTCGACGGTTCGAAATATTTAAGGCCGTCCTTCGACTCTTTGCGGCCATCGTCGCGCGGGTCGTAGTTGTGGAACCAGACCATCCCGAGCATGGTGACGCCGACGATGGCTCCCCACGCTTTGCCGTAATTCCACTTGATCGGAGGCCCCGCTTTACGGTGGCCGATGTACGCCGCGATGCAGATGACCGGGATCAAAATGTGCAACCAGTAGACGACCAACCGAGTCGGCGTGCCGGTCGGCAGTTGCGGGAGACCTTCGAATTGGAACAGCGCGGCACCGGTGAGAATGATCAGGATCCCGAGGCCGAACACCGCCAACCCGAGCCGAACCGCTTTGCGGTTCTTGCGATTCCGCGAGGTGAAGTAGTGGGCCAGCCCGAACACCAAGTACGGCAGCGTGCCGATTAGGCCGACCGCCCCGTGAGCCAGGAACATCCAGAAGGTGAAGGGAGTGGTATACGTGCTACCGGGTTGCAGATAGTTCATCAGGCTGATGCCTGACAAGTAAGCGCCGGTGGCGGCCAGCACCGCGAAGCCGGCGAACGTACCCCACAACAATGGTCGCAACCAAGGTCGGATCGCGGAAACGTACGGCTTCGGCACCGGCCGGGTTCGTTTCACCACCACCACTGCGGGTTCGAAGGACTCAATGGACATCGGAAAACCTCGAATCAATAAAAAATTATTGCGGGGATTGTACCAATCGGTGTTCCCGATCAATTGTTAGTGCCGTCCATGTTTGCGTTCCAGCATTCTGCCCGGGCCAGCGAACCGCAATGCGGTCGACCGCCGTTCGTTCACCCAAACCGACCGTCAGCACCGATTCGCTCTGACTCAAATACCCGCGAGCATTGCTCAAATAAAACCGTCGCACTTCGGTACCGATGGCCACTTCCACGGTCGCCCCGATGGCATCGCGGTTGGAGCGCACGCCATCCCCAACCAGTTTCAAACGGAGCCAGTGGTGGCCGGTTTTGTTGTCGTTGCGGAACAACTTCGCAGCCCCACCGTTCGTCGAAACCACCACGTCGAGCGACCCATCGCCGTCGAAATCGAGATAGGCCGATCCCCGGCTCACGATTGGCTTCAGCAGATCGCCCGCGTCGGTCACACTCCGGAAATTCGGCAGTTCGAACGTCCCGTCGTTCCGATAAAGCTGGGCCGGCTCCGCCTGTGTTTGTTGCGGCCGCGCCAGGGCGATGTCCGGTTCCAGATGGCCATTCACCGTCAACAGGTCGAGCCGGCCGTCCAAGTCGTAGTCCAGGAACAGGGCACCGAATTTCATCGGCCCCCGACTCGGTGCCGTCAGCCCCCAGGCCATGGCGTTGTCTTGGAACAGCAACGGTTTCGTCTTCCGCACCGCCAGCAGCGAGTTCGGTTCGTTGCTGAAGTTGGCGATCAACACCGAGGTTTTCCCCGGTTCCAATTCTGCCGCGTCGATGCCCATCGCGCCACGGGGCCGTCCTTCGGAGAATGCCACATTCGAAGTCAGGCCGATTTCTTCAAATGTCCGCCCACCCCGGCCATCGGGAATGTTGTGGAAGAAGAAGTTCCGCGCGGTGTCGTTGGCCACCATGAGATCGGGCCAACCGTCGTCGTCCGGATCGCACACGACGACGCCGAGCGATTTTCCAATCGGGAGCACATTGCCATTCGGCCCACTCGGCTCGCTCACCTCGATCCCGCACACACTCGAAACATCGGCGAATCGGCCGTCGCCCAGATTCCGATAGAGCTTGCAATGCGAGCCCGCAAATTGCGTCGGTGGCACATAGGCCCGCTGCCCTCCCGGCAAGATCGCGGCAATGCTGAGGTCTTGCGCCGGCGACCAACTGACGTACTGACAGACGAACAGATCGAGACGCCCATCGCCGTCGAAATCGAGCCAAGTCGCCGATGACGGAAACGACACCGGCCGATTCCAGCGTTCGAACTCCGCCGCCGTGGTGGCAGTGGGCCAGCTGTTGCTGTTCAACTGTGCGGATTCCGTCACGTCTTCGAAGTGGGTCCCCTGGACGTTGCGAAACAGTCGATTGCCACCCACCGCCGTGATGAACAAATCGGGCCAGCCATCGTTATCGAAGTCGCCGGCGCAACCTCCCAACCCGAAGAGTGGAACATTCAATCCCGCCGAGAGTGTAGTCTCCTCGAAGGTGCCGTCCCCTCGGTTGCGGTAGAGGCTGCCCGTGGATTTGATATCCGGGATTGCAAACGGCCAGGGGCGACTGTTGACGAAGTAAAGGTCGGGTTTGCCATCGTTGTCGTAGTCGAAGACGATCACACCGGCGCCCATCGTCTCGGGCAATAGCTTGCGACCGGTGGCACCGTTGGTCTGTTTGAAGCGGATGCCCGCCTTCGTGGTCACATCGGTGAACGAGACTATGGCCGTCTCGGGCACCGTGAGTTCCGGCGCAGCCCGCTTCGCACATCCGAGCCAGCCGGCCCCGAGACAGACGAACCCAATAGCGACCCACCGTATCGACATGACACGACCTCGAAGGACCAATTCAAAACACCAAACCGCAGATGAACCCGATGGCCCAGAACATCATGAAGAGTGCGACCGCCAAGCGCCGCGAGACTTCCCGCCACAAATAGATGCTCGGGATGATGCTGTACGAACCGAGGCTCATGGCAAACAACGCGACATACCCGGTCGATACTCCCTGGGCGTTCAGATTGCCCGCGAACATCACATCCAAGGCGATGGGCACCGGCATCGCCGTCGCCAACAAGCTGACGAGCGCCAACGTAACCGGAGATTTGTCGGCCAGAAGATCGCCCCACGGTACCAACACAAGTGCGATGGACGCGACCAGACTGGCCCCGAGCATAATCAGCAGCGTCGGCCGAAGTAGGCCCCAGACATTTTTCAGATAGATGCGACCCAACTCGGCGAGCACCTGCGGCAACGATTTGCTGCATGGAATACTGAGATCGACAGCGCAGTGCCCCTCGTCCGTCAACCCTTTTGTCGGCTTGGCACTCCGTTCGGCCCAACCGACGAGCACGGGCACCGCCGCCAAAATCACGAGCACCAATACGGCGTACTTGGTGATCGCGATGGCGAGGGGCAATGCGGTGAAGGTCATCACCACCACGACCGGGTTGAAGTTGGGCGAAGAAAACAAGAATCCGAGTGCGGTTTCGACCCGCCCGGAACCGCGTGTGACACCGCAGGCCACAGGCACCGCGCAGTTCGCACAGACACCCGCCGGGACGCCGATCAGCGCCCCTTTTACCGAGTTGAGGTAGCGGTTCGTGCCGAGTTTGAGCGGATAGAAGTGGAGCACGGTGTGCAGGAGTGCCCCGAGCAGCACGCCGAACCCCATCCCGATTTTCATGCTGTTGAGCCAGTTGCCCATGGTGGCTAGCACCCGCTCCCAGACCGGGGCGGACGCAGTCACCGCGAACAGTTCGCCACCGTAGGCCATGCTGGGCAAGGCGTCCCCCAAGTGCTGCGATTTGCTCAGCAATTGGGGGTACCGCGAGGCGAACCAAAACGTGCCGACCAACAGCAGCCCGGCGGCGAACAGGACGGCCGGACGATAATAACAACGGATCGAATCGGCCGCTTGACGCGGCGTGATGACCGGGGGACTACTGACGGCGTTCATGGATGGTTCCCGTAGTGGTGACTGTTCAATAGTCGCTGGAATTGAGCACTTCACCGCCGGAGCGGCTGATCAACGCCCGGAGCACTTGCGGGGAGACCGAGTTCCGAAGAAACGTCACGTGGCCATCGGCGAAGACGACGTTGGAACCGCCGGTGTGAAACGAAAACATCTCGTCATTCGCCCCGCAGTTCATCGGTTTCCACGGCTTGAAACAGGTCGATGTGGAAACGGCTTGGTGATAGTTCGGCGGGTACGAAACCCCGAACGCATTGTCCGCTTCCGCCCAACGCCAATGTTTCCGCATACTCGGGCTGGCACCGGCCGCCACCAATACGGGATCCGGGTAAAGCGAGTCCATATTCTCGTTCCGACCGACGTCTTCCGCGACCGCAATCGTGTTGCTGGTGCCGTCGGCGATTTCCAAAATCCCGATTCGGCGCGAACCCAATGCACCGGGGATCAGGAACTGACTGCCGATGGCCGGCGTGGCCCCGGCAGTGGGGTTGATGTTGCTGTGGAGCGTCGCACCGTAGTCGGCGCAGCCGAAGCCTTCGCTGTCCGCCGGGGTGCCCCGGAGGCTATCACTCGGGCACAGGTAAATCTTGATGATGTTTTTGCAAGCTGCGATGTTGCCCGGATTCGCGTTGTACGGCGTGTTCAGATCGAGCTGGCGAGCGATGTTGTCCTGCTCCACAAAGGGCAGCAAATGGGCGAACAGCGAGTAGGCCTGCTTGTAGCCGGGCACGAACGGGTCGGGCATGGGCGTTTCGCTCGTGCCGACGGTGTACCACGAAATGCTGTGCGGCGTGCCCTCGGTCAGCCCCTGACCACCGGGCGGCAATTTGCTGTTCGCCGACTCGTAGGTGTGCAGGCCGATCCCGATTTGTTTCATGTTGTTGCCGCACTGAAGGCGGGCGGCGGCGTCGCGGACTTTTTGCACGGCCGGCAGCAGCAGGCCGATCAAAATGGCAATGATGGTGATGACCACCAGCAATTCGATGAGGGTGAACCCGGAACGATTGGAGCGTTTCATGGTCGAAACTCCGAATGAAAAAATAAGAGAGAATCATCAGGAGTCCGAATTCGGAACTCCGATTTCACCGCATTTTCATGCGGTGGAAACATAACATGGTGTTAAGGAATATTACACCGCGAATAAATGTTGTCTCACAACTGCCAGCGGCGCTAAAGACGATCTTGGATTCCGCCACAACCCCCTTCTGTGATTCCGTTTCTCTCATCATTTCTTCGCGGCAGGTTGTTCGTTCAACCATTGAGCTGCATCTTTGAGTTCCCCGGCGTCGAGTGCCCCATCGCGATCCTTGTCGAATCGCTCGAAGTCGGGCAGGAGCAGTCGCGGGAGGATCCACCCTTTGACTTCGTCCCGGCTCAGTTTGCCATCGTGGTTCAGATCCCCCCGCAGGGCTTGGCGGGCGAACTCGTCGGGATTCCACCGACCCTGTGCGAGCAGCAATCCGATCAGCGATTGTTCCATTTCCCCGACCCGGAATCCGAACGGGCCACGACCGCCCTTGTAGGCCACCTTGCCTTGCCGATCAATGATGTAGAGCCGGTCGGGCATTCCGCTATAGGCGTGGCCGACGCGATCATTAAGTTCGTCCACCAACAGTGGCAACGTCATGTTGAGGGCCTTGCTGCAGCGCTGGGCGACGCCAATTCGCTCTTCGAACGTCCTCGGCTGGAGTTCGTTGCAAGCCGCTTGACCATCGGCTTGGGGCCACGCCCCGTCGGCGGCATGGGCTTCCCGGACGTACACACCGATGAATTGAACTCGATCCTGGTACCGGCGGTTCAATTGTTCCAGGGTCCCGAACTGGGACCGAAACGGCGGTCAGGTGAAGTTCCCAAAGATCAGCACCACCGGTTTGTCGCCTTGGTACGATGACAACCGAATCGTGGTCTTGAGGTCTTGCGTTTTCAGCGTGAAATCGGGGGCCGGGTCGCCGGGGTTCGGGCCTTCGTGCCACGAGCCGAGTTCCCCTTTCCAGAAACCGTGCAATCGCATCAATCGCGTCGGCCCATTGACACCGCTGACACTCGGGCGGCTGGAATTCACGTACAGCGCTTTGCGCAAGTCTTCCGCCGTCATGTTGCCACTCGGCCCGGCGACTTTACTGAACATCGCTTGCCATTCCGCACTCGAGATTGTGCCGTTGCCGTCGCCGTTGACCCGGTTGAACAGGGCGGTCGCGGTGGCCTGCTGCCGGATGTAGTCGGAACTCGACGACCAGTCGAAATCGGCGGCGCGTAACTCGCCGTCGCCGTCGCGGTCGAGCCGATCAAACAGTTCGCCCGGCCCCTGAAATGTGGCCCGAGTCAGTGTGCCGTTCTCGGGTATCCGTTGCTGTTTCGCCAGCCCAGCCCAGCCGTAATGAGTCTTGCTGATCGACAGCGGCGAAGCGCCCCCCTTCATCGGGTCGCCGAAGGCAATCTCATTGAGTTTGATGGCCCACTCCGGGGCACGTTCCGGCGGCGCCGCCTGCACCGTTCCCGCTGCGATCACAGCGGATGCGGAACTCCAACGCAAGAGTCGAAATAAGTTCATCGGTCGTTCCTCGTTCGATGGCCGACCGGGTCATTCCGCGAAGTTGCGGGTGATGATGAGGTTCGGCGACGTGGCGACGGTGTAATTCACAACCACCGGATTTTTCTTGCCGTCCACCAGCCACAATTTCGTCGGGATGCCCTGATCGAAGCCGGACGGTTTCACCTGCGATTCGTCGATCTCGTAGCGCGACAGTTTCATCCCTTGCGACCAATCGGAGTCGATCATTTGAATCGACTGGCCGCGTTGACTCAACGCTTCGGGTCTCTCGCCTTTCTGCCACGCATCGAGTGCACTCTTCAGCGAAATGATCGCCGTCTCTTTGTCGGCCGTCGGCGGCAACGACCCCCCACAGCCGGCCGAAATCAGGCCGAACAGAACCATCCCGAATGCCGAGCACAGTGTTCGCATGTCTGAATTTCCACGGGGTGAATTAGAAATCGCTACCGAGGACTTCCCCGCCGTTCATCGAGCCGACGGCCCGCCACGTTGACACCGAGATGCTGCGGGTCACGAACCGGATCGAGCCGTCCATGAGGGCAATGTTCACCCCGTTGGTGTGGGCGCTGCTGGCGGCTGTCACCATCGACGAGTTGGACGGGAACAGGCACTGCCGGGCGAAGGGCGGCACCGAGTGCGTGTAGCAGGTCGAGGAGTAGGTGCCGCCCAGCCAAGGGCCGCCGTTGTTCGAATAGCCCTGGTAGGACAGGTTCTTCCAGTCGATGCCCTGGCAAATGCCGTAGGCCTCGTCCTGCGTCAGCGGCATGACCCCGAAGAGGATGAACCCGTCGCCGAGTTCGGTGGCCACAGAATTGCTGTAGTCCCCGATCAGTCGCTCGCTGAACGCGGCCGTGTTGCTGGTGCCGTCGGTGATTTCGGCGATGGTCGAGGTCGTGTTGAGGAAAAACGGCCCGTTCGGCGGCGGCAAGGCAACGTTGTTCGGCATGTGCCGAAACATGTGGCTGCTCCCTTCGTTGGCCCGATAGCTGCTCGGGGCGAAGCCGGCGGGAACGCGGCCGACGTTCGGATCGGACGGGCAGAAATAGCTTTTGATGATCGTTCCGCGGGCCAGCGCGTTATTCGCGTGGGCCCAGTCGACGGTGAAGTCGACGGTTTTGTGGACGTTGTCTTGTTCCATGAACGGCAAAATGTGCGTGTGAACCGAATACGACACGGACGGCTGACCGATGTTGAGCGGGGTCTGCCGGCTCATGGGGAACTTGCCCAAAGCGTCGTGGTGGCCGTGGAGCGCCAGCGTCATCTGCTTCAGGTTGTTCGTGCACTGCATCCGGGCGGCGGCTTCGCGGACTTTTTGCACCGCCGGCAGCAGCAGGCCGATCAGAATGGCGATGATGGCGATGACCACCAGCAGTTCGATCAGGGTGAACGCGGTTCGTCGAGAACGAGTCATGGCACAGAACCTCGGAAAGAAAAAAAGAAGATGGAACAGTTCCACCCGATTCAAGAATCCCCGGCCACGGGTGGAACTGGCCGGGGGAAAGTTCGTAAAAGTCCGTGGGCGAACGCCCAATCCCAAGACGCAATCGCGCCGGGTGGGGGAAATCGAGGACAAACAGGGTGCAATCACGCACCCGAACGAAGAAAATCTACTTTTTGGAAACCGAAAAATTTACAACGTGCGTATTTCGACTCGACGGAGTTAACCGCGAGACGTACGTCGTGTGCAGAGCATGAGCTGCGAGACAGATTTAGACTGCGAAAGGGTTTAAGAGCGACGGGGAGGGTGGAAAATGGTTTCGACAGGGGCCGTGCTGGTACGCACTTCAAATTCAAAATGATTCGTCACAGAATCGGAATCGATGGCGACATCCACCAAGAGGATGGCGTCCGAATGTTGCGACTGGGTTTTCGTGGTGTCGGGTGATGGAACAGCAGGAATTGCAGGCGATTGCTGACAAGTGGAACCCGTGCATCCACACGGTGGGGTCGGAACGGGTGTGTGATCGTTTGTACCGGAAGTTGCATTCGCAACGATGTGGACATAATCCCCGCAACTCGCACTGGCTCGGCTCCCATCCAGGTACAGCAACGCAAGCGGCCAGAAGCCGATCACGAGTAGCCAGCGGTATGGAGAAAGTCTCATAATTTCCTGCAGTCGAACAATACGTTATCAGAGAGATTGACTAATGCAACAGGATTCGGAAAACTTTTTGGGAACGGAGGGGAAATTTTCACACTTTCTTCTTGACTGCCTGCTCTAATACGGGTACTTTTGTTAGAGTGTGAAGTCTACGCACAAGATTTGTTCCCGAAGCGGTGTTTTACACCCGCCTTGGCTCAAACTTTTTTATCGTTCTTTCTCATTTCTTGAGGTGGGCTATGCGAGTAAGACTCTCCCGGAGGCGAATTGCCTTCACCCTGATTGAGTTGTTGGTGGTCATCGCCATCATCGCCATTTTGATCGGATTGCTCCTGCCGGCCGTGCAAAAGGTCCGCGAAGCGGCCGCCCGGATGAGTTGCACGAACAACTTGAAACAAATGAGTCTGGCTACTATTAGCTGCGCCGACACTAACAACGGCAACATTCCTCCGTCGATCGGGCTATATCCCAGCTCGCGTCCGGCTTCGGGGAACGCCGACGGTGGTACCTTGCTCTTCATCTTGCCGTACATCGAACAAGACAACCTTTACAAGAGCACGTCGTCGACAAGCGACGACCGCAACGACTTTCTCCAGTGCTACTCGCTCTGGACGAATCTTGCGGACAAAAAAGTCAAGGCGTACATTTGCCCATCGGACTACACGCAAACGAGCGAAAACTGGGCCCGCTCCAGCTACGGCGTCAACGGCCAGATCTTCCGTCAGGGTTACGGCAACTGGGGCGGTCAATACAAGTCGTTCCCACGCAGCCTGTCGGACGGAACTTCGAACACCATCATGTATACGGAAAAGCTCGCCCGTTGTAACACCGGTGTATACCAAGACAACTTCTGGCCCGACTGGGGTCCGATCATCGCTTCGGAAGAAGTCGGCAGCGTGACGGGTCCGCACTCGTTCTCTTCACAGGTGAAGCCGCGAATGACTACAGGCGGCCTTGCGGACTGCACCGGTTCGATCGCCAGCACCCCGCACGAAAACATGCTCGTGGCCATGTCGGACGGTAGTGTTCGCAGCGTCCGCGGCAGCATCAACAACGGCACTTGGTGGGCGGCCCTGACCCCTGCGGGTGGCGAAGTCCTCGGCAACGATTGGTGAGTCTCTTGAATTCTCTTGATATCCCTGACATCCGGGCGTTCGTCGCCCGGATGTCAGGGATTCTTCCCGTTAGTTTCCCCCTCATAAACCGAGAGACAATCTTCATGCTGCACATCGGCATCAAACCTAGCTTCCTAGTATTTGGACTTTTGGCGGCAACGAGTCTTTTGGTGTCGGGTTGCGGCCCCTCCAAAGGAACAGTCACCGGAAAAGTGACTTTGGACAGTATTCCGCTCAAAGGTGGTCGCGTCGATTTCTCGAATAAGTCCGGCGGAGCCAGCGCCACGGTCGAAATCTCCGAAGATGGAAGTTACAGCTTGGTCGGACTCACCGCCGGCGATTACACGGTCACCGTGGTCACCGACCATTTGAAAACCACCGGTGGCGGTGGCAGAATGCCTGGCCCACCAGCGGGCGGCAAAGGTGGTGGCGGCATACCGAAAGAAAACGCACCGCCGAAGACCGATATGCCCGGCAACCCGGCGGATCACGGTTACGTCGCTTCGATGCCGGGTGATAGCGCGAAGAAGTACATGAAAATTCCTTCGAAGTATTCCGACGAAACGCAATCGGGGCTGACCTACAACTTCACGGGTGGCTCGCAGGTTCACGACATCCCTTTGACCAGCGGTGGCCCTAAGTAACTTCGGTTCAAGATTGCTAT
>JAYSYJ010000147.1:0-5175 GCA_043727675.1 Fimbriiglobus sp.
GCCCATCTGTTGCCGTCAGAGCCGCTTTGGTACGCGGATCCATGCTGCGCAATCCGGTATCGGATTTATCTTTACCGGTGCATCCCACGGTCGCCAAAATAGCGGCACCGAGGATGGCACCGCGACACCAATTCCGCCGAGCGCTCGATTTCAGAGCCATCGGTCAATCTCCATCCGTGAAGGACGAACCGGACGCAGCATCCATGCTGTGTCCCCGACGTCCGAGGATCCATCCTGCGGCGTCGGTCGGTTCTTCGCGAACGGCGGAATAGTGTCCGTGCGGTGGTCTGTCAACCCGGACTTACTTACCCATCACCGGAACTGGTGCCGGAAGTGCACCCGGTTGTGGAATCGCAGCGGGCAAAGCTCCTTGCGGAGCGCCGCGGCGGATCTCCCCCGTCGGATCCAGCATCGAATCGCGTTCCCGCTGGAGCGGGAATGCCGGCTCTTCTGGGAAGTATTGCGGGTAGTGTTTGAGATAATGCGGCGACGGCAGCGTCATCCCACCCGTGTAGGTTTGGCAACCGCTCAATACGCTTAAACTCATCGTGGTGCCCGCAAGGCCCCGCAACAGGAGTCGCTTCGAAATCCCCATGATTCCCTCTCTCGGCGGGTGGCTGACCCCCGTCCGGGCCTGATTGATGACTTGTGTCACCGGCTTTATCGGTTGTGTCGACAGGGCAGCTTGAATCGAATTTGCGGAAGTGATCAATTGCGGATGGCGGAACCCGCAACCGGTGCGACTCCTACATTAACATTCTTTCGATTCTGGATCGTTTGATGACCGAACAGACGGAGATTCCGAAGCCGCGATTTGTGGATGAACGCCGTTGGGGCCGTGGCGAAGCCAAGCTACCGGTGAAGTGGGTGCCCGTCCGGGGTTGGAAACCGACGAAGAACAGTGCACAACCCCCTTTTGATTTTTCGACCCGGATGCGGTCGCTGTGCCGGGACATTGCCAACCGCTGCCCGACACTCGCCCACATCGACCCGGCTTTATTATTGGTGACATTCACCACATCGCGGAACAAGACTCGCTTCGGACTGCAGGCCCGGGTAACACCGATGCGCGTCGAAGGGGGTTCCGTATTCATCCGGCGTCGGGGTATGCTCTACCAAGTGCAACGGTACTACGTCGACGGCGTCGAAATGCGCTACCTCGTGACATTCTGCTTACCACGTTTTCACGATCAACCATTCGAACAAAAATTGATCACGATTTTCCACGAGCTGTACCACATCGGCCCGAAATTCGATGGTGACATCCGTCGCCACAATGGGCGCTGTCAGTATCACACGCACTCCAAAACGGGATACGATGCCCACATGGCGGAACTGGTGCAGCGATACTTAGCACACCATCCCGATCCGGTTCTCTTTCACTTCCTGCACTTCAGTTTCCAGCAGTTGTGGACGGAACATGGCGGAGTCTACGGGGTGAAAGTGCCACAGCCAAAATTGATCCCGGTGCCACGAGCAACGCGTGTGAAGTGAATCCCCTCATATCGAACAAGTGGCACCACGTTGATTCCACGGCATTCGCGCCAGGATCATCCCCATGCCGCAGGTATCGCTGACACCCGCGAATACCAACCCGGCACCGATGAACGCCGGAATGCCCGCAAACCACACATGGACAGTCAGTGCCAGCACCGCCCCGACACACGCGAGGCCACCCGCGACGATCCGCACTTGGCGTTCGAGCGACATGACTTTGCGGCCACGAATCACGGGGTACCCGCTTTGCTCCCAGGCGAGTGTGCCACCTTCCACATTCGTCGCGGTGAACCCGGCGGCACGGAGTTTCTCGCACGCTTGTTGACCGCGGCTCCCCGACCGGCAGATCACCAAGTATGGCTGAGCTTTGTCGAGACCAGTCGGGTCGAGATTGTTCAATGGCCGGTTCTGGGCCTGCGGAACGTGGACTTCCTGGAACTCCGCGGGCGTCCGCACGTCGAGCAACGTCACGGAATCGGACTCGCAGCGTTTCGCAAGTTCCGCGACCGATATTGTCAACGGTGTGTCAGTGGCGATCATAGCGGTACTCCTTGCGCAGCTTTCCAAGTCTTGTACGAACCGGTCAAGTTCCAGCATTTGTAGCCGTGCTGCATCAAAATTCGACAGGCGTTGTACGAACGCTGGCCACTGGCACAGTGGACGAGAATATCGCGGTCTTTCGGAAGTTCCGTCAGTCGGGATCGCAACTCGCCCAAAGGGATGCTCATAGAACCCGGAATGAGGCCCCCGTCGCTTTCGGCCGGTTCGCGCACATCGACGAGCACTCCTGTTTCGAGCAACTTCGGGACATCGTACCACTGGGCCACCCTTACCAAACCGGTGAGTAGATTCTGGGCCGCCATCCCCGCGAGATTCACCGGATCTTTCGCACTGCCGAAGGGGGGTGCATAAGCCAGTTCCAACTCGGCTAAGTCGTCGATGGTCATCCCGGCATACAGCGCCGTGGCGAACACATCGATGCGTTTATCGACACCATCTTCGCCGACCGCTTGGGCCCCGAATAGTCGGCCATTCTCGGGGGCGAACAAAATCTTGATGGCCAGCGACTTCGCACCGGGGTAGTAACCGGCATGGGAATTCGGGTGCAGGTGAATCGCTTCGTAATTGATCCCGACCGAAGTCAAAAGGGATTCATTGGCTCCGGTGCAAGCCGCAACGACGTCGAAGACGCGCACAATCGCGGTGCCCAACGTGCCCTGATATTCGGAGTTCATCCCGCAAATATTATCGGCGACGATCCGACCCTGACGGTTGGCCGGCCCCGCCAGCGGGATCACCGCGGTGGTCAGCGTCGCGCCGTGCGTCACTTCGATAGCGTCCCCCACGGCCCAAATATGCGGATCGCTCGTTTGCAGCTTTTTGTTAACCTCGATACCGCCAGAAGTGCCAATCTTGAGACCCGCCGCTTGCGCCAGTGTCACGTTCGGCCGCACGCCGACGCCGATGATGACGACATCCGCGCGGATGCGTTCCCCGTTTTGCAGCAGCGCCCCTGCATCGTCGAACTGGACGACCGGGTTCTGCAAATGCACGGTCACGCCGTGCTTCTTGAGTTCGAGGTGAACGTGCGCCGCCATCTCCGGATCGAGCGGTTTGAGCAATTGGGGATTCTTCTCGACGATGGTGACGGCCAACCCAAGCCGGTGCAGTTGCTCGGCCACTTCCAACCCGATGTACCCGCCACCGAGGATCAGCGCGGTCTTCGCGGATTTGGTCTGAATCCAAGCGAGAATGCCATCGAGATCGGGAATCGTTCGCAGGAAAAAGTGACCCGGCCGGCCGATGCCCGGGGTGGTCGGCAGCACCGCGGTCGAACCGGTGGCCAAGATCAGTTCGTCGTACTGTTCCGTACCGACGCTGGTGACGACGGTCTTGTCCTTCGGCTGCACGCACAGCACTTCGGTGTTCGCGCGGATATCGAGTTTGAACACCGCGCGCAACCGCTCGGGCGTCTGCACGATGAGCTTGGCCCGATCCGCGATCTCGCCACCGATGTGGTAGGGCAACCCGCAGTTGGCAAACGACACATACGGCCCACGTTCGAAGACGACGATCTCGGCGAATTCGTCGAGTCGGCGCAATCGAGTCGCGGCGCTCATTCCCCCGGCGACCCCACCGACGATGAGAATGCGTTTTGGCATGTGTTTCTCGATTCATGGCCCGCGCTCGACTTTGTCTCGCGCCTAATCCAGACTGATATTCAACAACTCGGGCACTTTCTCGCGCAGGGTGTCGATCTCTTGGTGACTTTCCCCCAAGTAGGCCAGCAGCCTCAAATCGTCGCGGCTGACTGTGCCACCGGAGAGCAACCAGGCCCGGACTCGGAGCAGTTTGTAGAGTTTCACGAGTTTCCGGTCGCTGATGAAGATTTTGTGCTCGCGGATGAGCACTTTCACAATACGCTGATACTCGCGAAAGACATCGCTCGGGAAAAAGACGTCGCGGTCGTTCTGCTCCTCGCCGCGGTTATCGGTGGTCTTGCGGCTGAACAGGAACGTCAAGTAGCGATTCGCTTTCAAGAAGTCGTCGAGATTCGCGTGCCCTTCGATCCAGGGCTTTTGATTCAATCCTTTGTGGGCTTCGCCTTGCAGACCGTAGTCGATCAGCTCTTGGAAGTGCTGATCTTGCACCGGGCGGCTCAACACCTTCAACACGAAACGATCCTTGAGCGCGGCCAGTTCACCCTGTTCCGGAATCTCGTTGGTCGCGGCGAACAGCACCCGCAACGGCACCGGTTCGGGGACGCCGTCTTGGTAGAATTTCTTCTCGTTGATAATGGTCAGCAAGATGTTCAAAATGGCCGAGTTCGACTTGAAGATTTCGTCGAGGAACACGAGCTTCGCCGTCGGCAGCTTGCCCTCCTTGCGACGGATGTACTTCCCCTCGCGGAGCTCCTTGATGTCGATCGCCCCGATGATCTCGGACGGCTCGGTGAAGCGCGTCAGCATGTATTCGAAGTAGTCGCCTTCGCCGAGGCCGAGCGCGTCTTTGAACTTCAGCACCAAGTCGGACTTCGCCGTGCCGGGTGGCCCGACCAATAACAGTGGTTCTTGGGCGACGGCCGCAACCACCATGAGGTCGATGATTTCGTGCTTTTGCACGAAGAATCGACTCAGCGATGTGCGGAATTTGTTGAGCCGCTTACGGATCTCTTCGGCTTCGCCCTGGAGTTCGACAAGAGTTGTATCTTCGGGTTTCGTTTTCGCCATTTTTAAATTATCTCAGTCGGTTTTGGCATGTCACAATCATCGCAACGCATTGTGAATACTTCCTATTTTAAGAAGCCATCTAACCAATGTTATGTTATCTCCCTTAAAAACCACATCCTTGTAAAATTCATGATCGGCTGCGGACTGTTTCCGCCATCTGACTTTCCCAATAAGCTTCCGCTTAAACAGCATTTGTCCCGTATCACATCCACCTTCACCATTGAGATGAGGAAAGGCAAATAAATTGTGGACAAATGATCGAGGTGGATTGGATCTAACATCCATCCTTAGTTCTCGTCTGTTGTCAAGCTGTTGGAAAATAAATCCGTCCGCTTCGGGATTCTCTAGGCCGTGTTGACGTATTGAGACCTAAGTCCCATCCATACATAGACTTAAGTCATTATAAACGTATCCCGGCGGTTCGCAGCGCAAACCTCTATATGACATG
>JAYSYJ010000148.1:0-43256 GCA_043727675.1 Fimbriiglobus sp.
ATCAATCGAGCACCGCGGTTCGGCAGAAACTTCAACGCTTCGATAGCGTCGTCGATGTTCTTTCCGCGCACCAATTGGGCGATCGGTCGCATCTTGCGAGGAGCGACGTCGGCGAAGCGGTGTTTGGCTACATAAATCATGGCAGTCGCCAGGGGTTCGGTGTTCGCGAGTCAATCGAGTCGAGTTTACTTCGCGGTCGCTGGGGCCGATTTCGCCTTGCCAGCGGTGTGGCCTTTGAAGGTTCGCGTCGGTGAGAATTCGCCGAGCTTGTGCCCGACCATTTCTTCCGTCACGTAAACCTTAATGAAGGCCTTACCATTATGAACCAAGAACGTGGAGGCCACGAACTCGGGGACAATGGTGCAATCACGCGACCAAGTCTTGAAGGCTTCTTTTTTGCCCATCTTTTCGACTTTGGCGAAGAGCCGCATGTCGACGTACGGGCCTTTTTTCAGTGACCGACCCATGCGAAACCCCTATTTCGGATTTCAGAATTCGGTTGCGGATTGAAGTCCTACAAACCGAGTCCGAATTCCACCGATGATTTCAAATCCGAAATCCGCAATTATCCGTTGTGCTGTTGGAAGCGACCCGATGGCCGACGACGCACGATCGACGAATTCGAAGGTTTCTTCTTGCTACGCGTCTTGCCACCCTTCGCCGGAACGCCCGTTGGCGAAACCGGATTACGACCACCCTTGCTCCGCCCTTCACCACCGCCCAATGGGTGGTCAGTCGGGTTCATCGAGGTTCCGCGGTTGTGGGGCTTGCGACCCATCCAGCGTTTACGCCCCGCTTTGCCAAGGCTGATGTTCATATGGTCGGGGTTCGATACCGAGCCGATGGTCGCCCGGCACTTCGACGAGACCCGGCGAACTTCACCGCTTGGCATTGTGATCAACGCCCATTCTTTTTCGCGGTTCGTCAGCGTCGCCGAGCAACCGGCCGAGCGACAGATCTGACCACCGCGACCCGGAGTCATCTCGATGTTGTGAATCGTGAGACCCAACGGAATCTTCGAGAGAGGCAGACAATTACCGATCTTAGGTTCCGCCATTTCGCCAGACCGAACCTTATCGCCCGCTTTCAGTCCATCTGGAGCGAGTATGTATTTTTTCGTTTGAACGTCATCTGCGTATTGAATCAGCGCGACACGGGCCGTGCGGCTGGGGTCGTATTCCACCGTCAGCACCAAAGCTTCCACGGCATCTTGTTTCCGTTTGAAGTCGACCAAACGAACCATCTGCTTGTGGCCACCACCACGGAAGCGCGACGTTGTGATCCCTTGGTTATTACGTCCGCCCGTTTTCTTACGGCGAACCAACAACGGCTTGTACGGAGCGTTGACATTCGGATTCGTACATTCCGAGAAGTCCGAAACCGAGCCGCCGCGACGGCCTGCGGATGTCGGATTATAATTGCGAACGCCCATCGGAATCACCCTCAGTAAGTCGCACAAGCCCAGCGAACAGTCACGACAAAATACCAACTGAACTCGACGTTAGAAGAAGTCGATCTTATCGTTCACGTCGAGCGTGACGATCGCTTTCTTCCAAGTGGACTGCACACCCATCACTTGCTTGTAACGGGCCTTCTTGCCTTTGCGAGTCTGCGTCCGAACTTTATCAACTTTCACGTTGAACAGTTCCGCGACGGCGTTCGCAATTTGAATCTTAGTCGCCAGCGGACTCACTTCGAATGAGTACGCGTTGTATTTGCTGCTCTGGTGTGTGCCCTTCTCGGTGACGAGCGGGCGAATAAGCACTTGATGCGGGCGAAGTTCGATGCCGGCAACACCGTGGACGCACGGCTTCCGCATTTGTAGGCGGCGGACGTAGCGTTTGGGTTTCGGTCGCGTCGTGGCCATCGCAAAATCCTCACCGGCGAGTCTGTATCGTGGAACCGGGTCTGACCCGGACTGGAGTTCGGTTTACTTCGCGGCTTCCGACTTACCTTTATCGCGCAACAGCTGCAAGGCGGCTCGGGTGAGCACCAAGCGGCTCTGTTTCAACACGATGTACGCGTTGAATTCACCTGCCGGCAGCACCTTCACACCTTCTATGTTGCGGCCCGACTTATAGATATTCGCGTCGAGCGATTCCGTACCGATCAACACCGTGGTGTCGAACAGCGAAACCTCTTTCTCAACGTTCATTTCTACACCGTCGGTCACCGTCTTCACGATCTTCTTGCCGACCTTGATCGCTTTCAGCACGGTCGCCATATCCTTGGTCTTCGGACTGGCCATCGCCAAGTCTTCGAGGATGTAGGCTTCGCCGTCCACCAGCTTGCTCAAGATCGCCATGCGGGTCGCTGCCCGAACGGCCTTCTTCGGCATGTGATATTCGTAATCGCGAGGCTTCGGCCCTTTGGCCGTACCACCACCGACTCGTTTGTTCGTTCGCTTCGTACCGGCCCGGGCATTACCCGTGCCCTTCTGCTTGAAGATCTTCTTCGTACTACCCGCCACTTGACCCCGGCGGAGCGTGTGGTGAGTACCGGCACGCTGGTTGGCTCGGTACATGATCACCGCTTCGTGCAGCAGGTGCCGGCTGATCTTGCCGCCAAATTCAGCAGGATCGACTTCGACCGAGCCGACCACGGCCCCGGTCTTGTTGACCACGGGGACACTGATCGTCGCGGTGACTTCACGAATGAATGGATTCGTGGGTTTGTCGGTGGTTTCGACCATCGCACTACCTCGCGGTTCCCGAGGACCGGTTCACGGCCACTCCGGTGCATTCCGACTGGGATTCACTTGGCAGACCGGCTCAACGCCAGCCAAGTTTCCAGCGGTCAGGGCCGGTCACCTTGCGGTGAGCGAGTCTTGGTTGCCGAGGCGGGAACTTGTGGAAAGTTCTCTCGCATGAATTCGGCAGACTCGAAGCCCTGCAGTTCTGGTTCAAAAACACATCTTCAACTTGAAAATCACTGGCCCCACTCAGGCGGACGATCCCGGCTCAACCCTTCGAGCTACCCATCACACGAATCTTAATATCAATTCCCGGTGGCAAACTCAACCCTTTGTTCAAAGCTTCAATCGTCTTGCCAGTCGGTTGCAAAATATCGATGAGCCGCTTGTGCGTTCGGATTTCAAACTGCTCGCGGCTCTTCCGGTCGATGTGCGGCGACCGCAACACCGTGTACCGTTCGATCCGAGTCGGCAACGGGATCGGCCCGTGAACTTCGGCACCCGTCCGCTGGGCCGTGTCCACGATCTCGGCCGCGGTGCGGTCGAGCACTTCGTGGTCATAACCTTCCATGCGGATCCGGATTCGTTCGTTCGCTGCTGCCACAACCAGCCTCCCGGCCTTAAAACACTGAGCAAACTTCTCCCAACCTCTTTGGGAACCTTTGAATGTAAGGATTGCCCCCGCAGCGTCAAGGGAAACTGTTCCGAACAGTCGAAAATAATCACCCGAAGCAACTGCCGAGCATCAACGGTGTCACTTCAACTCTTCTAATTTTCGGTATTCCTCCCATTCCAGGGGGTGCAAACTCGCTTTGGTCAGGCCCCGTTTCTTCGCTTCGGTCATGGCTGTGCTTCGTGCGCTGGCGTTGCCGAGTTTGTGGTACACCAGCGCGAGGTGATACTGAAACACCGGTCGAGGATCAGACCCGGAAGCAATCGTGAGATCTCGCAGCGCTTCTTGATATTCACCTGACGCCATGCGGATGATGGCTCGTGAATCGAGCAGTGACGGCGAGGGACCACGCAGGCCAATCGCTTCGTTGATCAGCCGCAACGTGCTGTCACCGCCGTCTTTTTTGAACAGTGCCGTCAAAATAGCGACGTTGTTGAGTTGGGTACCGCGCGTTTCGGGGGTGCTGATCTGCGCCGCCCGAGTGTAGAAGCCAATGGCATCGTCGTATGCTCCCCGGGCGTCGGCCAACTCGGCACTGGCCGTCAAAAGCTCTTCGGATTTCGGATTGTCTTTCAGTTTCTCCCCGACCCAGCTTTCGATCTCGGCCACGGTTTTGTCCCACGCTGGTTTCTCGGCTCCAGTCAGAGGCACTGCCACGCGGGTACGAACCGAGATCGACAAGAGCCGCGCTGTCGTTCCGATGGGGGCCATGGGAAGGATTCCTTGCAAGATCACAATGGCGGCCGCACCTTTGCCGCGTCGGATGAGGTACTGGACCAGGGGAATGTGCCCGGTCGGGCCTTTGTCGCTATTAGCGAGTCCGCGGTAGAGCGTTTCGGCTTCGTCGAAGCTGCCGATGTCTTCGAGCGCTCGACCTAAACCGACGACTTTTTGAACCGCGTCGCCCGGCCACGGGAAGCCGAGGATCACTTTGGCTCCTTCCGCCTGCCGGCCATCTTTAGCGAGATATCGGGCTTCGGCATATTGGGTGTCCCACGTGTTCGGGGCCCGGAGCTTCAAGCGACTGAGGGTCTGCTTCGCCGCGAATAAATTATTGCGCTCCAATTGCACATGGGCCAACAATGCCAGGTGGTCGGGTGAAGCCAGCGGCCCGGCTTTCGTCGCTTCAATCAGTGCTTTTTCAGCCGAGTCGGGCTGTCCCGATTGCAAATAGAGTTTCGCCAGGAAAAAATTTTGATCGGGCGACAAGGGCGCCCGTGCGGTCGTGTCGTTGAGGAGATCGATCCCCTTTTGGCGCTGGAACGGGTCGATGGCCATCACGAAGGCTTTGGCCCGGATATCTTCGGTGCTGTTGTTGCCATCCCGCAGATTCTCGTCGAGCCACTCCACGGCTTTGGGCACATTCTTGAACCCTTCGGGAACCGAAACTGCAGCGACCGCTTTCATCCGCCGTGCCCAAAATGACGCCTCAGTTTTGCCCGTGGCCATGGCCTTCGTCAAGACTTCGTCCGCTTCCTTGGGCTTGTTTGTGCGCTGGTAAAGCACGTAGAGCCTGAGGGGTGCGGCCGGATCGGTTTCACGGAGTGCCCACGCTTTTTTGAACTCGACTTCGGCGGCTGCGAAGTCCCCGACAATCTCACGGCATTCCCCGATGGCCAAGGGAATCGCGGCTGGGTTCGGCACAATCACATCGGGTTGGCGGAGTCGTTTTTCAGCGGCATTCGCTTGCTGAAGCGCAGCGTCTTTTTGCCCGGTCGCCGCCAAGAACCTCACGATCGACACCCACAATTCCGGGGCGTCGTCTTTGAGCGATTTCGCAAGTTGCAGCGCGGCCATCGCCTCGTCGGTCGACCCGAAAATGAAGAAGACCGTCCCGCGGATGAGGTGATCGCGGTAGTTCTTGGAATTCACCACTTCTTGCGAACGCACCCACGTGAGGCTCTGTTCTTTGTTGTCCGTGAGCGCCGATTGCATCAATACGAATTGCCGCTGGAGATCGGTGGGAAGACCACCGTTCGCAGTCATGCGGGCCAGCAACTGAGTCGCTTCTTGGTAGTTCTGTCGCTCCCAGAGAATCTGCACGACCCGGCGGATCAATGCTTCGCTGCGTTCGCCCCGGTCGATCCCTTTTCGATAATCGACGAGCGCCGCATCCAAGCGACTTTCCATGTACGCCACATCGCCGAGCAAAACGTGAACACGGCCCCACGTTTCGCGTTTATCTCGGGCAATCTTCAGCCGGGCGACCCAAGCGACGCGGGTCGCGGCATCTGGCTGGGGATTCTGGACGAATTCGCGGGCCACTTCGGCCACAATGGTCACCGCACCGTCGGCACCGTCGAGTTTGCGAATCTCGTCGAGCGTTTTGTCAAGAATGGCCGGGTTCGGCGGATTGTTAGCGAGGTCGAAGAGGGCCAGTCGGGTCGGCAGATCGAACGGCATCTCCGCCGTCGCTTTCTGCAAGAGCGTCAGGGCCTCGGTTCGTTTATTGAGAGACGAAAGAAGGTCGGAAAGTCCGCTGTAGAGCCGAAATCGATCGGCCGGTGAGAACTCGTTGACACCGCGCTCGGCGAGGGTCAATAGTTTGGGCAAATCGAACGATTTCGGATCGCGTGTCAACATTTGAGCGCGCAGCAGTCGGAGATCGACCGAGTCGCCGATTTTCTTCTCGGCTTCGTCCAACGTCTTCAACCCGGCGTCGGGATCTTGGAGACCACGGAGTAAAGCTAGCGACAACCACGATTGAACCTGCTTTGGGTCGGTCACCAGCGCGGCCGACAATTGCTGAATCGCCTCCGCCGGTTTCTTCTGCAAGAAAAGGGCATTGGCCGCGAGCACTTCGATTTCGGGTGCATACGGCTTCGGCCCGAGCACACGTTCAAACTCGTCCCAATTCCGACTCCGGTCGGGCTGCCCGAGTATTTCGGCGAACTTCAACTTGGCATAGCGAACTCGGGCCAGCGGATTCTTGGAAGCCAAGTCGCGGTAACGATCGGCCGCTTTGGCCGTCTGACCCATGGTTGCCAACGTGTCGGCGACCCCAAATTGCGCCGTCACCGAGGTCGGGTCGATGTTCCACGCCGCTTCGTAACAGCGCAGTTGGTTCGGCAAATCGTTGGCGGCTCCGTGTCCAACCGCCAAGGACAACAATGCTTTCTTGTTCAAATTGGTGTTTCGTTGCAGCGCCGGCAAGGCGCTTTCCAACAAGGGGATGGCTTGGGGCCAGTCGCCGCGCATCACGTTGACTCGGCCCCTGAGATAATTCGCCGAGAGCACCCAGCGCTCATCGCTGTTCAGTCGGGCGGCCGTCGTCAGTGCTGCTTCAAAATTCTTCAAATCGATGAGCCGATCCCCGACGTCGAGCAAGCGCAAATCACCGTCGGGTAGTTTCCGGGCGGCGTCTAAAAGTAGCTGCCGAGCCTGCGCTTCGGAGTTCGTCGCAATCATCATTTCCGCGAGCCCGAGAGTCAGCACCATGTTTTCCGGTTGATCTTTCAGAGCTTTTTCGAGCAGCGTGCGAGCGAATTTCGGATCGTCGAGCGCCGTGAGCGACGCCAATTGAAGAATAATCTCGCCGTTGGTGTCACCGCCGGGGAGGTTGTACGCCAGTTCGACATCTTCGCGGGCACCGCGGCGATCCCCGGCCCCCAAGCGGTAGCGGCACCGGACGAGTCGAGACTCGATGTCTTGAGGATGCTCTTGGATCAGGCGATTCATGACCGCGTCCGCGTCGACAATCGCTTGCGGAGTGTTGAGCTCGTACCGGAGATACGTGGCCAATTCCAACGATGTCGTGGGCGGAGCGAGCTTGGTCGCGATCGATCTTTCGTAACCCTTGCGGGCTTCCTCGGTCTTCTTTTCGAGTCGGTCGCAACGGGCTAGTAAGAAGTGCAGTTCGGGATCATTCGTCAGCGTTGGCACGTTGGCGGCAAGGAGTTGTGTCAGATGTTGCCGGGCCGCCGGAAACTTTCCGATTTGGTAATAGAGTTTGGCGAGTTTCCGACGATCCTCATGGCGGGCCGGATCGAGGCTCAGCACTTTCTCTTCGAGGAGCGCAATTGCATCCAGGGCGTAGGCGGGTTTGACCTTCGCCATCTCTTCGTAAATCGCGGACAGCTCCGAATTCGCATCCAAGTCGTTCGGATTCAGCACGAGATATTGCTTGTAAAAATCGACGGCTCGGGCCGGTTCGTTCTCATTGATTGAATTGCGTCCCAATTCCCGGAGCACCGCAGCTTGACGGCGCATCTGGTAACCGTGAAGTCCGTAAGCGGCCCCGCCGAAAAGGAGCAACCCGAGAATTCCGATCAACAAACGCTTAGTTCGAAGCAATCGTGTGGGATGGGTTCGTTCTCGTTTACGTCGTCGGCGCGCCATAATTGCTAGACCTTGAAAAGGGATTTCGTACACAAAATTATCGGATGACGCGAAAACTACTGATTGCAGGCTTTGAAGCACCGCGAAATGGATATCCGGATCGGAGACCGGGCCTGTGACCGCCAGTGAAAATTCGACTGTCGTTTTGAGTTTCGACGTCGAAGAACACAACCGGATTGAAGCCGCAACGCACGTGCATTGTACGCCCGAAATGAAGGCGGACTACGGCGACCGCATGGAAGCGGCGACGCGGCGACTCATGGATCAACTCGCGGGTGCCGAGGCACTGGGAACGTTTTATATCGTCGGTGAAATCGCCCTGAGCCATCCTAAACTCGTCCGAGATATTGCCGCGGCCGGGCACGAAATCGGTTCGCATAGTTGGGATCATCAGAGACTCCATCGCCTGACTCCTGAGCGATTTCGCGAAGATTTGCACAAGAGCGTGAACACGCTGCAAGAAGTCGCCGGTGTCCCGGTGCTCGGCTACCGCGCACCGACTTTTAGCGTGACCCCGACGACCTCGTGGGCCGTCGATGTCTTGGCCGAATCCGGGTTGAAATACGATTCTTCCGTCTTCCCAGCCCGGCATGATCGTTACGGGATTCCAAATGCCCCGCGGATCCCATTCTGGCTCGTTGGGGAACGCGGTCGCATCTTGGAACTCCCCCCGGCCACGTATCGACGGTTCGGTCAGAATCTCCCCGTCGCCGGTGGCGGGTACTTTCGCCTTTTTCCTCTCTCATTCCTTCGGGCTGGAGTCAATCAGCTGATGAAGGCCGGCGCACCCGGTGTGCTCTATTTCCACCCGTGGGAGTTCGATCCGAAGCAACCACGATTGCCGCTCGGGCAGATGGCTCGATTCCGAACCTACGTCGGTATCGAGAAAAGCACCGCCCGACTCGACCGCTTACTCCTACGGTACCGGGGTCGATTCCGACGGGCGATCGATGTGGCCAATGCGACCGACGCATCCATTCCCGAATTCAAAATCGGTTGATCTTCCTTTCTCAGCGGCGATCTAAAACGTCGCGCACTTTCGCCGTCAACGCATTCAAACTAAAGGGTTTGTGCAAGAACTCGGCGTTGGCCGACGCCACATCTTGATGCACAATCACATCTTCGGTGTACCCGGACATAAAAAGCACCCGCTCGACGCGACCGCTGGCGGTCAATCGGTCGGCCAATTCTCGCCCGGATATGTTCGGCATCATCAAGTCGGTCATCAACAGTTGGATCGGGTTGCTGGACTCCTCGGCGATTGCCAACGCATCCAACCCATTCGCGGCCTCCAGTACCGTGTAACCGGTCTGCTGGAGCATGATCTTCGTCATCTGCCGAACCATTTCTTCGTCTTCCACCAGCAAAATGGTCTCGTTCCCTCGGACACTCGACGGCAGCTCCGCGTGGATTGACGTCGTCGGTTCATCCACGACGGGCAGGTAGATCCGGAAGACACTTCCCTCCCCGATTCGACTCGTCACTTCGACATGCCCCCGGCTCTGTTTGACAATTCCATAAACCGTGGCGAGGCCCAGACCGGTACCATGACCGATCCGCTTGGTCGTGAAGAACGGTTCGAAAACATGTTCTAAGACCGCCTCGGGCATGCCTTTCCCCGTGTCCGTGATCGACAACAAGACGTACCGGCCCGGTTTGACATCCGGATGATCTCGGGTGGTCGGCTCCCCCAATTCGACCGTCGATGTGGCCACGAGCAACCGCCCGCCCATGGGCATCGCATCGCGGGCATTGGTTGCCAAATTCAAGAACACTTGCCCGATTTGCGTCGGATCCGCTTTCACCGAACCGAGATCCGGAGCCAGTACCGTCACGAACTCGATATTCTCGCCGATCAGTCGTCGAACCATGACGCCCATATCGCGGATGATCGTATTCAAGTTCAGCACGCTCGGAACCAAGAGCTGCTTGCGGCTGAACGCCATGATTTGCTGCGTCAATCCGGCGGCCCTATTCGCAGCATCGTGGATGTAACCGACGAATTGCTGACGCTCGGCGACCGTATTGCGATCGGCAATAAGGAATTCGCAAAAGCCCGTGATGATGGTGATAATGTTGTTGAAATCGTGTGCGATACCGCCCGCCAACCGGCCGATGGCTTCCATCTTTTGAGCTTGCCGCAAATGCTCCTCCAGTCGACGACGCTCGGTGATGTCCCGAAACACCAACACGGCACCCGTGACTTTGCCATTCAACCCGCGAATCGGGGCGGCGCTGTCGTCGATGGGGCGTTCGACACCTTCTCGATCAATCAACAGCGTGCCCGGGGCCAACTCGGTGGGCACTCCGTTTTGAACGGCACCGATCGTGGGGTTATCGACCGGCTCACGCGTCTTTTCATCAACGATCTTAAAGATCTCTCGCACGTCCCGATTCACAGCGTCCGCCAACGGCCAGCCGGTCAACCGTTTGGCCAAAGTATTCATGAAGCGGACGCAGCCGTGCTCGTCGGTTGCAATCACACCGTCGCCGATACTGGCGAGGGTTGCCGCGAGCCATTGCTCGTTCTCTCGAACGCGCCGTTCCATCTTGTGCTTGTACAGGCCGATCTCGACGGCTGTTTGAAGATCCTTATCTTCGTACGGCTTGAGAATGAACCCGAATGGCTCGGTCAGTTTCGCCCGTTGGATGGTGGCGTCGTCCGAAAACGCCGTGAGAAAGACGACCGGGATATCGGACTGGAGCCGAATGCGGCCCGCCGCTTCGATCCCGTCGATCCCACCGCCGAGGTTGATATCCATCAGGATCATGTCGGGTCGGAGCGTACTCGCTCGCTCAATCGCTTCATCGCCGGTGGACGCCATCCCGGCTACGGCGTAGCCCAGTCCTTTGAGTCGCTTTTCGATCCCCTTGGCGATAATCTTTTCATCTTCGACGATCAAAATAGCGGCGCTCATGGCGATTCCTTGCACACAGTCACTTCTTCGCCTAGGGGAAACGCACTGTGAAAGTCGTTCCCTGATCGGATGTCAGTTCAATCGTGCCGTCGAGTTGATCGACTAGCGTATTCACCAATTGTAGGCCAAAAGAAGTCGTGTTTCGGAAGTCGGTGTCGGCGGGGAACCCGGCCCCGTTATCGGAGACGATCAAAACATTGGTCGCCGCGCTGTCGAGAAAAAGTGCAATCCGCAAGCGTGCCCCGACGACATCGGCGAAGGCGTGCTTGAAACAGTTGGACATCAACTCGTTCAAGAGCAGTCCGCACGGGATCGCCAGATCGATGGACAACTGCAGAAAGTCAATCTCGAGTACCAGCTCGATTTCGTGGCTGGAGATCTTGTACGTGTGGTAAAGATCGTCCGCGAGCCTCCGGACGTAATCGCTGAAATCGACCCGGGCGATATCCTGCGAACGGTACAAGCGTTCGTGGATCAAGGCCATCGACTTCACCCGCCCCCGGCTCTCTTGAAACATCGCCAACGCTTGCGGATCGGCCGTGTGCCCGGATTGCAAGTCGAGTAGCGTCGAAACAATTTGGAGGTTGTTCTTCACGCGGTGGTGGATTTCCTTCAGGAGCGTTTCCTTCTCGTGCAACGAGGCTTTCATCGACTCTTCGGCCCACTTGCGAGCACTCACATCCTGCGACGTGATCGCGATGCCGTCGCCGACGCGCACCACAAAATGATGCAGCCAATTCGCATCGATTCCTTCGCCGACCGGTATCGAGAATTCTTCTTCCAGCGGTTCCCCGGTCTGCACCACGCGGACGTACTTGTCGAAGAACCCACCGGTGCGGTTGATCGGCAGCAATTCGCAGAGCCGTTGTCCGATAATCTCGCTCCGAGGACGGCGGATCATCCGCTCGCCAATCTGGTTGAGATCGGCAAACCGGAAGTCGAAAATCGACCCGTCCACCGAGCGTTCGGCCGTTAGGAAATAGACCGAGTGCAGGCTTCCTTCCATCCCCGCCCGAAATCGCTCTTCGCTCGCTTGCAACTCGGCTGTCCGTTCATTAACCCGGCTTTCGAGGGTGGCGTTGAGGTCGAGCAACTGCGCTTCCGCGAGCTTCTTTTCGTGAATATCCGTCAGCGTGCCGACCCATTCTTCTAGTTCTCCGAGGGCATCGTATAGGGCGACTCCGCGCACGCAAAAATGGCGGTAGAGGCCGCAGTTTGTCCGGATTCGGTATTCGGTGTCGTACAAGATTCGAAGCTCGTAAGCCTGTGTCCAAGTCGTCCTCACGCGTTCTCGGTCGTCGGGATGGACGGCGTCCAGCCAGCCCCAGCCCTCCGCTTCCTCGACCGTTTGCCCGGTCAATTTCACCCACCAATCCGTCGAACTCGTGTCAGTACCCCCGGCCGTCCAGACAATCTGCGGCGTGGTCTGAATCAACGCCCGATACCGCCGCTCACTGGCGCGCAATGATGCCTCAGCTCGAATTCGCATCGTGATGTCGAGCAGGGTCGCCAGGAACCCTTCCACTTGGCCGCGCTCATCGTACTCGGTGCGATAAACGCAATGCACACGTTTCAGTTCGTTGGACGTATCGGGGATGTCGAACTCGAATTCCACCGTCTGCCCGCTCAGAACCGCGTCGATGTGAACCCGGAGCTTGTGGTACGCGGCAACGCCCAGGATTTCCGCGATCGTTTTGCCCACCACATTTTTCGGTTGCAGACCGAACCGCTCGGCATACGGTTGGTTGACGAAACGATAGCGCAAATCGCGGTCGCACTGGGCGAGCATCACCGGGGCATGGTCGGTAATCAATTGAAATTGTGTTTGGCTCACTTGCAACCGGTGCTCGGCGACGCGTCGTTCCACAACTTCCGATTCTAATTCACGTTGTCGCCGTGCCACGTGGATACGCTCGACCTCAATTTGCCGAAGGTAGCGGTGCCGGGCCTCGGAGACCAAGCTGATGAACACGCACATCCCGAAGTAGAGTTCCAACCGCAGCTGATCCCCTAAATCGTCGACGCGGAAGCTGTAGTTCGGTTTGGCAAAGTAGTATGCCAACACGGCCATGTTCAAGACGGTGGCGAAGAGGCCGCAGCGCAGTCCGGCGTACCACGCTCCCAGCATCACCGGGATCACAAATGGCAGCAACACGTGCGATTCGCCATCGAGAAGCCGGTCGAGGGTGTACCGGAACAAGGCTACCAGTCCGGTGGCGAACACTACTGCGGAATAAACAGCCCATCGCATCGGTCTGTCCGTTCAAATTCTGATTCCGAAGACTTGAGAGATAGGAATAGGGATCCGGCGAGACAAAACCGCTCTCCAACGACCATTCGTTGACGTACAATGGCGGAACGAAGCTCGGAGGCTAGGCATGAGTTCGGCGACGGATGAAATTCTCGACCTGATTCCGGCAGCGGAACCGAAACGCCACGAAATGGCGAAGCCCAAGATCGCCAACGTCGCGGGACGTCTGGGGACACTTCCGGGCAACCAGCTCTTTTCCACGCTCGGATTGCCTTGGTCACGCCGACTGTCCAAAGCGGCCCTGCTGCTGCCGAAGATCCGCCACTTCGAAGAATTGTTCCTCACGCTCAACGAAACGGATCTCCGCGCGGCCAGTATGAGCTTGCGCGGTAAAGCCCGTGGCGGTGTGACTTTAGATGGATTGATCCCAGAAACATTCGGGTTGGCTTGCGCGGCCATTCGTCGGGTTCACGGTTATCAGCCGTTCGACGTGCAATTGGCGGCCGGGATCATCATGCACTACGGCGGATTGGTGGAATTGGCGACCGGGGAAGGCAAGACGCTCTGTGCCGTCGCCCCGACGTTTTTGAACGCCCTGTCCGGCAAAGGGGTTCACGTCACCACCGTGAACGATTACCTCGCCCAGCGTGATGCCGAGGAAATGGGGCCGGTGCACCGGTTGCTCGGGATGACGGTCGGCTGCCTCCAACAGAAAATGCAAGATGGCGAACGCCAAGCGCAGTACAAATGCGACCTGACCTACGGTACGGCCTCCGAATTCGGCTTCGACTTCCTACGCGACCGAATGAAATTGCGGGGCGGCCAGGCCACCAACGCCCCGTTTTGGAGCGGTTGGATGGGCGGCGGCCCCAAGCAAGATCCCCGGGTGCAACGTGGCCTGCATTACGCCATTGTGGATGAAGCCGACAGTATTTTCATCGACGAAGGTCGCACGCCGTTGATCATCGCCAACCCGACGCGGCCGGCCACCGAAGAAGAGCAAGTCGTCTACTTGTGGGCTAACCGCGTGGCGGTGGAACTGAAGGTGACCCAGCACTACAAAATGGATTTGAAGAAGGACAAAATCGAACTGACCGATGAAGGTCGGCAGCAAGTCCGTTACTCCAAACCGCCCACCGGTGAACATGCCACGGCGATGGACAAACTCATCGAAGCGATGGAGAAAGCTCTGCAAGCTCGCTACCGTTTCACGCGCGATCACCACTACATGGTCAACGACGAAAAAAAGATCGTTATCATCGACGAAGGCACCGGCCGGCCAATGCCGGATCGGAGCTGGCGGGATGGCCTGCACCAAGCCGTGGAAGCGAAAGAACAAGTGCCGATCACGATACAGTCCGACCATGCGGCGCAAGTGACGTACATGAATTTCTATCGCTTGTACAAGAAACTCGGGGGCATGTCCGGAACGCTGATTCCAAACTTCTGGGAACTGCGGAAAGTCTACCGTCGCTGGGTGACGAAAGTACCGACCAACCGCCCGATCAAACGGGTGCAACAGCGCGATCAGGTCTTCCCGACCGAAAAGGCCAAGTTCGACGCGGTCGTGAAACAAGTGCAAGAGATGATGGCAGTCCATCGGCCGGTGCTCATCGGCACCCGTACTGTCGATGCCTCCGAAAAACTCTCGCGGTTGCTTACCCAAGTCGGCATTGAACACAAAGTGCTGAACGCCCGGCAGAACGACCAAGAAGCCGTGATCGTGTCGCGTGCCGGGCAACTTGGCAACGTCACCGTCGCCACCAACATGGCCGGTCGGGGCACCGACATCAAACTCGGGCCGAAGGTCGCGGCCAACGGTGGCTTGCACGTCATCGGTACGGAGCGCCACGAAGCGGAGCGGATCGATCGACAACTCGCCGGTCGCGCCGGGCGGCAGGGCGATCCCGGCACGGCCCAGTTTTTCCTCAGCCTCGAAGATCAACTTCTCGAAGGTTTGGGCACGGCCCGGAAAAAATCGCTCGAAGCACTCGGGCGTGCCGGTGGTTCTCGCAATTGGAACGTATATCGTAAGCTCTTCCGCATTGCCCAACGGCGGCTGGAACGCAAGCATCGCAAGCAGCGACTCGACTTGATGAACTACGATAAGCAACGCCAAGAGTTGCTCCAAGACCTCGGTGCCGATCCCTATGTCGATTGATTTCCGGTCGTGTCTCCCCAACGCACTCGCCAAGCTCGAACGCCTCCCGATCTTCGGGCTGACCCTTGCGCTGCTCTTCGGCAGCCTGTTCGTGAAGTACATCCACGACGTGGACATGTACTGGCAACTCCAACTCGGCGAGATCATTTGCCGGACGGGGCAATTGCCGACGCAGGAGCCGTTCATTTTCGGCAAAGACGACGTTCCCCACGTCGCCATCTGCTGGCTGTCCCAAGTGATCTATTACAAAGTCTGGGCACTCGGTGGCTGGCCACTATTGCAGATCATCGACGGTATTCTTTGGATCGGCGGCTACGCGGTGGTCGCCTGGAAACTCCGTCGCACGGGGGCCTGGGGCTGGCCGGCGGCACTCGCCCTACTCTACGGCTTTCTGCCGTCGTACACCTATGCCAGCATCCGACCGCAGACGTTCGCCCTTCTGGGCTTCGGGCTGATGATGGTGCTCACTTGGGCCGACTGGAAGCCATGGAAGAAATTGCTCGTCGGTGCGATTCTGTTCGTGGTTTGGCAGAATGCACACCCCTCGGTTCTGACGGCGGGCGCTTGGCTCGGGCCGATGACAATCGGTGCCTTGGTGCGACGGATGCGCCGCAGTCCGGCCGAACGGGGGCCATTCCCGTGGGATCTCATCGGACTGAGCGTTCTCGCCATCGCGGCGTCGTTCGCCTGCCCCGATCCACTGTCCACGTTCCAACTGGCTCGCACGAACGAACTGATGTCGAAGTACCTGGACGTGTCGGAGTGGAAACCGCTCATGTGGGATGCCCTGTCGCCCATGGGCCAATACGGGTTGGATGGCCGCGGCAGCGCGTTACTCGCCATCGCCATCCTGCCGGTGTTGATCGTGTTCCGTGGCCGCCGATTGAAGATTGAAGAAGTGATCACCGCCCTCGTGCTTGCGGGGCTCACCTGGCAGATGTACCGCTTTGCCTGCTTCTTCGGTTTCGCACTCATCCCGTTGGCTTACCGCGCGTTCGCTCCGAGTCCCCGTGACCCGGCACCGCCGCCACTCGTGCGGAGTTGGAAATGGATTCTCGCGGTCGCGTTCAGCATCGCCGTCGGCATCAGTTTGATACGGTTTACCATCGCCGACTGCGTCGCACCCGAGCGCTCCCCACTCGATCCGCAAATGGACTACTTCCCGTTCGAGGCCGTGGCCCGCATGAAGGAAGTTGTGCCGCCGGGCACGGTGGTGTGCAACTTCTTCTGGGGCGGAGTCGTGGCCCGGGCTGGCTACCCGAACTGGAAGGTCTCCCACGATGGCCGTTACTACCTCTTCAGCAAAGAAGAATGGGATTGGTACTGGGCCGGAATGTTGCAGTTTCAAGAGGGTATGTACCGGGTGAGTCCGGCTGACATCGTGGCCAAATACCAACCCGTAGCGTTCCTGTTGCGGGTCGGCACCGACGATCCACTCATTGCAAAATTGGACGAATCCGAGTCCGGTTGGAAACGGGTGATCGGTTCCAACGGTCTCAACAGTTTTGATCGAGGCCAAGGGGTGATCTTCATCCCGCGTTGAACCGGCTCACGGGGTCTGCTTCATCATCCCGTGGCTCTTCTGATATTCCTCGCTCGGTTGAATCACCGCAATATCGCACAAGCCCCATGGGGTTCCGCCGATCAACTTGTCGAGCCAATTGGTCGGCTTGGTACTGAGCGATTTCGTTTCGGTGATGTGCACCGAATTTCCCACGGCTCCATTCAGCGTCTCCTCGAAGCCGTGCAGGCTATGGGCATGGGTGAACAGGATCACCGTTTTCGGCCGGGCATGGCTATCCATAATCATCTGGTTGATGTCCTTCGACCGAACGCGTTGCAAGTCTTTACGGTCGGTGTAGAACGCGACGGAATCGATGTTGCGCGGGTACGTCAGCACGGGCGTGTTCGGATCGTTCAAGTACTGCATCACAATTTCCGGCCGGCCCATCGGCGAGCGCACCTTGGCATACCAGGGCAACGCCACGAAATTCACCACGGCAAGCAATGCGGCAAATCCACTGATGATTCCCCGCGTGGTGCGCAGTTTGTCCCAGCGGCTGCGGGCTACGAACTCGCCGAGAGCCAGGCAAAGTGGCGGGAATGCCGGCAGAATGTACGTCGGCAGTTTGCTGCCCGACAAACTGAAAAAGAACAAGCACCACAACCCGGAGAGCAACCAAAACCCCCCCGCGGCACTCCGGGCCTGCGCTTCCACCACGCCGCCGAAAAGCAAACTCCGGACGTAAGGAATTGCGAGAATCACACCCGGTAAGAAGCCGGCGAGGAAGATCGGAACGTAGTACCAAATCGGTTCGAGGTGGTCGAACGGTTTGGCGAACCGCATGACGTTGTGTTCCCAGAAGAAGTATTTCAGGAACTCCGGCTGGCGCAAGTACATCGCCACGTACCACGGCAGATTCACCAGCACCACGATGCCCGCAAACAGCGCCGCATCCTTGGCGTGGGCCTTGCCCCAGTTCCAGAGACTCAGTGCTTCTCCATCCGCAGCACGATGACGTTGCAACCAGGCAAACAGCAGCAGCGGAGGGAAGAGCAATACCTCCGAGATCGGCCCCTTGGTGAGGAACCCGAGGCCGGACATCACTGCGGCAGCGATCCACCAGCGGCGATTCAGTTTGCCCGAACGCACCGCCTCGAAACCGCACAGCACCGACATCGTCACGCAAAGTGTCAGCAATCCATCGAGCAACAATAATCGGGCCACGCCGAGGAACCCGGGTGCCACCGTCAGCAGTGCGGCCGCCCAGAAGGCCCCTCGTTCACCGATGCTCCGCCGGCCGAGCAAATAGATTGCCAAGATCGTGAGGTGCACGCAGATCGCAGGCACGAGCCGAGCACTGGCCTCGTTCACCCCGAAGAGCTTGTAGCTGATGGCGACGAGCCAATACATCAATGGTGGCTTGTCGAGGTAGGCTTCGCCTTGCAACGTCGGCACGACCCACGAACCCCCTTCGACCATCTCTTTGGGAATCTGGGCGTAGCGGCCTTCGTCGGGTTCGAGCAAATAGAACGACCGCGTCGGGTAGAGCAAGATGGCCGGTAACAGCAGCACCAGCAACAGCGACAGTGGCCGGATTCGCGTGCGAGTGTCGGCCGGACCGGGAAAGAGAACGTGGTTCCAGAGGTGCGGCCCCCAAGCGAGAGCCGACCGGGGGAGTGGGGCTGCATCCATCGTCATGCCGAATCCTTCTGGAGAAGCAAGTGCGGCAGTGTACGTGGAAACGAGAAATGGCAGCAAGGGGAAGTCGGTGGGGGTGCCATAAAGGCTTCTCATCGCGCTTTCACACGGTTCCCGTTAAAAGATGCAATAATGAGAAGTGGTTACCCTGTGCGGGGGATTCGTCGTGCGGATACTATTGGTCGAAGATCAAGTTGTGCTCCTCAAAGCGCTCCGTCAGGGGTTAGAAGAAGAGGGGTTCGCCGTCGATACGGCCTCCGACGGTGAGGAAGCCGACGGCAAGGCCCGCGCCACCGCGTACGATGTCATCATCCTCGATATCATGTTGCCCAAGATCGACGGGCTGACTCTGTTGAAGCGCTGGCGCACCAGTGGCATGAACACCCACGTGCTCATGCTGACGGCCCGCGGCACCACCGACGACAAAATCGCAGGACTCGACTGCGGGGCCGACGACTACCTGACCAAGCCGTTCGAACTCGACGAACTCCTCGCCCGGATCCGAGCCTTGATCCGACGGGGCCACCAGAAAAAAGATCCATTCATCCGGATTCAAGACCTCGTGATCGACACCGCCGCCCGGAGTATTTCGCGCGGCACCAAGAAGATCGCCCTGACACCCCGCGAATATGCCCTGCTCGAATTCCTCGCGTTCCACGCCGGCACCGTCGTCACGCGGACAATGATTTGGGAACATCTCTACGACGAATACGACGAGAATACCTCCAACGTGGTCGATGTCTACATCCGCTACTTGCGGAATAAGATCGATAAAGGCTTCGAGCATTCCCTCATTTTGACGAAGTGGGGGGAGGGCTACATGCTGCGGGCCAACGACGATGTGGACACCCCGCAAGAAGAGCCGCCGCTGGTCGAAGTCGCCAAGGCCGAGAAGTTCAAGAAGAAATAGTCCGGAGACACCATGCCATCGCTGCGTCGATCACTGATCGCTTACTTCCTCGTCCTGCTGGGCTTGGCCTTGCTGTCTTATGCCATCGTGATCGACCGCTTCGCTAACCAGACACTCCGCGCTCGCCAGGATTCGGAAACGAAGCGATTGGAGCAAGAACACGATCGCAATTGCCAAGATGCCGAGGAGAAGTTCAACGACCAGATGATGGTTCAAGCCCGCACACTGGGCAATGAATTACGCTCCGTTTACAAAGCGATCACCGATGAGCAGCAACGTCAACCGCTGACCCCCGAGCAAGAACAGATCGTGAAGCGGGTGCAGCCGCATTTCGGTACGTTGCTCTTGATCCTGCCCCTCGGCGACATGATGTCGACTTGGAATGCGGTCACGCTCCAGGCCCTGATCAATCACCGAAATTCGGGACGTGCTTTGTACATGAGTATTTACGGCTGGCCGAGTGGCACGCCGTTGAACCATTCTGCCGAAGGCGTCCGAACCTCGTTCGAACACAGCGAACATCCCGACTACTTCCAGATCCATTCGAATCTCACATTCACGCGGCCGATTCGTTCAAAGGGAGACAACGCCGATTTGACGTTGGACATCCACGACTTGCTGGAGACGAATGACAAACGCTACGATGATCTCGAGGTTCCCCAACTGGGCCATGTCCGCCGGATCGTGTACCGCACCTACCTCAACACCGCGAATTTTTTCATGTTCGGCGGCGGTCGCTCTGCTCCACCTACTGGCGGCGGGCGACCCGGTGGTGGCTTCCCCCGCCCCGGTGACAGCCAGATTGTGTACGTGCAATATGCTCGCAAGCTCTCGGATTTGACCGATCAAAAAGCGACCATCAGCGCGAACCGCGATGAGCAACTTTTACGAATCGAAACCGAAACCCGCGAAAGCCAAGGCACCTTGCGCATCCGCGTGGCGGGGATTGCCTGCCTCACATTCGTCGCCGTGATCATCGGAGGTTGGTTCATCATCGGCATCGGTCTCGCGCCGCTACGAAAGCTGACCAATGCGGTCAGCCGGGTCAACGAACGGGACTTCCACTTGAACATGGACAAGTCCGATTTGACCGTCGAACTGGTGCCCATCCACGACAAATTGAATCAATCCCTCGACGCGTTGCGAATCGCTTTTGAACGCGAGAAGGAGGCCATCGCCGACATTTCGCACGAACTGCGCACCCCGGTGGCCGGGTTGCTCGCCACGCTCGAGGTGGCCCTGCGCCGGCCACGCACCGCGGAACAGTACCAGACGACACTCGAAGAATGCCGGGCCATTTCCAAGCAACTCGCGCAGTTGGTCGAACGGGTGATGACACTGGCGTATCTCGACGCCGATCAAACGAAAGTGAACCGCTTCGAGACGGATGCCGCCGCGCTGGCCGAAGGATGCGCCGCTGTGATCCGCCCCCTTTCGGAATCGCAGAGCCTCACATTCCATACCGATATCGACGGGCCGACAACGTTGGAGACCGACCCGGACAAGCTCCGGGAAGTGATGATCAACCTGCTGCACAACGCCGTGGAGTACAACCGTCCGGGTGGGCAAATCGAACTCCGCGTGCACTCCGCCAAAGACGGCGGAGCCGTGGTCGAAGTCGCCGACACCGGCATCGGCATGACCACCGAAGTGCAAGCGAAAATCTTCGAGCGGTTCTACCGGGCCGATCCCTCGCGCACCCAAACGGGCATCCACGCCGGCCTCGGTTTGGCCATCGTGAAGGAATATGTGAATCGGCTGGGCGGCACCATCGCGGTCGAATCGGAAATCGGTCGCGGCAGCACCTTCCGAGTGACACTACCGGGATGAGCACGGTGGAAAAATTCAGCGCTCGACGTTCGTCGCGCGGCTGAGCAACTCGGCTTCCAATTCCTCGGCACGATCCAAAAATTGTGACCGGACGTCGTTCACTTCCCACCGGTCGTCCGGCTTCAAGTAAAATTGCGGCGAACGCGGGTCGTCGTCGTCGGGAACTTGCAGGGGCAACAGGATTGCTTCCGTTGCGGTGCGGCGGGCGGTCTCGCGGCCACCGTGGCATTCCATATTCGAAATCACGACGTCGCGCACCGGGAGTGGTTCGTTCCGCAGGATCGCCATCAGGTTGACCGGTTGCGTGAACGAGTCGACGCGTTGCCCGGCGTTGTTCCCACCGGCACGCCGCACCAATAGCGGCAGATGCACGAACTCTTCGTGGAGCCACGGTCGGAATGGCCCGATGATTCCATGTTCCCCGAGCGGGTAGCCAAAGTCGGAGGTGACTAGCCAATCCGCGGATTCGTCGAGTTGAAATTCACGGAAGCGTTCGAAGAGCCAACCGAGTTCGGCATCGAGCTGCGTCACCACGGTGGCGAAGGTGCGGTGCAACAATTCCCAAGATGCGAAATCGTCGCAGTCGAACCAGCCCATCGGCGGGTTGGCCCACGGCTCCGGTGGTTCGGCGTCGGGTTCACCTTCGAGCAAGTCTTCCAAATAGACCGCGAACAACTCCGGTGGCACATGCCACGGGGGGAGCAGGCGATCCAGTTCGATGACTAACAACCAGTTCGGCAACTCGGCGAGTTGCTCGAGCACCTTC
The DNA here is from genome assembly GCA_043727675.1 of Fimbriiglobus sp. Lineage (GTDB taxonomy): Bacteria > Planctomycetota > Planctomycetia > Gemmatales > Gemmataceae > JALHQU01. Next base: position 21,742 of record JAYSYJ010000148.1, read on the forward strand.
GGCAACAACGCATCGAGTGCATCGGCCGGCGACAGTCCCGGGCGGGCGTCGAACTGTTCGGCCCAGACCGTGTCGGACTCCGGTGGTGTGTCGTGTTCCGGCCGCTGAGCGCGGATGAGAAATCGGGGTGGGTCGTCGGGGCGTAACGCACCCCACCAAGCCCGACGGGCGGCGAGTGGATCGGGGCAATCCGAATAGTGGCGGTCGTAGACCGTACCCTGAGCCGCGAGGGCATCCAGGTTGGGGGTGACGATCCATTCGTTACCGTAGGCTCCGAGGCAACCGACGGGGCCACCCCGCAAAATGAGGACGATACTTTTCATGTGATGGAAATTGTAGGTATCAGCGTCGATACCGTCCGATGCTCGGAAGTCCTACAATTTCGCAGCCCACCTATCCCGAGGTTTTCCCCATGCGTCTCGCACTCTTTTCGCTGTTGTTTTTTCCATTGTCCGCGTTCGCGCAAAGCCCGAACTACACCCGCACCGACGATGTGATTTACGGGCGCAAGTTCGGCACCGCCCTGACCATGGATGTGTTCATTCCCAAGGAAAAGCCCAACGGAGCCGGGGTGATCTTTTGTGTCAGCGGCGGTTGGTTCTCGTCGAAGGAGAATGTGAACCTCTTCTTCTTGCAGGAGTTCTTGAACCGTGGCTACGCCGTGTTCGCGGTGATCCACGGCTCGCAACCGAAGTACACGATCCCCGAAATTCTCGAAGACCAGCACCGGGCCGTACGGTTCGTTCGCACCAACGCGAAGAAGTACGGCATCGACCCGGAACGATTGGGCATCAGCGGTGCCTCGGCCGGCGGGCACTTGTCGTTGATGCAAGGCACCAAACCAAAATCGGGAGACCCGGGCGCCAAAGATCCGGTGAACAAGGAGTCATCCAAAGTGTCGGCCGTGGCTTGTTTCTTCCCGCCGACAGACTTTTTGAACTACGGGAAAGAAGGGGCGATCATGCTCGGCAACGGCACGTTGAACGCATTTAAGTCCCCGTTCGATTTCCACGAACTCGACAAGAAAACCAACGTGTTCGTCTTGATTACCGACGAGGCCAAGCGAAAGGAAATCGGCAAAGCGATTTCGCCGCTCTATCACGTCACCAAGGATTCGGCTCCGGCGCTCATCATCCACGGCGACAAGGATTTCCTGGTGCCGCTCCAGCAGGCCGAGTCGATCATTGAAAAGTACAAGGAGGCCAAAATCCCCTGCGAGTTGATCGTGAAAAAAGGCGGTGCCCATGGCTGGGTCGACATCGGCACCGACGTGAAGCAGTTCGCCGATTGGTTCGACAAGCATCTGCCGGCCAAACCGAAGTGATTGTTATTTCTTCGGCAGGAACTTCTCCAAACCTTTCTTGATGAAGTCTTCGGTCGCGTCCTTGGCATATTCTTTGGCGGTGCTCCGCAGAGTCTCAGCGACGATTTTCCGGAAGGCGCCTTGGTCGAGTTGGGGCTTCGCCAGGGTGCCGGTGATGGCGACCTTCGCCGTCTGTTTAGCCAAAGCCTCCCGGACACGGGCATCGCCCGGTACCAGCGCCGCTCCGAGTTTGCCAGTCAGTGGGACTTCGAGGACGAGTGCCAAACTGCCATCGACGCCGACGGAGCCGGATGTCTTCACGGTGTAACCGTCGACGGTGATGGCGAAGTCGCGGTGATAAACCCGGCCGTCCTTGAACTCGATCGGCACGCGTTGATCGTTGGTCAGTTTCAATTTCAACGGAGTCGCGCTGAATAGCGAAGCGATCTGCGCGACGACCGGCCCCGGTGACACCTCCGCCTCGTGGATCAAAAGTGTCCCGACCATGGTTCCCTTCATCGGGGCGACCAGTGGCACGCGGTTGTCACCGAGTTCGAACGAAATCGTGCCTTCGGCTTGGGCGACGTTGGCGATGGCGGGGAGAGCGAAGCCGATGGCATCGGCACAAGCGGCGGGCGAGAGTTTGGCCTTCTGGATGACGGTGCCTTTGGCGAAGGTCAAATCGTAGAAACCGGGGTTGAGTGCCAATGTCGGTTCCAATCGGACGAGACCACTCCCGAAGCTGGCATCGACACGGTTGATTTTCACGAGTCCTTGGTTGACGTTCGCTTTCAACTCCGCTTCGCCGACGTCGAAACCGTACGCCTTGAGAGTCTTCCAGCCTACGGCGGCGTTGCCCTTCAAATGATCGAGGTTCTTCTTCGATCCGTCGCCGACACGCACGGCGAGGTTCTTGCCACCGTCCTCCAAATTCCCGGAAATGGCGAACGGTTTCGTACCTTGCCCCGAGACTTGGCCGCTCTTGCCCAGATACGCTTTCAGTTGCGGTTCGATCTTGGCGAGATCGTACGTGAGGTTGCCGGTCACATTCAAATCGGTCGCCGTGGTGAGTTGGGCCACGCTCCCTTCGGCATCGACCGCAAAGCCATCCCGGGCGATCTTCGTCGGCTTCAATTGCAGCGTATCGGCGTCGAAATCGAACGTGCCACTTCCCTTCGCGGTGATCCACGGTTCCGCCCAAGTCGGCTTCACGGCGGGGCCGTACGAGAAGTTCTCGACTCTCAAGTCGGCGTCGAAGACGACCTTGGCCGCAGTCGCATTGATGGTGGCCGTCCCCTTGGCCAAGCCTCGGAAGACGTCGGCACCGGAGCGATCTTTCTGGAGTTGCAAGGCCCGCTGCATCGGTTCGAGTATGAGCGCATGCAGGGTGACGACACCGGCTAGCCCGTAGCCGAGTTTGGGATCGTGCGCGATGTCGAGGCGTGGCGCCGAGACCCCGATGTTGATGCCCCAGAACTGGACGTTGTCCAACGCGATGGCTTTTGTCGTGCGGTCGTACGTGGCCGTGGTCGCCACTTCCAACTTCGATTCATCGACATTCAAGCCGGCCCCGATGAACCGCACATCCTTCATGCTCAAATAGAGTTTCTCGCCGACAAACTGGGTCGGACTCACTTTCACCGTACCCGCGATGCTCCCGCGGCCGGCCATGTCCCAAGCCTTGGGCCAACCGACGAGGGGGCCGAGCCGCGCCTTCCACGCTTTCGATTCGCCGGTCAATTGCACGTCGGCTTTGCCGGCACTGAGCGTGGCGACATCGACGATCGGTTCCCGGAGTGTCAGCGACAGTTGATCGAGCTCCGGCCGCACGGGATCGGTGAAAATACTGACGCGTCCGGAATCGAGCCGGGCCGACGATTTCGCCTGCAACTTGCCAACAGCATCGAGCTTGACGTGCAGTTCCGGCTCGGCAAGCAACGCATTCGGGCCATCGCGGATCTCGAGACGAGTGAAGTCGATGCTCCCGCGCACGTCGGTGGTGTCGGTGTTCGGCACCGGCTTGGTGTTCAAGCGAATGACTCCCTCGCCCGCCATCGTCAACCCGCCGAGATCGACGAACTGTTCGAGTTGCTGCGTGAGCTTGCGCAGGTCGATCCGGGCGGCAGTCGAGAACGCTTCCGGTTGCCCGCGCGCTTTGACACTGACGAACTCGGAGAGGATTTCGACATCTTCGAAATCGGGCATTCCGTCGTCGCGCAACCGGCCACGAAAACTCCCTTTCAAGGGTGTCTTCCAGGTCAGCAGTTGCTGAGCGCGGGCCGCTTCGATGTCGCGCGTTTGCACGTCGCCGACCCAGAGCATTCCGGTGGCGGTCGTTTCGCTGTCCAGCTTCAGCGCGATCGATCCCCGTCGGATGACGGTGTCGTCGCGGACACGCATGAGTTTGGGAAGGAGAGCCGCCAACTTGGCAAGGTCGATGTTGGCACTCGCTTTCACACCCGCTTGCTTCAGAAACTGATTCGCGTCGAAGCCGGGGTCGAATTGCCCCACAATGGAGGCATCGCCCACATCGCAAAGTAACCGCAGCGACTTCACATCGATCCGCCCCGATTCGTGCGTCGCAATTTCACTTTGGAGCAGTGCCACAGAGTGGAGCGCCAACGTCTCCCCTTTCAACCAGGGTGCCCGCAGACCGAATTCGGTGATGTTGGCGGAGCCGGTGAATTCCAGTTTCATCGGCTTGTCGGCGGGAACGTTCCATATCCCACGCAGGTCGGCCGTGAGCAGTCCGCCGAGTGCCAGTCCGGTGGAAAATCGTGGCAGCATCGGTGTGACGGTTTCGAGCGGAAAGGTCGTTGCGTTGAAGCTCAAGCCGGTGTCGGTGCCGAGCTGCACGCTAGTGGCGAGTTTGCCACCACTCGGGGTCTCGGCCTCAACCTGAATCTCCATCGGCTCGATGCGCGACTTCGGGCAGCGGAACGCGAAGGCCACATTCTGCAACTGCGTGTCGGGCGTTCCCTTCAAAGTGGCTTTGCCGCGGGTCGCCTCGATGGCAAACGCCAATCGTTCGGGCTTCGGAGGCGCGCCGTCGTCTTTGGTGTAGTTCGCAATCCAATCTTCGATGTTCGTCGTGCCGTTTTCCACGGAGAGGATCAAATCGGGTTCGTCGATCGTGAAGGTGCCGAGATCGTCGCGCTGGAGTGCGAGTTGCCAGAGAGTTTTGCTGGTTGTAAGTTTCGGCGAGCGGATGGCCACACGGCCAGATGGCTCGGTCATGGTCACATCGTGCAGTTTCACGGTGCTGAGCCAACCCATTGACGCTCCGCCCGACTGCACCGTCCCATTGAAGTCTTTGAGAGCCATGCCGACAATCTTGTCGCGCAGAGTGGTACGCGCAATGATGGCTGGGGCAAACCAGACGAGGGCTAGAAGCAGAACAAGGAGGACGAATGCGGTCCGCAAGAAGCGCCGGCGTTTACGAGGTACGGCCGGGGGCGTCAGAATGGGTTCCGTCATGGCCGCGATCCTTGCGGGGTGAAATCTCGACCATCAAAACCGGCTGGCGATCAGCACGATATTCTGGCCGCCGAAGCCGAAGCTGTTGCTAAGCACATGCCGAATCCCCGGTTTCTCACGGGCGGTGTTCGGAATGTAATCGAGGTCGCACAGGGGGTCGGGCGTGTCGTAGTTGATCGTCGGCGGCAGCACACCCTGCCGCATCGCCAAAATGCTGATGATGAGTTCGACCGCGCCGCCGGCGGCGATCAGATGGCCGAGCATACTCTTGGAACTCGAAACCGGAATGCCGTACGCCGCGTCGCCGAGGGCCGTCTTGAGAGCGAGCGTTTCGATTTCGTCGTTGGCTTGGGTACTGGTGCCGTGGGCGTTGACGTACCCGATGTCGTGCGGTTGCAAACCGGCGTTGCGGAGAGCGTCGCGCATGGCACGAATCGCGCCCCGCCCCTGGGGGTGCGGGTCGGTCATCGCGTGAGCATCGCCGGTGGTGCCGTAGCCGGTGAACTCGGCGTAGATGGTGGCGCCGCGGGCTTTCGCATGCTCCAGCTCTTCGAGGATCAACATGCCACTGCCTTCGCCCAACACAAAACCATCGCGGTTGAGGTCGAACGGCCGGCTCGCCTGTTTCGGTGCGGTGCCACTGGTCGACAATGCCGTCAGCAAGTTGAACCCCGTCACGCCGAACGGGCTGATCATGCTGTGCGTTCCCCCGGCCACCATCACATCGGCATCGCCGTGGCGGATCAATTCAGCCGCTTCACCGATGGCTTGGGCACTGGCGGCGCAAGCCGTCAACGTGGTGCTGTTAGGCCCGCCCAGATCGAACTCGTCCGCGAGGTGTCCCGCCGTGGTGTTCATCTCCCCCTCGGCTTCGCGCGGGCCGTGCAACAGCCGCGATAGATGCCCGATGATTTCACCTTGGTTCACTTTGTAACCGGTGGCATCAACGGACAAACTGCACGCCGCGAGCACCGAAGAAAAGTCTTCGGCCCCTTCTCCGACGCCCAAATAAGTCCCGATGCGCGAGCGGTCGAACTTGTCCGAACCGAGCAACCCCGCATCGGCGAGAGCCTGTTGTGCGGCCGCGAGAGCGAAGTGCGTGTTGGAACCGCTGGCGTCGTATCGACCCGGTGCGGGCACGTATTTGCCCAGATCGAGATTTTTGATTTCAGCCGCAAAGTTCGTGGGGAAGCCGCTCGCCGGGAAATGCGTGATCGGCCCGACGCCGCTTTTGCCTTCGAGCAAATTGGCGAACATCTCGGCTACGGTGTGCCCCAATGGGGTCATCACCCCCATGCCGGTAATCACGACACGACGCCGGCTCATGTTCATTCCCATCGCTTCACCACCACGGCGGCGCACTGACCGAGATCGGTCACGCTCAACTTCACGGCGTACGGTTTCGCAATCGGCTGCGGAGCACCGGTGGTCACGTTCACCGGACACGCGTCGTCGGGCTTGGTGTAATTCAAGGTGCCCGGCAGTTGGCCGTGCTGCAGAGCCAATACGCTGGCGGCGAGTTCAATCAAACCGGATGCAGCCCCCGAGTTGCCGAGGTGCCCCTTGGGGGCGAAGACCGAAACGTCCCCAAAGACGTCGCGGATGGCCCGCGCTTCCCAAGCGTCGAGTTCGCGTGAGCCCCGTGCAGCCGCATTGACATGGCCGACATCCGCCTGGGAAATCTTCGCATCGCGCAGTGCATTGCGAATCACTTTGGCCAAACCAATACCGGAGCGGCCTTTGTCGAACCCGCTGGCGAAACCGACGAGTTCACCGACGATCTTGGCCCCGCGTTTTTGGGCGAATGCCAATTCTTCGAGACCGAACACCGCCGCACCCTCACCGAGTACGGTGCCGTTGCGGGCCGCGTCGAAGGGTTTGATTGCGGTCGTCGGATCGGCAGGTTGTTCGTGTACCAAATCGTGGAACAGACTATGGCGAGCGATGGCCACGGGGTTGATCTTGGAATCGCAACCGCCGACGAGGAAGAAGTCGGCGGAGTCGCGGGCGAGATGCCGGAACGCTTCGCCCAGTGCCAGCAGACCGGCGGTGTCGGTACTCGTGATGCTGTTGTTCGGCCCTTGCGCATCGAACAGAATACTCACATGGCAGGCCGGCATGTTTGGCAGATACTTGAGCATCCAAAGCGGCGGAACTTGCTTCAGCCCTTGGCGACCCCAGATGGTGTAATCGACTTCGGGGGGGTCACCGACACAACTCGTTTGGGCACCCTTGCACAGGTCTTCGAGGTCGGTGGCGGCCATCACGCAGCCGAACTCGACGCCGAAGCGGAAGGGGTCGATCTGCCCTTTCTGCAAGCCGGCGTCGGTCATGGCCAATTGCGCGGCGCACAACCCGAGGCGGATGGTGTGGGCCATCTTGTTCAGGCTTTTGCGGGTGTCTTTCATCGCGGAGGTGATGATCGTCTTCGGGTCGAAGTCGGCGATCTCCCCGGCAATGGGGCAACGCAACGCCGACGGGTCGAACCGTTGAATGCGGCGGATGCCCGACGTGCCGGCGCAGAGCGAAGCCCAGAACGCTTCGGGGGTCGACCCGATCGGCGTCAGCAATCCTAATCCGGTGAACACGGCCCGTCGCGCTGGCATCGACACCTCTTAGGAAAGTCTTGTCCTACGTTGCTGCCGCAGGTAACTCTGGCACCTTCGCCGCCACCAACTTCGCTAGCCCCAGCAAATGCTGCAAATCCCCGCTGAAGACGAAGTTCTGATCCCCGAACACTTGCGCGCTGCGGTTGTGATCGAGGTGCGCGAAGAAGATCTCGGCCTCGACTATCAACCGCTCCCCGCAGGTCACGGTGCCGCGTACCACGGCCCCCTCTTTGCGGAGATCGAGAATGTCGGTCTTGTACGTGAGTTGTTCACCGGCCATGGCTTCGCTGTGGAACTTGGCGAAAGGAATTTTAGCCAGAACGACCTTTTCTTGGAACTGATTCGCTTCGCCAACCAGGATGCCACCGGTTTGGGCCAAGCCTTCCAAAATCAGTGAAGCTGGCATGACGGGAAAGCCGGGGAAGTGCTCCGCGAAATGATCCTCGGCTTGGCTGAGGCATTTCGTCGCGGTGGCCGATTTCCCCGGCACAAACGCCGTGAAGCGATCAATCCAAACCCAACGCATGGCAACGGACTCCGCCGGGAACTTAGGCGGTCTTCAATTTCGACGCGATGTACTTCGTGATCAGTTCGACCGTGAACAGGTCGCCGATGGTCTCGAACTTCGGATTCTTCTCGAACTTGCTGATGTCGGCGTAGGGCATCTTCTCGCGGAGTTCGGTCAAGCCGTCGGCCGTGAGCATCCCGTTTTGGATCAGCTTCGGATCTCCCTGGAAAATCGACTCGGGGAAGAGTTCGTTCCGGTCGATTTTGAGGTTGAACTCGCGTTCGAGCCGGAAGACGATATCGAGGAAGTCGATCGATTCGGCGTTGAGATCAGCTTGCAACCGCGACGTCATGGCCACGTCCCCTTCGTCGACGCCCAAGGCTTCGACCAGTTGGGGTTTGACGCGCTTAAAAATGTCATCCTGAGTCATTTGGGCAATTCCTCTCCACCGTCAGGTGGGGCCGGGAGAGTTGGCCCCACTTGCGGAATAATCAGTTAGGCAACGGTGGCGCCGAGGCTCAATCCACCGTCCACGGTAATCAATTGCCCGGTGACGTACCCCGCCGCCGGCGAACACAAAAACAGCACCACGTTGGCGATGTCTTCCGGCTTTCCGAGCCGTTTGAGCGGGATCATCTTCTTGATGATGTCGCCCGCTTTATTCCGCACCGCTTCGCTCATGTCGGTTTCGATGAACCCCGGGGCCACGGCGTTCACCGTGATGTTCCGTGAACCGAATTCGACCGCCAAGGCCCGCGTGAAGGCGTTGATCGCCCCTTTGCTCGCGGCGTAGTTGGTCTGCCCGGCGTTCACGTGTTCCGCGGCCACACTCGATACGTTCACGATCCGACCCGAACGCTGCTTGAACACCATTTGGTTCGACACGGCTTTGCAGAACGAGAACGTGCCGTTCAAGTTCGTGTTCAGCACGGTGTGCCAGTCGGCCGCGTCCATCCGCACGAACAGACCGTCTCGAATCACGCCGGCATTATTCACAAGAATATCAACCCGTCCCCAATCTGCCAGCACACTGCTCACGATGCGTTCCGCCGTGGTCGGTTCGGCCACATCGCCTTGGATCGCCTTGGCGACACCACCGGCGGCTAGGATTTCCGCTTCCAGCGTCTTGGCCGCGTCTTCGCTCCCGCGGTAGACGAACGCCACTTTGGCCCCGGCCCCCGCCAACGCCAGCACGCAGGCTTTGCCGATGCCCCGGCTGCCGCCCGTCACAATCGCCACTTGGTCTTTCAGCAACATAAGCGTTCGTCTGCGTCTCAGGTGGTGGATCGAGTCAATTCGCCCGTGAGCAACGCCCACCGAGCTTTCCAATGTTTCAAAAGCTGCTCGTCGGCGGCTTGCCCCGCCGGGCCGCGTTCGGACAAGTTGTAGCCGTGCAACACAAACTGGGCCGAGATCGTCTGAGCACCGGCGTCGTCGGAACCTTTCCCTTTGAAGGTTACACTTGCCCCGTCGGTCTTCACCCAATCGACCGCCACGTCCATCCGCCGGCCCGGCTGCAGGAACGTCCCGTATTTCACGTTCTTCACTTCGCGGAGCACAATCACCGAGTGTTCGTAGCCGCTGCTGCACCGCCAGAGCCAAGCCCCGGCTTCGGTGAGGGTTTGCAGCATCAGCACACCGGGCATGACCGGGAAACTCGGGAAGTGGTCGGCCAAGTATTCTTCGCCCAAGGCCAGGAACTTGCAGCCGCGCAGGAACTTCCCCGGTTGGTGCGCATCGATCCGGTCGAGCAAAGTAAACCGCATGCCGAAAACCGCCTATTTCCCCGGACGTCCCCATATGAGGAAGTGGGAATATACCGAAGCTGGACAAACCGGACAAGCCCGAAGGGGCGTGGCGAATCGGAAACGATCAGCCGAGATTCAACGTCACTCGTGTGATTCCCAGCCCCGGCTTTGCCACCAGACGGCGAGTAGGACAAAGCCATCGAAACCGAGGTGGAATGGCACGATCCAAATCAATTGCGGGGCCATGATCGCAAAGTCGATCTTCTCCGCGAGCGCCGGATCGGTGATCAACTTGTACTTCATCGCCTCGTTCAAACTTTCCCATTGTTTGACAACGTGGATCATCCCGAGCAGGTGCGTCAGCGCGAAGAAAACGAAGCCCGCCAAGACGGCCCGCCCGCCGCGCCGGTGCCAGCGCAGCGACGGGCACAACCCGACGAGCAGAATCACGCCGAGACCGGCCAGCATGAGGACATTCCAACCCATGAAGATGAAGTCGGAGCGTTTCAGAATTTCGGGCAAGATTGCGTTGGGATCCATGGAGTTACTCAATGCTCTAAGGGGCTAATAAATTGCCCGTATTACGACGGAGATCGTCGAGGTGACTGGTCAGGCCTTCGCGGAAGCGGTCTTCGTTGGCGTCCAATGTCGAGCCGAGCCATAATCGTAGTCCGGCATCACACTCCCGACCTCTGATTAACTTCTCGCGGACGGTTTCGAAACCGAAATGGCCCAATATTCGGTGGATGATTTGTTCGAAGCAGAAGATTTTACCCGATAAGGTTTGGCATATCGCTTCGCAGTCCTGATCCGTCGTTGCCGCTTCACGCAATCCGAGCAAACATTGTTTGTCGCCTGTCGCGATGATGCAATTCTCTCGCTGAGTACAGATGGCGAAGAGAACCGCCTCCCCGGCGTCGATTCCGATTTGATCCGTCAAGAAAGCAATTGCACTTGGTGTCGGCTCATCGTGTACATCGGAGATTTTTTCCAAAAACGCTTCGAGTCGACCAAAATTCTCTTGGCCTAGTTTTTTGCGGTGCCTCGGTACTTTAATCGAGAATCGGGTTCGTCGTGTAATTGCGACTTCAGCCGCAGTGACTTGAAAGGCTGTTAAAAACTCCTCGAACAGATCGCATTGCGCGAGTTTAAGCAACACGTCATTGTCTGCGAGAACAATCACTCCGGCTTCTCCTGCCGCGTGATCCGCATGAGGAATTCGCTGCTGTCCTCAGGCAGTCGTTCCCAATTCAAATTCTCTGCTAGCCGCTGATTGATCGAACTGATGGCGTCGGCTTGAGGGTCAAGAATCTTCAACGCGGCATTCGCGATCCCCCAGAAGTTACCCCCAATCGTGTGAGCACAATTCAATACGGCGTGGCCGGGGTCTACGTGGTTTCGACGACCAAAATCTTTGGCTTGCTCGGCGAGCGTGTTGGCATTCGGCCAACGGCTATCAGCAGTGATGCAAGTCGTCGACTTACCAGTCAGAAGTTCAATGGCGTAACGATCTGCTTGTATTTCTTCTGCGTCAGATTCGTTTTTGCGAATAGTTTCATCCAAAAGACAACCGTTTATGGGTACGTGTCCATGGTGGAGGTGCCCGAGTTCATGGGCGAGGATGAAGAGATGCCAAGCTGGCTGCGATTTCTCCACGCATAAGACGATCGCTGGCCGTCCATTCGCCCGAAGTGTGAATCCCATCGGCTTTTTTTTGGCATCGCTCGGAAAGTTATTGACATGCAGCACCGGGATCCCGGACGCCCAGCAATAGTCCAACAGTTCGGAAAAACCGACCGATGAAAATTGTTCCAGGATCGATGCTCGAAGTTCGGCAGCTGGAGGAACGCTTTCATGCGGCAACCGCATGGCAGAGACAGCCAGTTGAGCCGCGCGGGTTGCAATCACACGACTGAGCAGCAATTCTTCGTCGGTGGTTCCCGCCTGCTTTTTATATTTACAGACCCCGAAATCTTTGAGTCGAAGTGCGACCGACGGATTCTGGAGAGTCGCGATATCAATCCCCAAATGCCGCGAGAGGTGAATATATCCCTCTGCCCGGCTCGGGGGATCATTCCAAAGGGAGTCGTCCCACCACGTCGGGAGCGCAGCCACTTTCCTGATGTAAGGTCCTGTGAACCCGATATCACGGAGTCGTTCGTATACGGATTTCGATATCACTTCCGTCGAGATGGCTTTTTCTCCCACTAGATCACTTAGTTAGGTTTATTGTACTGGCTCTGGCAATAGCAAGCTCCACCGTAATTTATCAGCTGTGCAATTTCTCTCCCTGTTGCAAACGCCAGTGCAGCAGCGAGTACCGCCGCGCTTGGTCGGCTTTGTTCACGGCGATCCACAGCGCTTTCTTGCTGCCGACTAACACCACGAGTTTGCGGCCGCGGGTGATTCCCGTGTACAGCAGATTCCGCTGCAACATCACGAAGTGCTGCGTGTGGACCGGAATGATCACCGCCGGGTACTCGCTCCCCTGCGACTTGTGGATGCTGGTGCAATAGGCGAGTTGCAGTTCATCCAAGTCGCCGAAGTCGTAATCGACATTGCGACCGTCGTAATCGACGCTCAGCGATTGATCGACGGCGTCCACATCGGTGATGCGGCCGATGTCGCCGTTGAAGACTTCGCGCTGGTAGTTGTTCTGCGTTTGAATCACTTTATCGCCCCGGCGGAGCGTCACGCCGAAGCGCTGCACTTCTTGGTTGCGATCTTGCTGGGGGTTGAGCGCCGCTTGCAGCACGGTGTTCAAGTTCAGCACGCCCAGTTCGGACTTGTTCATCGGCGACAGCACTTGCACATCGCGGAACGGATCAAGTTGAAACCGGGCCGGGATGCGCTCCTTGACCATCGTGACGATCCGTTCGAGCACCGTGGCCGGCTCGTCCGCTTCGATGATGAAAAAATCCCCTTGCCCCGACGGCGCCGATTCCGGTTCAGCACCCCGGTTGACGGCGTGCGCGGCCCGCACGATGAAGCTCGCTCCCGCTTGTCGATGGACCTCCGTCAGCCGCACCACTGCCACGGTACCGGAGTCGATGAAGTCGGCCAGCACGCGCCCGGCCCCGACCGACGGCAGTTGATCTTTATCGCCGACGAAGACGACGCAGGCCCAGGCGGGCACGGCCCGGAGCAGTTGGTTGGTCAGCGTGAGATCGGCCATCGACGTTTCATCGACGACGAGCAAATCGAGGTCGAGCGGGTTCTCCCGGCTGCGCCGGAACGTCCCGATGGCGGCGTCGAACTCCAGTAAACGGTGGATGGTCTTCGCTTCTTGGCCGGTCGATTCCGTGAGCCGCTTGGCCGCCCGGCCCGTCGGGGCGCACAGCGCCACCCGCAGGGCCTTGGCGCGAAAGATTTCCAAAATGGCCCGGACGATGGTCGTCTTCCCGGTGCCGGGGCCACCGGTGAGCACGAGCACTTTCTGGGTGATCGCTTGCCGCACCGCTTCCCGCTGGGCCTCGGCAAACTCGATCCCCATCTTCTGTTCGACCCACGCCAGCGCCTTGGCCACATCGACGGCTGGCAACGGGTGAACCCCGGCGCACAATGCGAGCATGCCGCGGGCGACTCCGCACTCGGCAAGGTGCAGCGACTTGAGGTAAAGGAGGTCCGTCTGAGACGGAAGCGCGAGCGACGGGGTCGTTTGCTCCAGCACCAATTCATCTTGAACCCGGAGATCGTCGATGGCCTTCTGCACGATCTCCGGCGTGATGTCCGTGAGCGCGGCTGTCTGTTCGCGCACCAATTCTTGCGGCAGGCCAACGTGCCCCTTGGAACTGGCTTCTTGGAGCACATAACGCACGGCGGCTTCGGCCCGGCGCGGTGAATCCCGTGGGATGCCGAGTTTCAGCGCGAGTTCGTCCGCGGTACGGAACCCGACACCCCAGATGTCGGTGCTGAGGCGATACGGGTTCGAGCGCACCTGCTCGACGGCGTTCTCGCCGTAGGTCTTGTAGATCCGCACGGCGCGGGCTGTGCCGATACCGAAGCTTTGGAGGAACGCCATGATCTTGTGGACGGCTTGATTCTGCTTCCACGAATTGCGGATGAGTTCGATTCGCTTCGGCCCGAGTCCCTTGACCTGCTTCAAAAACGCCGGCGACTGCTCGATCACGTCCAACGTCTTATCGCCGAAGACATCCACGATCTTTTGAGCGTACTTCGGGCCGATTCCTTTCACCAAGCCGCTGCCCAAGTATTTGGCGATGCCAGCCGTGGTGTGCGGAGGCGTGGTGCGCAGTTCGGCCGCTTGAAACTGTTGCCCATGGGCACGATCCGAGACCCATTCGCCGGTGGCTTCGATGAACTCCCCGGCCAACGCCGCCGACAGATGCCCGACCACGGCTACGAGTTCGCGGTGGCCCTTGGCTTGTACTTTCAACACACAGTAGCCGTTGTCCAAGTTGTGGAAGGTGACCCGTTCGATCACACCCGACAGCGTTTCGCTCATGCAGTTAAGATAGCCACCCCGCCAACCCATTTGAGTTCGTCGCCGGCTCCGGCCGGACAATTTCTGAAGAAAATGACCTTGACCACAAACTAACATACGATATCAAATACGCGATACATATATCGTGAATCACGAATCAGGAGATTGGGATGGCACTGCAACGGTCGAGTGATGGGCGCGATCAAAAGGAGGTACTGGCACTCTCGCTGGTTCTGCATGGTTTGGCGGCTCTTTCCTGCATGTTGCTGGCTTGGCAAATTGTGACACCGTACCCCATTCACGTTGCTGGGATGACGGTCGACCGTTTGAGTACCTCGTTGACGCTTCTCGTCGCGGTGATTGGCACGGTGACGTTTCGCTTTTCGGTTCGCTATTTGGATGGCAATCCACTGCGCCGTCGGTTCCTCCGACTTTTGGCAGTCACGGTCGTGGCGGCGTACTTTCTGATGGGTTCGACGAATTTGGTGCTCTTTTTTGCTTGCTGGTTGTTGACCAGTACGGGCTTACACGAATTGCTCACGATCTACGGTGATCGTCGCGAAGCCATCCGCCCAGCACGGAAGAAATTCCTGATCAGTCGACTCGGGGATTTGGCCCTAATCGCGGCAATTCTTCTGATTTGGAACGATTGGGGCACGCTCGATCTGAACGAGTTCCTGGCGGCGGTGGTCACCTCGACTGACAATCGTCCTCTCGGTGCGATTGCGCTGCTCGTGGCGGTCGCGGCCCTCACCAAGTCGGCTCAGTTTCCCTTCCACAGTTGGCTGCCTGAAACGATGGAGTCGCCGACCCCGGTTTCGGCACTCATGCACGCCGGGATCATCAATGCGGGTGGCGCCCTGCTGATTCGTTTCGCCCCGGTGATGGTACGGGTGCCCGAGGTTCTGCTCCTCCTGTCCATCGTCGGCACGCTCACCTTCGCTTTCGGCATGCTGGCCATGTGGGCCCAAGTGAAGGTGAAACGAACCCTGGCCTGGTCGACCGTCAGCCAGATGGGATTCATGATGGTGCAGTGCGGCCTCGGGGCGTTCCCGGCGGCGGCGGTTCACATCGTCGGGCATGGCTGTTACAAAGCGTGGAGTTTCCTGAACTGCGCTGATATCCCGCCCGCCAATGCCGCGCCGGTGCCCCCAGTTCGAGCGCTGACACTGGCTCTCATCGGGACGCTGGTTGCGGTTCCGGTGCTCGCCTTCGCCGCCTGGATCACCGGCTATTCTCCGCTGCACTCGCCCGGTGAATTGGCCCTCTCAGCTATCGTGGCGCTCTCAGTGGGGCAACTTTGGGTGGCGATCC
Source organism: Fimbriiglobus sp. (assembly GCA_043727675.1). Taxonomy (GTDB): domain Bacteria; phylum Planctomycetota; class Planctomycetia; order Gemmatales; family Gemmataceae; genus JALHQU01. The sequence continues at coordinate 37,145 of JAYSYJ010000148.1, forward strand.
TCGGGCGTCCGGCTTTCAATTGGGCCCATTTACTCGCTGTTGCTGCCGCCACCGTCGGCACATCCGTTGGTGCGTTCGCCCTGTATCGCGGTGCGACGCTGTTCCTGCTTCCAGTTCTGGGTGAACTGCCTGCCGCAACGGGATTGCTAGCTTGGATCGCCGCCGCGATTCCCGTCGTCGTGCTGGGTGCCCTGGCCATCATCCACGCCTTGCTGCCGGTGATCGGACGGGCCTCTTTTGGGCGTGCGCTCCACGTTCACGCCCTTCATGGCTTCTACGTCGGCGCAATCGCGGATCGACTCGTGGATTCCGTTTGGAGACGTACTTCAACCATCAAGTCAGGAGCGAAACATGCTTAAGTTGATCGAATCAGTCGAATTCCAAGAAGTGAACGATGCTGGACGTACCGACACGGCCCGTGTTTGTCTGCTGATTCCTCCGCTCTGGGATTTGCGGAATTACGTGGCGGTGAATCCATTCTTGGGGTTTGCTTCGAAGCCGTTCGATGCAACCGCTCGCATTGTGGCGGACGGTCTCGATGCCCAGTTGCTGCCGGGAATCGCCTATTACCGCGCGTGTTGGGAGCGGGGCGATTTCGGCTCGGCGGAACTGACTTCGGCCGCGATTCGCGCCGGCTGCGACCCCGCGACTCTCGATGCGATCCTGACCGGTCGATCCCCAGTGCCCCTCCGTAAGTCGAATACGATACACAGTTTTGCGGAGCGACACGACCGACTCCACGGGACAGAGTGGAACGACGTGGTGCTCCGTTCAGCGGCGCGGTGGTGCGCAGTTTATGCCTCCGATGGTGGACGGTTTGGAGGTGCCGGGAACGGGCGTGGTTTATTCACATCGTGGCTGGAGTCGGCAGCGATTGATCGGTCGCTCGACATCGCCGGACTGCGCGGCTTCCGAAGTTGGACGGCGGGGCTACCCGCGCAGCCCGACGACGCAATTCAAGAGATGCTCCAGCGCCTCGGTGTCCCGGTTCCAGAACGGGATGCCTACCTGTACCGCCTCCTCGGTGGTCTCTACGGATGGGCATCCTATTTTCGCCGGCTCGCGTGGGAGAAGGATCCACAAGACCCTGGACTCGTCACCGACCTGCTCGCCATCCGCATTTGTTTCGATGCGGCGGTGGCCGAACTGGCACCGCGAACGACTCCAACTTTCGTGGCACCCGTCGAGAAAACGGTCGAGGACGAATCCGTCAACATCGTCTTCCAAGACGCACTCGAGGATGGATTCACCCGGCGGTTGCTCGGCGAGTTCCATACGGCGCGCTTACAAATAAATGCGACCCGTCCCAAAGTCCAAGCGGTGTTCTGCATCGACGTGCGCTCCGAACCACTGCGGCGCCACTTGGAAGCCGAGTCTCCGGATATCGAAACCCGTGGTTTTGCCGGATTCTTCGGGGTGACTTTGAATTGGCGGTCGGAAGAAGGCGACAGCGCCCGTTGTCCGGTACTCCTCAAGCCCGGTGTGCTTGTGGAACGATCGTGCACGTCGGGGGTCGGCTCCATTCGCGCAGCGGCGACTCACCTGCAAAGTGCACCGGCAGCGGCCTTCTCGTTCGTGGAGATTCTCGGAGTCGCCTACGGACTCCGACTCACGAGCGCTCGTTTAGTCGAAGGTATTTCCCAAGTTCAATCCGAAGCGTCAGATGCGTTCAGCCTGACCCCAGACAGTCGCGGTGGGGGCATCATCGCCACTGGGCGGCTCGAACTTGCGGCGGGGATTTTGAAGAACATGGGGTTTGCGAACAGCTTCGCCCGATTGGTTATGATCTGCGGGCATGAAGGGCACAGCGCGAACAACTCCCACGCGGCCGGGCTGGATTGCGGTGCATGCGGCGGGCACGGCGGTGCGATCAACGCGCGTATCGCCGCGGCGGTGCTCAACGACCCGGACGTACGCTCCAGCCTGCCCTCGGTCGGTTGGAATATCCCGGGCGATACTCACTTTGTTCCGGCAGTTCACGATACCTCGACCGATGGCGTTCAACTGCTCGATACCGATCAAGTACCGTCCGAACATCAAGACGAGCTGACCCAACTCCGAACTTGGCTGGAATCTGCGGGCCAGTGCGTCCAAAAAGAGCGTGCCACGGCACTCGGTCTCGGAGGGCGACCGGCTGGAATCCTGGATCGATTATTGCGCCGACGATCCCGCGATGGGTCGGAAGTTCGTCCCGAATGGGCGTTGGCACGAAACGCGGCGTTCATTGCCGCACGACGTTGCCGGACGCGCGGGGTTAACTTGGAGGGGCGAGCCTTCCTGCATGAATACGACGCCTCGTTGGATCTCGACGACTCCGTCCTGACGTTGATTCTGTCGGCACCGATGGTGGTCGCTTCCTGGATCAATCTTCAGTACTTTGCTTCTACCGTCGATAATGCCGTGTTCGGCTCTGGCGACAAAGCGATTCAGAACCGCGTCGGGACTCATGGCGTCGTGCTGGGAAATGGGGGCGATCTCAGAACCGGCCTCGCACTACAGTCGGTACATTCTGCCGAGGGCCAGTGGTTTCACGAACCCCTCCGGCTCCAAGTGATTGTGGAAGCCGACCCGGTGCAGATTGACCGTGTACTAAATGCACAACCCGGGGTGAAGGAACTCGTCGAAAACGGTTGGGTCAGATTGTTCGCACTGCACCCGTCCGGTTATAAGACGCAACGTTACGAACCCGGACGAGGGTGGAAAGAGTTGTAGATGCCCGCCGAGCCCAGCCCCAAGGTGACACCCGAGCAACCCACGCCGAAGCAGGCGGCGTGGACGTTCTTGAGCAATCACGCCCATGTGTTGCTCCTTCTGGCCAAGGACCCCGAAATTCGGCTGCGTGATGTCGCCGAGCGAGTCGGGATCACGGAACGGGCCGTGCAGCGAATCGTGGCCGATCTGGAGGAAGCCCGCTACCTCGAGCGCGAAAAGAACGGGCGCCGGAATCGGTACGTCCTCCATCCGGAATTGCCGTTGCGTCACCCGGTCGAGGCCCATCGCACCGTGGCAAATTTGCTTGCGCTCATTCTCGAAACATAATTCGGATTGATCCTCGGACGCTTGTTCTTGTTTGCGCACGGAGAGCAACTTCTCTCTTCTAAATGACCTCGACGAAAATCACCTACAATTCGATTGCGACACGCGACTCCCCGTATTGCATAAAGTAGATCTCATCGGCTTCAATTTGATCAAGTTGATCCTGTGTGAGTTCGGACTGATCGTTGGCATCAACATCAGGAAAGAATTTGTGGTCGGGCAGCATGGCGATCCTCCGCGTTAGTCGATAGCTGTATCAGACCAGTCAGATGAGATCCGCGGGGAGCTGGCGAGCGGGAAAAGTGTTCTCAGCGGCTTGGCTCAATCGTGATGGGTACGCACCCGAATTTTCATGCAGGCGGAGAACCTACGGACGTGCCTCGTTTTTCTGATTGCATTTGAGATGTAAACCGTTATCTAGAAATGATTTAAGCAGTGACAAATCCTAGAACTCTGCGCCTTCGCAGGTTCCCGTCAAAATGACTCAAGTCGAAAATCATCCGCATTACAATTCAAAATGCGTTCCGGCGAGACGCCGGAAGTACCCAGGAATCCGGCGTCTCGCCGGATCAGAATAAGGCCCATTTGAAGACACACTTTTCGCGCCCTTCGGATTGACGGATACCGTTGGGCCGGTTATCGCTCCGGGACTATGAAACAACTCCTTCTTGCACTCGTGTGGGCCATCGGGTTGGTTGCGGTGACTTCGGCCCAACCGCTCGACCGTCGGCCCGTTTCGAGCCTCACGCTTTTGAAGGCCCGTGCGAAAAAAGCTGTCCACGAAAACGCGACAATCATTCCGGTCGTGGCCTCGGTGATCGAGGAAGAAGCACTGGTATTCAACAGTGCCTCGTCGAAGATATTCGCTACCAAAATTCATCCGATTTTGATGAACGCTTGCATGGGTTGCCATGGCAGGAACGACTACGCCGGTGCGTTCAAATTGAAGCGGTTGGAGGAAGGCTACGAAAACACGGCGGGTGTCGACCAGAACTTGCGCGCGACGGTCAAGCAGCTCGACCGGGTCAATTTCGGTTCCAGCCCGCTCTTGGTGAAGTCGCTGGAAGCGCACGGGAAATCGAGAGAGGCCCCGTTCGCATCGAAGGTACATCCCGCTTACAAGAAGCTGGAGTTGTGGTCGTACTGGGCCACCTTGCGGGATGGTTCCCCCTTGCCAGATTCGGTGCCGCAGCTGGTGGCGGTCAAGCGGCCGGAGCCGACTCTGGTACCCGCGAACCCGATTCAGTTGACCGCCGCGACGATCCCAGTCGTGGAGCCGGCCAAGCTTCCTGAAAATTTTGCAGTGCAGCCCAAGGTCAGTCAGCCGAGCAAGTTGAACCCGAACGATCCGTTCGACCCAGCCTCGTTCAACCGGGCGGCGTATCCGTTGCGGAAGTGAGGGATCACTTCTTTTTCGGCTTTTCCACCTTGGGATGGGGCGTGAAACCCTCGCGCTTCTGGGCGGCCATGAAGTCGTACAGTCGTTTGGCTGCCGAGTCCCAGTTTCCCCCTCGAGACTGCGCGATGATCGCCGCAAGCGATGCGGCAGCCGAGCTCGGGATTTTGCCTGCATCTCGGTAACCGTTCAATCTCTGTTCGCACGCCGTCAATTGCCGTTCATCTTGGTTTCGCACCGCAGTGTATAAAGCATCCACGGTGTTGAACACCTCTTCGTCCGGCCCCATTTGCGGGGAGGTGCGTAGGCTCAGCACCAGCACAATCACCAGAATGACCGCCACGGCCGCCAGGGCGATCCAGCCGATGGTTTGGTTCGATTGCGAGTTAGTAATCGGCACTGATTGCCTCCCCGCCATCACGTGTTGACAGGGCAACCCAAGTATTCGGGCGGATAAAGGTGGTGATGAACTTCACCGAGCCATCGCCGAACAGCACGTTGCAACCGAATCCATGTTCGCCCCACATTTGGTCGGTATGGCCGAACGGATCGTTCGGAGCGTGGATGATCACCTGCGGATGATCGTGCGTGTCCGGCCCACTGTGAACACCGACCAAACAGCCCGCCGTGTTGTTTTCCGAAGGCCAAGGCCGAAGATCGAGTCGAGGCGGCGTGACAGCACCTGGAACCACGCCGACCCAAGTTTTGTTGCTCAAGACCGAACTGTGTTCGCCCAGGAAGATTGTGTTCGATAACCCGTCTGATACGGACGCCACCCGCGTTTTGGAATTGCGGTAAAACGGGCCGTCGATCCGGGCCGGGCGATTGCCAAACTCCGGAATCGGCTCGGGCTGGTCGAAGTCGTACGAGTACGCCGTGGTGCGGCCCCATGGCTGGTGGACGCCCGCATTCGTGACGTAATGGCTATGGCCGAACACAACTTTCGCCCCGCCGCTCAGCACAATTGGTACGCCGTGGCGGACGTCGGCCCCAACCTGCTGGACTTCGAACCCATCGCTGCCGCCAGTCGCGGACGGGCACAGAAACATCTTGACCTTAGCGCGGGCGGACATGGCGTTGACCGGGGCCCAGCACGGTTCATTCAAGTTGAACGAACGATAGAGGTTATCTTGTTCGAGATACGGCAACAGTTGCGTGCCCCAGGCCCAGCCGGGTAGCCCATTGCGATTGTCGTCCCCGAACGGCACCCCGTAAGCCGCGCCATTGGCCATAGGATCGGTTGTTTGGTACGCCGACGGGTAAACACCCAAACTCGACTCATGGTTGTGCAGCCCCAAGCCGAGCTGCTTCAAATTGTTGGCACATTGGATTCGACTGGCCGCTTCACGGACTTTTTGCACGGCCGGCAGCAACAACCCGATCAAAATTCCAATGATGGCAATTACCACCAGCAGTTCGATGAGCGTAAATGCTCGTCGGTAGGAAACTCGCATGGCGACACTCCAAATAGGTGACAAAAATACTTTTAGTTAGCCTAGGCTAACTTATTGAATTTGTCAATCCTATCGGGTGGCTTCGTCCTTAATCGCCATGCAACGACGGACGATTCCGGTTCAAGATGGGCAAACCTTGCGGCCGATAACGATTGTGCGGCATGTACCGCGCTCGCCTCGGCTCGGGTGCCCACCATGCGTGGTTCAGTCTTCATTATTAGCATCA
>JAYSYJ010000149.1:0-5165 GCA_043727675.1 Fimbriiglobus sp.
CATCATGTGAATCACTCCATCGGCGAGGGTGGTGACTGCGGCTGGTGCGATGGCACCGGTGGAGGCCCGCACGGTCGCGGTGCAAAGTTCGAGGGTCACGGTGGTCGAAACGGCGAGGGTCGCGGGCAGGGTGACGCCACGGCGGGCCAGCGCGATGGCTAACAGTTTGCGGGCCTTGGCCAATCGGCTGCTCAGCGTGCCTTCGAGGATGCCGAGAGTTTTGGTGGCGTCGTATCGGCTGACGCCTTGCAATTCGCACAGCACCACCGCGTCGCGGTAGAGTGCCGGCAGGTTGGCGATCTCAGCATCGAGCACGCCGTCGAGTTCGTCAATCGGGTCGGGTCTCACGGCAGTATCGGGTGGATTCGCGGTGAGGGTTTCGTGTTTCGCCCGTCGCCCGGCCATGGTTCGCGCCCTCAGAGCCACCTTATGAGACACACCGTAGAGCCAACTCGCCAAGTGGGTGGCCGATTGAATACTGTCCGCTTTGCGAGCGAGAACAACAAACGTGGCTTGGAAGGCATCGTCAGCTAGGTGCCGGTCGGAAATCGTCCTGCGGCAGACCCCCAGCACGAGTGGCCCGTGTCGCCGGACGAGTTCGGTGAACGCGGCGTCGTCACGGTCGCGGATGAACCGGCCGAGCAGTTGGGCATCGGTGGCGGCACTGCGCACCACGAATGTTTTGAGAAGTCGGGACATCGGTACGCCGGGGGAAAAGGGCTTCCGACAACATAGTCTCCGTCGGTAGCCCGGCGCGTCGCAACTATTTTGGAATTCGGTCAGAATGCCATTCCGGACAACCGAATTCGGATCAACAAGTCATTCAATGCAGCCTCACCGCTTGCCTCTGCGGGTAAGTGAGTCACTTCAAAAGACTGTTCCAACTCGGCCAGCAACCGCTCGTATTCCCGGCGGTGAAATTCCAGATCGACTGGTGACAGAACGGCTTTCTCGGCACCGCCGGTCTTTTGAGCAATCAAGTCAGGGAGATACGGCAACTTCGCCGTTTCGTTCAACCGAACCAGATTCGCCTCGATTACTCCACTGCGCATCAGGTGAATTCCGGTGAGCAACACCCGGTAGACGTACAGCAGCGGTTTGACGTGCGGCGGATCGGCCTTTTGAAACAGCTTCCACTGCGTCTCGGCGAAGCCGAGATAGTGGTGGGCGTGATACTTGGTGATGCAATCCGTCGCGATGGCTTTCAGCTCCGCATGTTCAGGCGACGTCTTCACAATCCACGGCGACAAGAGCTGTTCCAACACGTAACCATTCTTCTTCAGCATCATGGTGAAGAATTTTTTGGCATCATGCGTCACCAGATCGATTTCTAATCCGTCGTGAATACCGGATTTCTCGACGGTGTCGTCCCCCGGATTCAGCCCGACCAATTTTGGAAGTGGGAGTAGATGCACCCCACGCAGATCGTAGTCCGAATCCGCCGAGGGGAACCCGTACAGGTGCGCCCCGCTGATCGTCACGAACAACAACGGGTACGGATGCTCGGCGACCTGTTTCAGCAAGCGCGGATCGGTGGTCATGGTAGTTCCTCGTGCTGGGCCAAACTTCTGGCTTTCAGCAAGAATGCGTTAGCTCGTTCGTAGTCCGGGCGCTCCGGTAACTTGGTTTGCACCAAGGCCTTGTCGAATTCGCCATGCAGACTCAGCCGCCATTTTTCCGTTTCTTCCCAAGGCATTTGGCCACGTTTGATCGCCAGCAATTGTTCCCGGTGTGCATCCACACGCACGGGGACATAGCCATCACGGAGGACACAGGTGCCAGAGATCAGCAAGCGGATCAAGTGCATGACGTGCTTCCACTTCACCGTTCCGTTATTGCGAATGTCCGCTTGCATTTTCTTGAACTGCGAATGAACGTAGCCGTTGTAAGTCTGGTAAACCAGCCGCGACAAAAAGAGTTCGCGGATCTCCAATAGCTCGCGGGCCAGTGGGGTCGCGTCTTCAATCAACGGTGAGTAGAGGCATTCCAGCACGTTCGGGTTCGCCTTCAACGCCAAGATCAAGAACTTTTGAAGTTCCCAGTACGTTTCCTGGCGTTCGTGACTTTCGAGTTGCTCGGGCACACCATAAAGCGACCAATGCAAGTCGGCGGGTGGAAGGTAAATGCCCCGTCGATCCACGTCGGACTGCTCATCGGCGAGGCCGTACGCCTCCGACCCGATGATGCACCGGAATATGACCCGTTCGTAGAGATTGCATTGCGCAGCCGAGATGGCGGAGTTACCGATTGCATCTTGTTTCATTTCAGCCAACATCGCCAATTGATCCGGATGCAAACTTTCTTCGTAACCGTCGAGGAATCGAACCCGATACACCCCCTCCCACTCGACGGGGCAGCCGACAACGACTCCGACAGATCCGTTGGGGTGCTGCACCCGTCCGTTCGGGGCGACGATATCGACCCGTGCCACGACGCGGGTGCCGACTTGGTAGATCAATCCCTGCGGATGGTGGACACGATGACCCACGGTGAAAACCCCTGTGATCGATGTTCAGATACCCTATGATTCCGTCGGAAGGGATCGAACTCGTAAAATTGCGACGACCTTCACCCGCTGGCGACTGCTCATGATTCCGAAACATACCGTCACGTTTCGAATGCCTGCCGAGTGGGAACCGCACCGTGCCACGTGGCTGGCGTGGCCGCACCGGCGTTCCGACTGGCCCGGTAAATTCCGCGTGATTCCCCATGTGTACGGCGAGATCATTCGCTTGCTCAGCGAACGCGAAGCCGTGCATATTGTGGTCAATTCGGAAGTGGAACGCGACACGGCCAGGAGGATACTCCGCAACTATCTGCCGAACTCGGCGAACGTTCATTGGGAGATCTTTGAAACGGATCGCTCGTGGCTTCGCGACTCGGGGCCGATCTTCGCCATCGATTCGGACGGTGTGAAGACTGCACTCGATTGGCAGTTCAACGCCTGGGCGAAATACGACGATTGGACACACGACGACCGCTTGCCGGAGTTCGTGGCAACCCGACGCGGGTTCCAATCAATTCAACCCAAGCGAGGGGACCATCGAATCGTGCTCGAAGGAGGCAGTATCGATGTGAACGGGGCAGGGCTGATGTTGACGACCGAAGAATGCCTGCTCAGCGACGTGCAACAACGGAACCCGACTTTCGAGCGAGCCGACTACGAAGCGGCATTTCACAAGTTCCTCGGCGTCCAGAAAGTCCTTTGGTTGAACCAAGGAATCACGGGAGACGACACGCACGGCCACGTCGATGATTTGGCCCGATTCGTCGGCCCGCGCACCGTTGTCATTGTGGTTGAAGAGAAGCCGGCCGATGTGAATTATGGCCCCCTTCAAGAGAATCTGGAACGCTTGCGCGGCTTTACCGATCTGGAAGGAAACAAGCTCGAAGTGGTTCCGCTACCGATGCCACGACCCGTGGTTTATGCCGGTCAGCGGTTGCCCGCCAGTTATGCGAACTTCTACATCGCCAATGGTTTGGTACTGGTGCCGACCTTCAACGATCCCGCTGACCGTGTGGCCCTCGGTATTCTCGCGGAACTGTTTCCGAGCCGGGATGTGGTCGGCATCCACAGCGTTGATCTGGTGTGGGGCCTGGGAACGCTGCACTGCATGACGCAACAAGAACCGGCCGGTTAATCCTCTGCCGGGAGCTTCGCCGCTAGTACCAGAATCACTCCAGTAATGACACTCACGGTCATACTCAAAAACAAACTGGCGACGTGCCACGGACCGAATGCCGATGCGGCAGCCTGAGCCACGGCGGCATCTTCGGCGAACCGTTGCAATCGCAATTCGGACACGGCAATCGATAGCGGCCAACCGATGGCAACGCCGACAGCGGCGACGACGCAGAGCCGGAAACGCCAGCGTCCAACTGTGTGACGCTTCCAAGCGTAAGCCGTCCAAAGTGCGACCCAGGCACAGACCGCGGATAGAAGAAAGAATCGGGGGAACACCGGCCCGACAGCGGCTCCGGCCAGTCCGCTGGCGAGTTGGGAGCGTTGTTGTTCGCTCGTGCCGTCGGGGACAATCTGCACATTCGCCGTTCGTGCATTCGGTTGCGTTTTCACCACTTCCGCAAAGGAATCGAAGATGGGTACCGTGGCCACAAAAACGAAAAACGTTCCCGAGCCGAACCAGAACCCAACCGCGAGCAAGTGCAAGATCCGCAGGAGGAGCCGACGTCTCGCACTGTCGTCAATTCGGCTTTCCGTACCGTTGTTCAGCCGAATCAAATTCGAGCGATGCTTGGCAATCACGATGATTGAACCCACGATACAGAACGCGGTAACGAGCCAATTGGCATCGGCGAGCGGATCGAGTTTGAAGACCAGTCTTGCCACGGCAAGTGCTAAAACTGCAGCGATGGAAGCGACTGATACGAGCCGCGTGGCCAACAGTGCGAGCATCCACGTGCCGACCGCGATCGCAAAGGGGATGGGCACGAGCACGGCCACGGTGCCCGCACCGGTGGCCACACCTTTACCACCACGGAAGCCTAAATAGACCGGGAATAAGTGACCGAGGAAGGCGAATGCCGCCGCCCCGACGCTCAACAATTCCAGTGGCCGCAACGCATCGACCCCCTCGGGACTCCACAGTTTAGCCATTGGTTCGATAAACGCCACGGGCACAGCACCTTTTAAGAAATCGAGAACGAATACAGCGATTCCGTATGGTCGACCGAGTGCACGTCCCGCATTGGTGGCTCCGATATTTCCGCTACCCACGTTGAATAAATTGACCCCGCGGGCGCGTCCGACGAGGTAACCGAAGGGAATGGCACCGACGAGGTAAGCTAGCAGAAAAAGGGAGAGTAGAATCATCATCGGAGTGTTTGTTTCCGGGTTCGAACTTCCTCGAAGACTGCAACGAGTGCCGCGTAGTGATGCTCGAATGTCCAATCTCGCGCGCCCGCAATTGCATACTCAGTTCGGGTCACACGATAACTCGGACGCGCCATCTTGGCCAAAGCGTCCGCGAGTGATTCGGCATCATGGGGGTCATCGATCACCAAGCTGTTCGCAAGTGGAACTAACAACTCGCTCGCCCCGTTGAACTGCGTCGTGATGATGGGTAGACCGCAAGCGAGCGCTTCGAGTACCACGAGTGAGCATGGGTCATAAAACGTTGGGTGGACGAGAAAATCAGCGGCGAAGT
>JAYSYJ010000150.1:0-5150 GCA_043727675.1 Fimbriiglobus sp.
CGCACGGCACTGGCGGCCAACACGAGAATCTCCGACCCCCGTTTACCCAACACTACCAAGCCGGTCGCATCGGCCGACGCCTTGGTGCTCACCGCCGGATCGACCGACAGAATCACCTTGTCGAAGTCGCCGCGGGTCAAGTCGCCGCTCCAAAAATGGATCCATTCCGGGCGAATCAGAACCTCATTGTCGCAGATGGACACGAGCCGATAGCCGCGGGCGAACGACGATTCGCCGATCTCCGCGCGGCGGAGTTCGAGCGCCGCTTTCGACCATTTCTCAGGCCAGACCGGTTCCAAGTTCGGCCCGATGGCCCGCCGAAAATGCGCGTAAACCTCATTGCGTTTCAAGTGCGAGTTCACGTCGTCGGCGTGCCACGGGGTGCAGAACCCCCAGAAGCGACCGCCCGGTTCGAGCAGGTTCATCAAGTTGTTTTGGAAATGGTCGCGGACTTTATCCCGCTCCGCTTTGCTGTGCAGACTGCGGACGTCGACAATGTCGTCGCAGATCAACAAGTCGGCCCGGGCCCCGGTGGAACCGGCCGCGATACCGAACGCGGCGACGCTCGGGCCGACGGTGTCGACGGGGCGGATGACGGTGAACGCTTCGGCCGCCCACGGCGAGTCGGGCCGCAGTTCGGGGAAGACGACGCGGACACCGGCGTTGTTGGCGATGGTGTCGCGCAGGTAGCGGCTCCGTTGCCCGGCGATCTCCTCATTCGCGCAGACGATTTTCACCCGCAACCCGGGGTGCGTGCCCAACTCCCAAATGGTGCGGCCGCACATCTGCATGGTCTTGCCATGATCGCGGGGCAGTTCGATGAGGGCTTTAGAATGGGTGGTCAGAAAGGCTTGGAGTTCGACGTGAACGGCGGCCTGTTTCAAACGCCGGCCTTCGGAATCGGTCAAGGCAAAGGCCAGAAAATCACTCGGCGACCGCCGGGCTTGCAGGATCGTCGCTCTCAATTTCAGCAAGCGCGGCCACAACCACGCCAGGTTCAGGGGTGCCAAATTGTTCGGTGAATTGCTCATGAGTCAGCCCCTCTAAGTAATCGACAATTTGGCGGATTTCCGGGATCGAACTTCCGTCGGCCCCGTCGTGGCCCGACTGTCGAGTCGGTTTCGCACGCGCTTCTTGCAGTTGCAAAATCTTCTGGGCGGCCAGTTGCTGCACCGGTTCGCTCTCGGAGCGCATCAGTTTCCGCAGTGTGTGCATCGCTTCCGACGACGCTTCTTTCATCAGCGTGACCTCGGCTTTGGCGTAGTGCTTTTTCCAAAGTTCCGGGAAGCGTTTCGGCCACGTTTGCACCGTCCGCACGCTCCGGTTCACGGCGCGGGCGATGGCGACCCAGGTTTCGCCGGCGACACGCTTTTCGGCCGCCAAGGCGATGAAATCGTGCGGTGCCGACTCCGCGGAAACGAGTTCGGTCATGGGGTACACTCCGAGTTGGGTAAAAATGAACTTCCGTACACGCATGGTTATAAGATCCGATCCGAGTGCTGTCAAATGGGATTGGCAAAATAAACGAAAATGCCCGCTGAGTGACCGTGGAAAGAAAATTCCACGGTCACTCAGCGGGCCGAGTTGCTTACTGATGCGAGAATCACTCGCCTTTATCGGCGCTCTTGCCGCGCTTCTTTGGCACGGGTGCCGTGGTCTCCGGCAAGGCGTCCGCGTCGCCGTCGGCTTTTTCGACCACGGGTTTACCGGCCATCTTCACCGTGTGCGCCGCGAATAGTTCCGCGGCGATGGCATCGCGAATCGCGGTGTTTTCCCGTAGGAACTTACCGCTGTTCTCGCCCCCTTGGCCGAGGCGCTGCTCTTTGTAGCTGTAGAATGAGCCGCTTTTAGTCACGATGTCGCCTTCCACACCGAGCTTGATCATTTCTCCTTCGTAATCGATCCCGCGATCGTACATCAGGAAGAATTCGGCCGTGCGGAATGGCGGCGCGATCTTGTTTTTGACGACTTTAACCTTCACTTCCTTGCCCACGGTATCGCCATCGTCGTTCTTCAAGGCGTTGGTGGTGTTCCGCACTTCCAACCGCACCGACGCGTAAAACTTCAGCGCCAAGCCGCCCGTTGTGGTTTCGGGGTTCCCGTAGACCACGCCGATCTTGAGGCGAATCTGGTTGATGAAGATGATGCACGTCCGCGTTTTGCTCAGTGCCGGATTCAACACCCGCAAGGCTTGGCTCATCAAGCGGGCTTGCATCCCCATGCTCGGCTCACCGATATCGTTGTTCAGTTCGTTCTTCGGCACCAGTGCGGCCACGGAGTCGATGACGATCAAGTCGACCGAATTGGACTTCACCAACATCTCGGCGATGCGCAGACCTTCTTCGCCGTAACTCGGCTGGCTCACGAGCAACGCTTCGAGGTCGACGCCAATTTTCTTGGCCCAACTCGGGTCGAGCGCGTGCTCGGCGTCGATGTAAGCGACGACGCCGCCGGCCTTTTGCACGTTGGCCACGGCGTGGAGCGCGATGGTCGTTTTGCCGGAGCTTTCGGCCCCGTAGATCTCGATGATCCGCCCGCGCGGCAATCCTTTGCCGCCCAGGGCGATATCGAGACCGATGGAGCCGCTGCTGATCCCCTCGATTTCTTGGCTCGCCACGTCACCGAGGGACATGATCGCCCCTTCGCCGAATTCCTTCTGAATTTGGCTCAAGGCTGTTTTCAATTCGCGGTTGTCTTTGGCTGCGGCCATCGTTTTTACCTATCAGGGTGGTATTGTGGTTCTTCCAACAGTGGGTGGAAGAAAAGGTAGTGTACACGAAAGCAGTACCCGCGAAATGTCGGTAGCGAGAAAATTTGCCAGATTCTTAAAACCACGGAATTCGAGGATCGCGGCGAGCGGGGGGCGTGAGCCCCCTGTTTCGCCCCCTGTTTCGCCCCCTGTTTCGGGGATTGGTCGCTTCCGAGAAACAGGGGACTTACGTCCCCCGCTCGCCATCGTCTGTTAGCGGCGTTTCGCTGGGAGACGACGACCGCATCCGTACCCAACAGCATTGCCTAAATTAACCAAAGCGTGTCTTGCACCCAATCCGAGAACCGCGGACGACGCGGAAACCGGAGGGTTCACCTAGAAACGTGGTATCTTAAAGTTCCCGGCCTACTTTGCAGGATCACCGATGTTCGCACGCTCGCTCGTTTTCCTCGTTCTCGCAACGCCATTCGCCTGGGCCGACGACACGGGGACTGCCGTGAAATTGAGCGGGTTCAGTGGCACGACCCCCGCCGCGTGGAAATCCGAAAAACCGGCCAACCGGCTCCGCTCGTTCCAGTTCAAACTGCCATCTGGCGACAAAGACACCGCGGACGCCGAAGTGGCGATCTTTCCAGAATCGTCGCCCGATAACAGTAAGAATTTCGAGCGATGGAAGGCGACGTTTGTGCCGGCGGACGGTTCGACCATCGACGAAGTTGCGAAAGTGGGGACGCTGGACATCGGCAAAGCCAAAGTCGCAACCCTGGATGTGACCGGCACTTGGAAATACAAAGCGCGGCCTCAAGATCCGAAATCGAAGGAAGAACTTTTGGCAGATCACCGGGCAATTTGGGTGGTGATCGAAACGCCCGACGAAACCACCCATCTCCGCCTCAGCGGCCCGGCGGCGGTAGTCGAGAAACACAAGAACGAATTTGAAACGTGGCTGAAAGGGCTGAAATAAGGCTTCAACCCTTCGTGTAGATCGTCTTGGGATCGACGACCCGTTCGGCGATCACCATCAGTTCGCCGGCACTCAGCTCGCGGAAAAAGCACGACTTGTAGCCTTCGTGGCAAGCGGCTCCGCCGATTTGTTTGACTTTCAACAGCACGGCGTCGGCGTCGCAGTCGATGAAAATCCCGGCCACTTCTTGGACGTGGCCGCTCTCTTCCCCCTTGCGCCACAGACGATTGCGACTGCGGCTGAAGTAGACCGCTCGGCGGGTGCGCACGGTTTCGTCGAATGCCTCGCGGTTCATCCAGGCAATCATGAGGACTTCACCGGTTTCCGCGTCTTGGGCGATGGCGGAGACGAGTCCCCCGGCCTTATCAAAATCGAGCATATCGAGGTCTCTTTCCGGTGTTGATATCGATGGCATATTGTACTTCGCGCTTGCTGAGGCTGACGATCATCCAAATTCCGAACGTCATCGAAGCCCACGACACGGGATTGCACGGGTGCGTGATGATGATGGACGCGATCCCGAGCGCCGCCCCCGTGTAGCCCCACGCCTTGCCACGCAGTTTCTTAGCCTGCGCGCCGCACACCGCGAAAATCACTTGGAGAGCGGTTCCGTACAGGCCGAAAAGAGCCGCGTAGATGAAGAAGAGCACCGATTGATCTTCGTTGAACCGGTTTGGCTGTTGCGCTTGATAAAACCCGGCGACCGTAAAACCGATCCCGATGATGGCGCACAGCACGGCCGCAATGATCCCCGTCCACATCATCCCGTTGGCGGGTACGGCGATGGCGATGCGGGCCGCTTCCAAAATATCGGCTTTGCTTTCGGGACGGTATCGATTCCGACTGGAACGGCGGTCTTCGTAATCGTACTCGTCGTCGAAATCATCGCGCGGCGAATCGATCTGATAACGCGATTGCGACCGGTTCGCTTTGGCTGTGAATTTCGCGCCGCAAAGGGGGCACTCGACCCGGTGGCCGAGATCGTCGACCCCGACTTGAATCTCCTCTTTGCAACCGAAACAAATGACGGCTCGCTCGGTCGAATCCATCGACGAGGCGGCAGTGGGTGCAGCCGGATTCTCAATGGGTTCTGGTTCTGGTTCCGGCTCCGGCGCCGGACGTTCGCCATCGCCGGCCTGAAATGCACTCTGGCAATTCGGGCAGAGCAGTTTGTAGCCAACATCGTCCGGATGGATTTCCACCGAGGTCGTGCAATGCGGGCAACGGATCACAGGCATGAAATCACTCGCGGGGAATCAGCGACCGAATTGGTTTTATAGTAGATGGGACTCGAAAGAGGTGGACGGGAAACGAAACGGGTGTGGCAAATCTTTCTGGCGACCTATTCGGGGGATTTCGGCCCTGAAAGGGCCGTTCCACTAGTGTCCTGAATCGCAAGTTCGTTTAATTGGCCTTGCGCTCCGTCCTCGGCTGGTTATGGTACACCCTCCAGGAGGTTTGCCATGCCCAAATTGA
>JAYSYJ010000151.1:0-5138 GCA_043727675.1 Fimbriiglobus sp.
CCGTGGGTTCGTAACACGAAAGAGCGAATCCAGCCCGCCTTCAAAGCCGGCAACGTCCCCGCATCGAACTCGACCAGAATTTCATCGCCCGGGCCGCAGAGCGTATAGCGATCATCGACTTCCGACAGAAGTTCTGTCACGTTGCCGAGTTTCGTCAAATGTCCTTTCCAATTCGTCACGGCCACCGTTTCGGTGCGATTCGGATCGTACGCTTGCGGTGGTCGGCCCGCCGTCGAAATTTCTTTCACGAATCCGGGGTGCGACAACGTCACCAGCGACGGCCGCAATTCGGTGGACAAACTGAGATCTTCCGACACCCCGAGGAAGATTTGATCCCAGTGAATTTGCAAATTGGTGCGCAGCCGATACTTCCCGATCGAGTTCGGCATAATCCACTGCCCGACGGGCACCGTCATCACTTTTGGCAGTCCGGCCGGGAAGCCGATGTCGGTGAGCTTTTCCCAACTGCCGTCAATCTTCTGCTGTTCCAACACCGGCGGAAGCATTGGCACTCCGGCTTGTTCGGCCGCGAGGATCGACTCCGGATACGGGTAGTCTGTCCAACCCGCGAGCACCAAGTGGACATGCCCGTCCTTCGGCAACGCTTTCAAACTGTCGCCGAAATCGAGTTCGAGCCAATGCTCTTCGGCGAAGCCGAGCCAGGAACGCTTGGCGAAGTCGCTCACCGTTTTGCCGTCGAGTGCAAGGATCGTGCTCGTTTGATCGATTCCCCGGTGATCACGGGCTTGAATCGCGGCGATCCGCTGCCGGAACGTCAGCAGCTTTTGTGTCGGCAGTGGTTCGGCGACGGCGAAGCGTTCATCCGGATACACCACGCTTCCCGCCGGGTGGTCGACGACCGACAAGCGGACGCGATCCAAATACATCACTTCGTCCATCGGCTCCGCGATTCGCAAGACGTATTTGCCGTTCTTCAAACCGAGTTGGTGCGATTCGATCTTCACCGATTCTTCCGGTCTCGAGGGCCGAACCGAGCCATCCGAACCCGATTCGCCGAGTGCCCCACCACCCAAGAAGTCGGTCACATAAATCCATTTCTCACCGTCCCAGGTCATCAGCACCGGGCACGAGGTCGGCTTGCGGTTCACTTCGCGGATGGTCACCACGGAACCGGACGCAATGGCCAATTCCGCCTGCACCACGCAGTCCGGCCAGCGCAGCCGCACGGCGTCCGCTTCCTTCTTCCGCCCGATGCCAATTTCGACGGGGAGAAACGATTGCCCAGGCCCAGCCGAGAGGGTCGTCAGTTCCACCATCGATAGAAGCGGCCCGGTGATCGTCCGGCATTTCACACCGATGCCGCTGGTGTTTGTCCGCAGGTTCTTTTGACCCGACCCGCCGTTGCTGTTGTCGCGCAGCCCGGTGAAGTTGAGTTTCAAACTGTTGTTGCCGTTGCTTTGACCCAGGAACACTTTCAACCCGTCCGCCGTCCACGCCATCAAATCCGGAGCACCGTCCGAATTGATGTCCACCACCGCGACGGCCCGCAAATTGATCAAATTGGCGACCGCAGGGCCGAACGGCTCGCTGCGGTTGGCGAGTTTACCTTCGCCGTCGCCCTGCAAAAACAGGGCATGGCCATCTTTCGATAGCCCCACCACATCCGAGCGACCGTCTTGATCCAAGTCGCAGCGTTGTGCGGACAGTAGGCACGGGGCGTCGGTCACTCCGGGGGCGAATCGGCGGGCGAGGTTGGCATCGGTGCTCTCTTTCTTGCTGATCAAAAACGTCGGCTTGCCGGCGCCCAGGAAAAAGAGATCCGATTGTTCGTCGCTGTTGGCATCTAAAATCAAGCCGCAGTGCAAGCCGGTCGCATCCGTCGGCAATGGCCCTGCCACACTGAATCGCATGAGGCGGTCGTTGAGGATGACCACCGGCGGCTTTCCATCGAGCAAGACAATCACGTCGACATCTTTGTCGCCGTCGATGTCGGTGGCGACGATTCCGCTCACGCGGCCCATCACACTCAAAGCCGGAAGATCGACCAATTTGAACGCAGACGTCAGGGGCGGCGTCGGTTCATCGGCACGCGACGGCGTGGCAATCCCGACGTTTTGCAAGATCACGACTTTACCGCTCCCACCGTTCCCTTTTCCGTCTTTCAATGCGTCAGTCGCCTCGGGTACGGTCTCGGCGTATCGCCCCGCCATCAAGTCGAGATCACCATCTTGATCGAGATCGAGCCAACAGAGTGACAGGAAGATCCCGCTCGCTTTGTCGAATCCGGCCTCCGCTGTTTTGTCGTCGAATCGTTTACCATCCACGTTCCGCAGAAGTCGCAATCCCATCGGAGTGCTCAACGCCAAATCGGGGCGACCGTCGTTGTCGTAGTCGGCCACGGCGCACGCGAAACTGCCGATGTCACCCAAACCCGCCGCTTCCGATATGTCGGTGAAGCCAGAGCCGGTGTTGTGCAACAGCAGATCGCAAAGCTTGCCGTGGCGGAACACCGCCGAGAGCAAGAGAAGATCGGGCTTGCCGTCGCCGTCGAAGTCGAAGCGGATGATCGTCCCGCCGAAACGAGTGCGGATGGCGTCGAGTAGGCCATCGACAGCCGAGCTCCTGTCGCGGACACCGGTGTCCCATTTCACGGGAGTGTCCACCGTCCAACTGCTCTGCTGTTCGAAAAGCGGCATCGGCCCGAGGTCGGCGGGCTTCGCCAGTCCGCGTCCGATCACCGTGGCGTACCGACCTTGCTCCGAATGTTTGTCGGGGCGGGCTTCGTCCTCCCAGTTCCCAGCCTGCAATTTTCTCATGCTCTCGAGAAGGACGGTCTGCTCTTCCACGGTGGAGTTAAAGTGGTTCGCCACGGCGTACGTCGCCGGAACGAGGTACGGGTTCAAGTCGAGGGCTTTGCGAAAATATTTCTTGGCCTCGTCGCTGGTCTGCATGTCGACGAACGACTGTCCCAAATAGAGCCAAGCCCGGTCGTCGTCCGGGTCGATTTCGAGCACTTTGCGAAAGTGCATCTTGGCCAGATCGTACTTCGCTTGGTACTTGAATATGATCCCTAAGTTGAAGTGGGCGTAGGGATTGTTCGAGTCTTCCTTTAACACCCCTTCGAACACGGCGATGGCCTTGGGCAATACGGGGTCTTCTGCGGAACCGGCGGCGTTGTACAACGCCATTCCCAAGTTAATCCGGGCCGGGAGCCACTCGGGGGCGAGTCGGGCCGCCGTTTCGAATTCCTTCGTAGCTTGGGCGTAATCGAACTGCTCCATGTGCCCGACACCGCGGGCGTTGGCTTCCGTCGCGCCGAGTGGATCGGATTTAGGTGAACCGTCGGTTGTCAATTTCCAAGCGACAAGTCCGGCCGCGCCGAGCATTACCGCGACTAGGCCGATGACCAACCACCGACGAGACGGGGCGGGGGCAGAAGGCTGAATCACGGTGAACCTCGGGCGGGGAGTGGACAACTATGCCTGTTTTACGTTCTGTTGCGGAGAATGGTTTGCGTCGTCGTCCACTTCGTCGGTCAACTCGGGGTCCGCCTCGGGATCGATCCCGTCGGCCCCGTGCCGATCGGCAAACAGTTCGAGCAGATCAGTCTCGCCCGGATCCCCTTCTTCGGAGTCGCCGACATCGTTGTCGATCGAGATCTCGTCCTCGGAATTTTCACCGGGGTTGCCATGGCCCGAGTCGCCATCGCGCATCGACGCATCGGTGCGGGCGCTGCGCTGGCGATGGGACGGATGGATATCGGCCAACTCGAGATCGGTCGCATCGATTTCGGTCGAACCCGGCGTCTGACGATCCATGGTGAACACTCTTGTCGGTGACGGGGAGAGGGGGTACGAATTGACAGATTTCATTTTAAGTCATTCCGACGGACGTGTACAGCGACCGACCGAATCGGTAGGAATCCTTCGACCACAAAACGCCGAGTCTTTCTCAGAATGAGTTCCTCATCATGAGTTTCGCCATCCGCACGGCCACGCTCGGCGATTTGCCGAATCTCATTCACGGCAACAGCGCGCTCGCATGGGAATCCGAACAGAAAAAACTCGATGAAACGATCCTGTGTCTCGGCCTCGAGAATTTGCTGCGCGACCCGCACAAAGGTTTCTACACCGTCGCCGAACACGAGGGGCAAACCGTCGGGCAGATGCTCATCACATTCGAATTCAGCGACTGGCGCAACGGGTGGTATTGGTGGATCCAAAGCGTCTACGTCTGGCCGGAGTTCCGTCGGGGTGGAGTCTTCCGCGAACTGTTCCAACACATTCAGGCACGAGCCATCGCCGATCCCGGAGTCATTGGCTTGCGGCTCTACGTGGAACGGGACAACGAACGGGCCCAGAAAACCTACGTAGCCCTCGGTCTCGAAGAAGAACACTATTTCCTCTTCGGACAATATCCATTACCGGGGCGTTCGGGTAATATCGGCTGAACTGGATACGCGGTCGCCCTCCCCCACCGGTGCATCATGCGTTCATTTCTCCTACTCCTCCTGTTTCCCGCATTCGGACTCGCGGTCGAAAAGCCGGACTACGACCAACCGAAACCGACTAAATCGGACGAAGCCAAAGTCGCAATTTGGTCGGCGACGAAAGCCGGGGAGTACCTCGATGCCGTCGGCGTGAACTGGACCCGCGATCGCCAGTGCATGACGTGCCACACGAATATGGCACATATGATGGCCGGGCCGGCGCTGCCTGCGGCCAATGTCGGTTGGAAAGAAGTCCGTACGTTCCTCGAAGAAGACGTGAAGAGTTGGAGCACGGGGGGCAAGCCGAAGGGCGATGCGTTCATCGTCGTCAACGCCGTGGCACTAGCCTTCACCGATGCCCGCACCACTGGCAAACTCCACGAGCTGACCAAAGTCGCACTCGACCGCATGTGGACGGTGCAACTGAAGAGTGGTGAATGGAACTGGCTGAAATGCGAACTGTCGCCATTGGAACACGACGATTATTACGGCGCCGTGTTGGCCGCCGTGGCCGTGGGCATGGCCCCAGATCGGTACGCCGAGAGTGACGCCGCTAAAGCGGGGTTGACGAAGTTGAAGGCGTATTTGAAAGCGACTCCCGCACCCGATCTCCACCACAAAGCGATGCTACTTTGGGCCAACAGCCTGCTGAAAAATTTGATGACCGACGACGACGCCAAGGCCACGA
>JAYSYJ010000152.1:0-5131 GCA_043727675.1 Fimbriiglobus sp.
TTGGAGACTGCAATGGCTCTCGTTCCGGTCAACGCCATTTGCAAACAATGGCAGGTGAGCAAGGCCCTCGTCTACCTTTGGATTTCCGAGCGCAGGTTCCCGCACTACCGTGTCGGCGGCAGAGGGAAACGGGGAAAGGTTTTGATCGAAGAGGACGAGTTCAAGTCCTTTCTCGCAACGTGCAGAGTGGACGAAGGCGAGCTTGCCGAAGACGGAGAACTGCGACACATCGTTTAACTCACGGCACGCTGTGCAGCCGACCGCAGCGTGTCGGTCTTCTGGTCGATATGCGAGTAATACTTGTGGATCGTCGCCGGCGAGTTCCCGACCAGTTCCGCAACGATTTCCGCACTCATGCCCTTCGCCAGACATTCCGAAATGTAGGCGTGCCGAAACGAGTAGACGGTGAATCTCGGGATAGTGAGAGCCGTTTCCGCCTTCCTGATCCACTTCATCGCCGTGCCCTGATTCCACGCGATCCCGTTTCGCGTGTGGAAGAGCAAGCCCGTCGGCTTCTCCTTGCACATCCGCTGGAAGAGTTCCCGCAGCCCTTCCGTGAGGTAGATCACCCGCTTCTTCCCCTTCTTGGCGTTCTTGTGCTTCTTGAACAGGATCGTTCCCGTCTCGAAATCGATCATTTCGGCGGTGATTCTGCCGATTTCGGAATAGGGGCGTGCGCCCGTCTGGTCCACGACGTACATGAAGTCGTGGATGTTTCCTTGAAGCCAGCCGAGGACTTTGGTTCGCTCTTCGGGCGTGAGGAACCGTTCCCGCCGCGTGTACTCTCCCCGCTTGAATTTTGCGAGCGGGTTCGCGGTCAGGTAATCCTGCTGTACCGACCAATTGAGGCAAGCGAGCACGATACCGCGGGCCGTGGTGCGGGTGGACTCGCTCCAGGTGTCGTTGGAGTTGATCCACTCGCTCGCATGGTGGACTTTGATCTCCGCAGCCTTCCGCTTCCCGATGTGATTACAGAACGACTGGAGGTAGTGCTTTTGGACCGTGTAGGTCATATCCCCTTTCGTCCGCTTGGCTTCTTCAAGGAACAGATCGGCCAGCTTCCGGAAGTTCGGACGGAAACCGCCTTGCTCTACCGGCTCGGGTTCGACGGACATGAGAGTATGGAACGCCTTCTGAGCTTCCTTTTTGTCCTTCGACAGTTTCTGCTTGTGGCCTTGGATGGTGACGTACCACCACCCGTCCTGCGCACGGAGCCAGATAGATGGTGTTCTCGGCACGGTTCTCTCCGAATAGTGCATCTGATTGGTGCATCAGAGCATTGTACGCAGAGAAAACAGCGAAATTCAGGCTTAGGCTACGTTCCGGATTGGCTCGTCGCACGCCTCGGTGTGATGGAATTCTTGGCGTCCGGCCACGGCGACACGGCGCTGCAAAACGACATGACCTTCCTGCGAGGCATTCAGCACATCGACGCCGGCCCGCGCAACCCCGCCAGCTTCGTCTGGTGCGATCAACTGGTGCAAGGATGATCGGGAATTCGGAGTGGGGAATGCGGAATGATTGCTTCCCGCACTCCGCTGTTTTTCGCGTCTTCATTCCGCTTTCCGAACTCCGAATCGAGGTTTCCATGTCCGCGTTTCTCGAACCGCTCGAAATGCGCTCCCGCTTCGAGTTGGCGTTGGCACCGAGTGTCGTGACCGGATCGATACCCGGGTTGATCCTCGAATTCCCGGACGGTGACGGCCCGATGGTGGCCTTCGTTACGGGGGCCGACTGGGGCCCGGGAATCATCGTGACCGTATCGTTCGAAGAATCCAACAACGGCACGATCTGGTCGACCATCGCCGGCAGCTCGGTGCTGGGAATCAAGCTGGGTTTGGCCCAGCGCACGTTCGCCCGGACCAAGCAGAAGATCCGCTGTCAAGTGGCTGTCAGCGGTGTCGAAGATGGTTCCGCCGACGTGGCCGTTCTCGTCGGTCAATGCTGCAAACTGTTTTGAAAAGTTCGGAATGCGGGATCGCGGAGACGCCCACGATCGCAACTTCCGAATTTGTTCTTCGACTCCAAACTCCGAACTTCTCAGGTGCCCCATGGCCATCGAAACCTTGTCCAACGTCAAAGTCGCCCTCGCCGTCGTCGGTTCCGCGGACGACGCCTTGTTGACGCAATTGCAACTCGCCGCCGATTCCTACGTCGAGACGATCTGCGGGCGAAACTTCAACGGTGGCACGTTCATCGAAGATCACCCCGGCGGCGGGCATTTACTCTTCTTAAACAATTACCCCGTGACCGGAATCAGCAGTGTGAAGGTCGATGCCACCCGGTTGTTCCCGGCCGATTCGCTATTGCCCGCCACTAGGATCGTCCTCCATGCGGAGCGCGGCGTGATCCAACTCCTCGAAGACACGTTCATCCCGAAGTTGCCGGATCGCAACGTCGGCACGGACGCCTTCCCCGGCGCCGTTCGCGTCGTCTACACCACCGCGACCGGCATGGTGCCCGCCGCCATCTGCCGGGCCTACGCCGACTTGGTCGGCCACTGGTACCGGCAAGCGAAAACCCACGCCGCGACCGGCCAATTGAACATCGGCCAAAGCGGCGACACCACCTACGCCTGGGGCCAATCGAACGGGTTCAAGATTCCGGAAGGGATCCTGGCCCTGCTCCGCCCGTTCCGGACACCGGTGGTGTGAGGCTGGCGGGGGTGGACGGATGTGCGCAATTTCCTAGAGTATTTTTAGATTAATTTTTAAAGTCGATGGTGATGTCATGCCGAGTGCGGATCGGACATTTGAAATTCGCTGCGCGGTTCACGGGTTCATTCAATTCAACGAATGGGAACGGGACATCATTAACCATCAGGCGTTCCAGAGGCTCCGCCGTATTCGGCAGCTCGCATGGACGGATCAAGTTTATCCTGGGGCCATGCACACACGTTTCGAACACTCGCTTGGGGTGATGCACATTGCCACCCAACTCTTCGATGCGGTCTGCAAGCGATCGCTTCCACTGCTCAAAGAGAAACAGAACTACACAGACGATGGCCTGAAGCGAGATCGCGTCATCGTCCGGTTGGCGGCCCTACTCCACGACACGGGGCATGCTCCCTTTTCGCATGCCGGTGAAGAGTTGTTTCCGGTCAATCCGATCACGAAGAAGCCGCTGAAGCACGAAGCCTACTCGGCGGCGATCATTCGAAACGAACTCAAAGTGGTGATCGACGACAATCCATTCAACAAGCGCAATCTCGGCGTCACGGCGGATCAAGTCGCGGGTTTGCTAGAAGGATCTGCCAAAGCAGAACACCGCGTTTTTTGGCGCGAGCTGATCGACGGGCAGATGGATGCGGATCGGATGGATTACCTGCTCCGGGATTCACTCCATACTGGAGTCGATTACGGTAAGTACGACTGGCGTCGGCTGCTGAACACAATCCAAGCCATCGAGATGCCCCAAGTCGAGGGAGAGTCTCCTCAAGGGCTCCGGATCGGCGTTGCAAAAGGTGGAATCCACGCAGCCGAGGCGCTGGTGTTGGCACGTTACTACATGTTCACACAGGTGTATTTCCACAAGACCCGCGTGGCTTACGACCACCACATCCGCCATGCAATGAAAGCGATGCTGGATGGGAAGACGTTTCCGGAACCGACGCCGGAAGGCCTGAAAGAATATTTGCGGTGGGATGACTGGAGAGTTCTCGGCAAACTCGCCGATGATGAAGGTGGTGACCACGGCCGCCGTCTGGCAAAGCGTGATCATTTTCGAGAAATCTACGCGACTGCCGAAAGGGCGAGTGAAGAAGACAATGCGAAACTTGGGAGAGTCCGGGATGAACTCGGGAACTTGGTTGTAGCGGAAGAGGCCTCGAAGACATCGGCTTACAAACTCGAAATACCGGACATCACTGTTGTCACGGAGGATGCGCTACGACAAGTGCGACCACTCTCACATTATTCGTCTATAGTACGTGACCTAAACAATAATCCAATAAGCGTGACACGACTCTACAGCTGCACCGAGAACGCTGAAGAGGCCCGAGCCAAGGTCGCCGAACTTTTGAAGGATACGCCATGAACCAAATTCACTCTAACCAGCATAGCGCGATCATGGCCCGGATGGTCGAAAAAGCTCCGAACCAGAAGCTCGGCCGAACCCAAGTGATGAAGCTCTTTTACTTTCTCCAAGAGTTGAAAGGGGTTTCGCTCGGGTACGATTTCCGCTTGTTCACCTATGGCCCATTCGATTCGGAAGTCCTGAGCGACCTCGGGATAGCATGCAGTTTGAAAGTCGTCGAAGAAAAAACTGTGATCTACGCCCGAGGCTATGGGTACGACATCACGCCGGGTTCCTATTCAGCGAAGTACATCCAAAAACTGCCCCCCGAATTGGCAGAACGTGTCGATACCGTCGTCTGCGAATTCGGCTCTTACACTGCGGCCAAACTCGAACTCCTTTCCACGATTCTGTTCGTCGATCGCGATCTGAAGCGGTCGGTGACAACCAACGATGGTTCCGAGCTCGCCGAAAAGGTGTATCAGATCAAACCGCATTTCGCCGTGCCGGCGATCCAGACCCAGATCCAAGAGATGGAGAAACAAGGTTGGCTCCAAAGCTCGACGCCCGCTTCGGCCTGACCATCGAAACGCCTCTTCTCGACAGCCATCCCCACGCGCCGTAAACTGCTGCCCATGAGCACACTTGCCCCCATGGCCGAACGGGCCGCCGAGTTCCGCAAACGCTTCGCCGACCTCGAAGCCGAGATCGGCCAAGTCATCGTCGGCCAGCCGGAGATCGTCCGCGGCGTCCTCACGGGGCTTTTCGTCGGTGGCAACGTGCTGCTCGAAGGGGTGCCCGGCCTCGGCAAGACGCTCATCGTCCGGACGCTGGCCCAAGTCCTCGACCTCAAATTCACCCGTATTCAATTCACCCCCGACTTGATGCCCTCCGACATCGTTGGCACCGATATCATTCTCGAAACACCCGAAGGCCGGCGCGAACGGCGCTTCCAAAGCGGGCCGCTGTTCAGTCAAATTGTGCTGGCCGACGAGATCAACCGGGCCATTCCCAAAACCCAATCGGCCATGCTCGAAGCGATGCAAGAAGGCACCGTCAGCGTCGGTGGCACCACCCACCAACTGCCGAAACCGTTCTTCGTGCTCGCCACGCAAAA
>JAYSYJ010000153.1:0-5120 GCA_043727675.1 Fimbriiglobus sp.
CCACCGCGACTTGAAACCGGCGAACATCATGGTCGGGGCGTTCGGCGAAGTGCAAGTCATGGATTGGGGGCTGGCGAAAGTATTAATGGTGAGCCACGACGCACAGCGGAGGGTGAACACCGACCCCGAAGCGACCGTCGCCCAGACGGAGATCCGCACGGCCCGCGACTCGGACGGTAGTTTCACCCAGGCGGGCAGCATCCTCGGGACCCCGGCGTTCATGGCTCCGGAACAAGCCTCCGGGGAACTGGATAAAGTCGGCACTTCGTCCGATGTATTCGGTCTCGGGGCCATCCTGTGTGTCCTGCTGACCGGCAAGCCGCCTTTCGACGGCAAAGATGCCGAGAGCGTGCGGCTCAACGCCGTTCGCGGTAAGACGGAGGAAGCGTTCATCCGATTGGACGGCAGCAAGGCCGATCCGGGTGTGATTGCCCTGTGCAAACGCTGCTTGGCGTTCGAGCCGGCCGACCGGCCCGCGGCGGCGGACGAGGTGGCGACGGCCGTGGGCGAGTTGCGGCGAGCGGCCGACGAACGAGCGAAACGGGCCGAGCGGGACAAGTTGACGGCGGACGTACGGGCGGCGGAGCAAGTCAAGCGGAGAAAAATGCTGCAATGGTCTGCCGTCATTGTGGCGTGGGTGTTGGTGGGTGGCGTGGTCGCGTCGCTTTGGCAAGCCAAGCGGGCGATGCGCGCCGAGCACGAGGCGGCCAGCAAACAACTTTACGCCGAAGAGGCTCAAAAGGCCGAATCGGCGGAGCGGCAGCGGGCCGTCGAAGCCGCCGCCAGCGAAAGACTCGCCAAGGAGCAAGCGATTGCGAAGGAAGCCGAAGCGATCGCCGTGGTGAACTTCTTTCAAGACAAGGTCTTCTCCGCCGCTCGGCCCAAATGGCAAGACGGCGGACTGGGAAAGAACGTGTCACTCCGGGATGCGATTACTGCCAGCCTGCCGGGCTTGGGCACCGAGTTTGCCCACCAGCCGTTGGTCGAAGCCTCCCTGCGGATGACTTTGGGCAACACGTTCTGGTATTTGGGGGACACAAAAGCGGCCGTCGATCAGATCGGGCGGGCGCGGGCGATCTTCGCTGAACGACGCGGTCCGGATCACCCGCAGACGCTGGCCAGCATGAACAATCTGGCCAATACCTACTATTCCTTGGGCCGCCATCTTGAAGCCTTGCGGCTGCGGGAGGAGACGCTGGAGATTCAGAAGCGGGTGCTCCCCAAAGAGTATCCGGACACGTTGAACAGCATGCAGAATCTGGCCAATAGCTACGCCGCCCTGGACCGCCACATTGAGGCCTTCCGGTTGCGGGAGGAGACCCTGGAAATTCTGAAGCGGGTGCTCCCCAAAGACCATCCGCAAACGTTGACGGGGATGGCCGATCTGGCCAACAGCTACGCCGCCTTGGGCCGCCACGTCGAAGCCTTTAGGCTGCGGGAGGAGACGCTGGAGATTCAGAAGCGAGTGCTCCCCAAAGAGCATCCGGACACGTTGCGCAGCATGATGAACCTGGCGAACAGCTAAGACGCACTCGGTCGCCACGTCGAAGCCCTTAAGCTGAGCGAAGAGACGCTGGCCGCCCAGAAGCGGGTACTCCCCCCGGATCACCTGGACACGCTGGGAAACATGAGCAACCTGAGCGTGAGCTACTTCTTTTCGGGCCGTCACGCCGAAGCCCTCAAGCTGAGTGAAGAGACGCTGGCCGTC
The DNA here is from genome assembly GCA_043727675.1 of Fimbriiglobus sp. Taxonomy (GTDB): domain Bacteria; phylum Planctomycetota; class Planctomycetia; order Gemmatales; family Gemmataceae; genus JALHQU01. The sequence continues at coordinate 1,709 of JAYSYJ010000153.1, forward strand.
CGGAAGCGGGTGCATCCCCCGGATCACCCGGACACGCTAAATAACATGACCAACCTGGCCACCAACTACGCTAGCTTAGGTCGGCACACCGACTCCCTCAAACTCCGCGAGGAGGTGCTGGCCACTCAAAAGCGAGTACTGCCGCCGAACCACTCCGACACGCTGGTGACTATGAACAATCTGGCCAACACTTACTCCGCACTCGATCGTCGACGCGAGGCAGTCGAACTCTCTCAAAATACGATCACGCTGGCGGAGGGAGTCCACGGTATCGCGCACCCGCAGACCCTTTTCTACAAATGGACTCTCGTCGAACTCCTGTTCGCCGCCGGCCGGTCGGCCGAGGCAGTGCCGGTAATCGACGAGTGTGTCAGTCGGGCCTCGGCAAACCGGTCGATCTGAATCTCGTTCCAGAAGTAATGAAGTTTAGAATCCGCCACTTCAAAACTATGGCCGAATCGGTTGGCTGCCGGGCGACGGCGGAGATGTGGGAGAAACTGAACCGCACCGACAACGGGAGCCTCTACAACGCCGCGTGCTTTCGGGCGGTGACCGCGGCGGTTCAGGCTGAGACTCCGGGGGCCGACGCCGCCCGACTCGCCACCGAAGATGCCGACCGTGCCATGGTTTGGTTGACCAAAGCCATTGCCGCCGGGTACAAGGATTGGGCCCACATCGAAGCCGACAAAGGCTTGGACGCCCTCCGAGGCCGAGCAGACTTCCAGAAGCTGCTGGCCTCGTTACTGAAGGAAAAATAGGCTCATTTGCTCGGCAGGTCGGGCGGGAGCAGCAACATATTGGGTGAGGAGTAGGTCGGCCGGGTGTTCGAGCTACTGCGGGTTGGGAATGGTCGATCTTCATCGCGGGGGGTCGATCCGCGAGCGGTGCCAAGCACCGGGGCTTCGAGCTGGGGCAGGCCCGGGGCGGCACTGGTGCGGTTGTCGTAGCCACGGGCTTCACCGACCGGTTTGTTCAGCGACGCCGTGGAAACGCTACCGGTCGACTTGGCCCGTGAGGCGAGGTCTGCCGGGGGAGTCATCAGCGACGCAATCCACTTCAATTGCAGGTTGTCCACGGTGTCGAAACTGTAATGGGTGGCCACGGCCTTTTCCCAATTCCGATTCCCCTTCAACATTCCCGTTTCGAGGAATTCGAGGAACTTCCGTCGTCCCTTCAACCCGCCACCACCGAGTGCGATGAGGTAATCGGACACCGAATAGCCCTGGGCGTAGAGCACGATCATATCGCGGGGGTACTCTTTCATGGCGAAAAGTATCCGCAGGGGAATGCCACGACCCGCGTTGAGGAACTCCCGGCACTTGATGTCGTGATCGAGGCGTTCCTTGTCGTTTTCGGAGAGTACCGAGCCGCCCTCGTCAGCCCAGCGCGGTACCGCTTGGCCGAAATGATGGGCTAACACGGTGTGAGTGATTTCGTGCGGCAAGACGCTGTCGAGGAGCTGTTTCGTGCTGCCGAAGATCTTCATCTCTTGCGACAAAACACCCGGCTGGCGATCTGAGAAGGTGAATGTGGTCGCACCGCCGGTACGGCCCTCGGTGACCTCGATCACGAGAGGGCAACGCTGCGGCCAACGCGGCATTTCTTTGCCGAGCCAGTCGCGGGCCTTCTCCTCGCGGTACTTTTCAGCGTACTCGCCGAAAGTCTTGGCCATCTGCTTCGTCGGGGCATGAACGACGAAATTATCGGTGACGTAACGCTCTTCGGCACTCGCCGAGGCGGATACGTTCAGAATGAAGGCGAGTGCCAGTAGTGGCGACCGACGAAGTGTCATTCCTTTGACCTCCGTGGAGTGGATCGAACGTCAGTTTTTGACGCCGTACCGTCTTGGTGGCGTCGGAAGTGTACAGTGCAACCGGGGTGCCAAGTACGGGAAGTGGCCTGCTTGGGTGCAGGTAGCGTGAATTAAAGTGCGTGTGGAACAGTCTTTCGGGTTTGAGACGCCAATGCGGATTTATCGGGAGCGCCGCTCAACCGGTGTAACTTCTACCGTTTGCCAGGGCGTACCAGAGCCGCGATTCTAGTGCTCGGTAAGAATTACCGAGATGAGTCACCATCAGTGCTGATTTTTACGAAGCGACTCCGGCAACTCGATCACTTTCGGAGCGAACCCGGCTGCTCGACGAACAGCTTGAATACCGTGGCATCGAGCTTAGCAACGCCATCGAAGGAGCTACCCGCTGCGAAGACGGTTTTTGCGTCCCCTTTGCCGATTCGGAGTTGCGCGGCCGTTCCGGTTTCGCTCACGATCAGAATTTGGAACGCCCCGGAATCGACATCGAGACCCATGTCCGGGCCGTGCGCGATGAACTCCGAGGCACGCGGGGCTTCGAGTGCCTTCAATAGACCTTGCAACTTGACCGGATCGAGCGGGAAGTCCTTCGGTTCGGTGGCCACCCAAGTGGTGCCTTGCCGTTCGAGCTTGCAAGAAAAGGGGACGCCCTTCGGATCGACATTCTTCCAGGCGACAATTTCGAGCCGTTTGATTTTCGCCGCCTCGAAGCGGAAGATCGTCCGATCGCGCAAGTCGGCTACCGCCACCAGGTCGTACAACTCTTTGGGCACGGTGAAAACGAACGGTTTATCGGCGACGCGGAAGTAAACGCTCTTTTTATCGTCGGTTTCGTTCCCGAACGCATAAACGCGGTCAGGCCCCTTCGCTTGGGCGACGGTCGCACTCAATCGCGGAGTCACCAGTCCCCAACGGGCTAGTTCCTCGGTAGTTGGGGTGTCCGAAACGAGCTTGGCCAGTTGCTGGGCTGCCAGTGCTTGCAGGATCTGCAATGCGGTTTCATTGTCGGCAGAATTGCCCTTGCGAGAATCCGGCTTGACGAACTCCCAGCGGCGATCCGGAGCGGCACCTCGCACCAATTCGTATGCGTCGGCCCCACGATTGAAAGTGAGTTTCGTCGCATCCGCGAACGCGAACGTTCCGGTGCGTGGATCGACGTAATCCATCTTCGGCCGCAACAGTCGCGCGGCGAGTTCGAGCGGAACCTGGAAATCAGCCGTGCCGGTCGCTGTCACCCGCTTCAAGATCGCCGCGTCCGCGTCGGACTTGCCGAGTGTGAACGTCACGGCGGCATCGCCTTGGATCGCCGGTTCGGCGGGCAAGTTGTCATCGGTGGTCAACGTGCTCGCCGGGAGGCCGTTGTACCAGATTTTGACGGTCGCTTTCACATCGGCGGGGGCTATGACCGCGTCCGGACTGTTCGGGGCGAGCACCGCTTTGGCCGCGCGCGGTTTCGTCAGGGCTTCGAGCAATTTGCTCACGGAGGCGCGGGCATCGTTCGGGTCGGTCGAACCGACATAAGTCGCCCAACGCCCGTCGGCTGTCGGGCCATAGATGGCCCATTGGGGGCTGGCCCCACTCGAGATCCGCCGGAGTTTGAAC
>JAYSYJ010000154.1:0-5075 GCA_043727675.1 Fimbriiglobus sp.
CGGATGGTGGCGAGCTTCGCCGAAATCGACGCCGTCGATTCCACCAAATGCGACATGGTCTGTTCCATGGCCACCAACCGTTCCCGGCCGGCGACGGCCAGCGTCGCCGTGGTGTTGGCCCGCGCGTGCACTTCGTCCATCGTCGTGGAGAGTTCCCGGCCCGTCTGGGAAATCTCACGCACCGCCGCCGCGATCTGTGTCCCCGAGGAATTCAGCCCCGCCACCGTGCCCTGCTGCTGTTGGGCCGTCGCCGAGATCTCCGAAGCCGTGGACAACACTTGGATGCTCGACTCGCGCACTTTGCTCACGACGCTCTGAATTTTGAAGATGAGCTGGTTGATGCCCATCCCGAGTTGGCCGAGTTCATCTTTCGACTCGATCGGGATGCGGGCCGTGAGGTCGCTGGCCCCGCCGGCCATCTCTTCGACCCGGGCGATGAGCGTATTGGTCGAACGCACAATCCCCCGTGCCAACGCCGTGCCGAACAGGGCCAGAAACGAAATCGCGGCAATGCTGATGATGACCATGGCGTTCATCCAGAAGCGGCTATCCGACGCGGCATCGCTTTCGATCTTTTGGGTCTCTTTCTCCATCGCCACGATCACTTCGTCCACCGCAGCCCGGTGCTTGCGGAACCGGGGTCGGATCTTCTGATTCAGCACCTCGCCGGCCTTGGCCTGATCTTCTTTTCGCCCCACCAGTGGCAAGTACTCCTCCCGGGCGATCCGGAAAATCTCTTGGCCCGTCGGTCTGATGATCTGCGTGAGCTGGCGTTTCAGCTCGCCCTCGGGCAACTTCGTGCCGTATTCGGCGTGCCGTTTATCGAACAAGGATTCAAACTCCGCCACGCGATCTTTGAGCCGCCGGACTTCCTCGGGGTTGGTCTCGGTTTCCATCTCTTGCATCACGAGGTAGGCTTGCCCGGCCGAAAGGGTCGGTGGTGAAATCTCGAGGCCGAAATTGTTGTAAAGCTCGATCTTCTGATAGACCGGCCCGCTGACTCGGAACTGGGACATCTGATAGACGGCGAGGGCGAGCACCCCGCCGAGGCCGACACAACTGAACAGCAGCAGTGCGTACAGGCGGGTTTGAATTCGGTAATCGGAAAGCCGGAACATCGGTGCCTCGCGGGGATCAGAGTCGAATATCCAGGATCGACAGGTCATCCGTGAGCACATCGACGCCGCGCAGTTCCTTCAAGCGGGCGTACAAGTCGTCCATCAAATTCAAGTTGCCGACTTGCGGGGCCAAGTAGTCCATGAACTCTTCGTAAGTCCACATCGTGTCATCGGCCTTGAGAATCTCGAAAGCACCATCGCTGTAGATCAACAACCGCGCGTTCGGGGGGAGTACCGTTTCACCACCATCGAAGGGCATACCGGGTGGCAACATCCCCACCATGGGGTTCATCGATTCGAACTCTCGAAACCCCGCGTCGGTGAACAGCAACGCGGACGGATGCGCTGCGTTGCAGTATTTGAGCAGCCGCGTCGATTTCTCGAAGACACTGTAGAAAATGGTGAAAAACTTGCCGTCTTGGCGATCCATTTGGAACACGTCGTTGAGCCGGCTCATCACTTCCACGGGATTGAGGAAGTCGGTATCGGCCAGCGAGCGATTCGAAATGACGTTCGCGGCCGAGACCGCCAGCAACGCCGAACCGACGCCGTGCCCGCTGACGTCGAGGAGGTAGATGATGAGGTGATCCGGGTCGTGCCAGTGGAAGCCGAAAATATCGCCACCGAGCGAGGAGTTCGGCACGAAACGCCACTGGATGCTCACATCGCCGATCAGCGGGGCCGGGAGAATCGACTCCACATACTTCGCGGCACGGCCCAACTCCCCGGCCAATTCTTTCTGGCTCTCCGCGAGTTTTTCGTAAGCGTCGTTACGCTCGACGAGGTTGCGGTATGCCTGCGAGTGGTAACGGATCCGGGCGATCAGTTCGACTTTGTCGGGAAGCTTCACGAGGTAGTCGTTGGCCCCGAGTGCGAACGCTTTCGCCTTCACCACCGGCTCTTCTTTGTTGGAGAGCACCACCATGGGCGTATCGCGGGTGCCGGGGTTGGCCCGATAAAACTTCACCAGCAGCAGGCCATCGACCTCGGGCATGACCAGGTCTTGAAGTATCACCGTGGGCCGGATGCGGTTGGCCGTCGGGATGGCTTGGGCGGGATCTTGGCAGAAGTGGAATTCGATTTCCGGGTCGTCGAGCAGCATCCGCCGCACCGATTCCCCGACGATGGCTTGGTCGTCCACCAGCAGAACCCGGATCGTTCGATCGGGTGCGCGGATTTCGGTGGGCCGTGTCGGGGCAATCATGGCGACAGTTGCGACTGGAAAAAGAATGAGGTAATGCTAACCCGCTTCCGAAGCTGTGCCAATTGCGGGGAGCTTGAAGATTTGGGAATACTACGGGGCGAAGCGAAGAGATTCGGATTGTCGCAGTTGTACCAGCTCGAATGAATTAGAATCCGGAAGGTTTCTTTCCAAGGATGCGTCCAACTTTAGCCCAGGCCTGGGAGGGCCTGGTGCCAATTGGGATTTCTAGCCCCGAAACGGCGCCCGATTCCGAACGCTCCACCAAAGCTCAATACCAGGCCCTTGCAGGCCTGGCTAAAACGTAACACTACTTGGGGCCAAGAAAGCGTCGGCAAGTTACTTGCTGCCCATGTGCTTCACCATATCGGTGCAAGATTTTTCACATTTACGGCACTCTTCGGCGCACATCTTCATGTGCTTGTCGTCCGGGTGCTTCTCGCATTCCATGGCACACTTGGCACAACACTCTTTGCAGGCTGTGCAAATGATCGTGGAATACGGCCCACCGCGAGCGACAATTTGCGAGGCCGCGGCGCAACACGTGGCACAATCTTGACATGTGGCCAACGACATCGCGTGGTCTTTTTTGCCATCCGCCAGCATGTGGCCACAGTGGGTCGTGCACATGTCGCACATCCGCTGGCAGTCGGAACAAGCCTTAGCACAGGCCATCATCATGGCATCGTGCTCCATGTGCTCGCCTTTGACGACCTTGGTCGGCTCTTCCGGTTTGGTTTCCGATTTTTTCGCAGGTGGGGCCATTCCCACCACCGCCAGTAATGCCAGAATTATCAGGCACGAACCTGCCGCTTTGAAACGAGCCATTGGTGCACACTCTTTTGGGAGAGATGAGCCGGCGTATCCGTCGCAAATGGTGCGACAGGTGCCGAACGCAAATAGTTCTGGGCACGTTGTGTGCCCTTTCCGGTATTTTGATCGTTTTCCCAAGGTGCTCGGCACGGTTCCCCTTTCACAATGGCCCACCTTCTCCCTAAAATGGTTTGTGTGGTTACTCTCCGACGATTTTAAAAGAGCACGAGACGACTTCGATCATGAGCACGGAACCGACCGCCCCGCCCAAACCGTCACCGGTGGAAGGCATTAAAGATACGTCCAACTACTTGAAGGGTGACATCCTCGCGGAGCTGGCCCAAGATACGGACCACTTCACGGAACAGTCGAAACAGCTCGTCAAGTTCCATGGAACTTACCAGCAAGAAGACCGCGACGCCCGGAAGAACCGCGCCAAACCCGGTGTCGGCAAAGCCTACATGATGATGCTGCGCCTGCGGATGCCCGGCGGTCTGATGACGGCCGCTCAGTACTTGGCACTCGACGAAATTTGCGAGAAGTACGCCAACGGGACGTTGCGCTTCACCACCCGCCAAAGCATTCAGTTGCACGGCGTGCTGAAAGGAAACCTGAAGGCGACTATCGCCGGCATTAACGAAACCCTCCTCAGTACCATCAGCGCCTGCGGCGATGTGAATCGCAACGTCATGAGCTGTCCGGCCCCTCTTGCCGACGCCGCTCGCAAACAGATGCAGGAATTGGCCCTCCAAGTGGCCGATCACCTCACGCCGGTGGCCGGGAAGCAGTCGTACATCGAAATGTGGCTCAACGGCAAATCGGTGACACCCCCGAGCGATCCGAACGTTGCCGAACCGATCTACGGCAAGCTGTATTTGCCACGGAAGTTCAAAGTCGGCTTCGCCCTGCCGAACGACAACTGCATCGATATTTACGCGCAATGTCTCGGCTTCCTCGCCATCGTCGAGAACGGTCGCACCATCGGCTACAACATGCTCGTCGGCGGCGGCATGGGCACCACCAACGGTAAACCCGAAACCTTCCCGCACTTGGCGAAGTCGGTCTGTTTCGTGACCCCGGACGAAGTCGTCTTTGCGTCGGAAGCGGTCATCAAGCTCTTCCGCGATCACGGTAACCGCGCCGACCGCAAACGCGCCCGGATCAAGTACGTCATGCACGATTGGGGCGTCGAGAAGTTCCGCGAGGTGTTCGCCCGCGATTACTTCGGCAAGACTCTGGTGGAACCGAAAGTCGCCCCGATCACCGCCGTCGATCTGCACCTCGGCTGGCAGGCCCAGGGCGGCGACAAGTGGTTCCTGGGCATCAGCGTCGAAAACGGCCGGGTGAAGGACGATGGCGTCTATCGCCTCCGTTCCGCGTTGCGGGCCATCGTCGGCAAAGTCGGCTGCAATATCCGTGTGACGGCTCAGCAGGACGTGCTGCTCTGCGACATCGCCACCAAAGATCGGCCGACCGTCGATTCGCTGTTGAACGAATATGGCGTGCCACGGGCCGAAAACTTGAGCATGGTCCAAAAGTGGAGCATGGCCTGTCCGGCCATTCCAACTTGCCCACTGGCCATCAGTGAGAGCGAGCGATTCCTGCCCAACATGGTGGATCAACTCGAAACCGAATTGACCGCACTCGGATTGGGCGACCAACCCATCAGCTTGCGGATGACGGGCTGCCCCAACGGCTGCGCCCGACCGTACAACTCCGACATCGGCGTGGTCGGTCGCTCCGGTGAGAAGTACACCCTGTTCGTCGGCGGGCGGATCGAAGCGGATCGCCTCAGCTTCGAGTTGCAAGACATGGTGCCGAAGGATCAACTCGTGCCACGCTTGCGGACGCTGATGCACCATTACAAAGCCGAGCGTCAACCGAGCGAAGGTTTCGGCGACTACTGCACTCGCTTAGGTAAACCGGCACTGCTCAGCTTGCTA
>JAYSYJ010000155.1:0-15268 GCA_043727675.1 Fimbriiglobus sp.
TTGGCGACGGAAAGACTTGCGTCGTGGATCCCATCGGAGATACTTGCGTCGTGGTTCCCCTCGGATAAAATTCTATCGAACCTTTTCCACCCTGAAGTACCCGTGCATCGGCACCAGACTTCTTGCGGAACACGAGCGTTGGCACCAGTTTTTCGCTGGCCCGGAAGGTGACTTCACCGACGAACGCCCAACCGGCCTTTTCTCGCGCGGCGAGTTTGGACTCGAATTCCTCGTGTGACGAAGGCACCGGTTCGTACTCGAAATTGGCAAGGGGTTTCAACTTCGGCGTGGCGTTAAGGTCTTTTAGCTCTTCGTAGTCCTCGACGACTGTTGTGTTATCGAATCTCTTCCTGAGCTTGGCGATCTCTTCGGCCTGTTGTTTCTTGAACTGAGCCAGTTGCTCTTTGAGGTTTTCTAAGTTCAGCTCGGCCTTCTCCGCAGCTTTTTTCGACTTGGTGGCAGCACCCGGTGCCAGATCACTGGGGGCTTGGGCCACGACCGTACCCGACCAACCACCACCGACGCTCAAGCCGAGTCCGGTGGCGACGAGCACCCCGGCGGCGAGCACTTTGAAACGCAACAGCATCATACCGGTCACTCCGTACGTGAGAACTTGGATGGAACTAGGAACCACGACACCGGAAGGAAGCCAAGCGAGTGTGCGTGCAATCAGTGCGGCCGGGGCGATGGACACACTCCCCGTGACCCCGCCCAACGCCAGGACACTGGCGCTGATGCCCCGTTTAGCGAGGCGACTGAGCAAGGTTTGTTTGGCCCGCGTCAGCCGCGCCGAAAACGTGCCGAGTTTCTGCCCCAGACTCTCGGCCGCCTCGGCGGTCGCCCGCCCTTCGATGCAGCAGAGCACGAAGGCGACCCGTTGAGCATCGGGGAGCTTTTGCACTTCTTCAGCGACCGCGGCGAAGGCGACTTCCCACGCCGAATCGGCGATGGGCCGATTCGATTCGGGTTGGGCACTCGCCCGTTCGCGCTTGGTGCGTCGAGCCATCGCCCGCCGGGCATTCTTGCAGACACGGAAGGCGACGCCGTGTAGCCAGGGGCCGATTGGGATGTCCGGCTTGAGCGTCTTCGCGGAACGGGCCAAAGTGAGGAACGCCGCTTGGAAGGCGTCGTCCGCATCGGCGTCGTTCGCCAATGAGTTTCGGCACTGTCCCCAAACCAACCGGCTATACCGGGCCACGAGTTGGCCGAAGGCGTCGTCGGAATTCTGCTGGACGTACCGCTCGAGTAAGTCCGCATCCGGGACTTCGTTTTGCAGTTTCCGGGCCACACTGGGGAATCGCAATCGGGGCACCGCTTGTCTCCTTCACCCCATAATGTTCGCCGAAGCCGATGTTCTGCATCGATCTTCAAAAAAAGTTTCAGTTTACTGTTCGGGGAAGAGTCGGACGCTGTCGACGTCGTAGCGGGAACTATGGCGATCGTCGGGATCGAGGCTCGGTCCGGCGACGCCGGCTCGGCGTTGAATCAGCGCGAAGATGGACGGCAAAATGAACAAGGTGGCTAAGGTGCTCGCCAGCAAGCCGCCCACGACGGCGCGGCCGAGCGGTGCGGTTTGATCGCCGCCGGAGCCGAAGCCGAAGGCCATGGGCAGCATCCCCGCGACCATCGCGCAGCTCGTCATCAGGATGGCTCGCAACCGGGCGTACCCACCATCCAGTGCGGCACGCGGCGCCGAGCCGTGCGACAAACGGGCCCGTTCGGCGAATGTCACCAGCAAGATGGAATTGGCGACCGAAACACCGAGCGACATGATGGCTCCCATGAACGATTGCAGGTTCAACGTGGTACCCGTGAAGTACAGCATGAGGCCGACTCCGCAGAGCGTGGCGGGTACGGCGGCCACCGAGGTCAGCGCCAGTTTGATCGACTGGAAGTACGCGGTGAGCAGTAGGAAAATCGTCAAGATGGCGATGCCCAAACCGACGGTCAGACTTTCTTGAACTTGGTCGAGGGCATTGAGTTGACCACGCACGTCGATGGCTCCACCACCGGGCAACTTGCCGACTTTTTTCTCCTCGTCGCGGAGCTGTTCGAGCTTCGCCCGCGCTTCCGGGGTCTTCTTGACCTCGGCTTCGAAGTGGTTGTCGATGATCTGCTCTTTGGCGGCGGTGATCGCGCGCTTGACCGCACGGCCGACGGCCCCGAGATCCTCACTGGCCACGTTGGCGGTGATGCTGACGAACCGGCGCATGTTGTAGCGGTCAATCTCGGCGGGGGTCGTGGTCGCCTTGATCTCGGCGACATCGCGCAGCAAAATTCCGCCGGCGATCATCGAACTGCCGCCGCCACTCCCCTGACCGCTCACCATGTTGCCACCGTAGTCCGTGCCGGCGGCGCCCCGGATTGGCACTTGGCCGAGTTCGGTGAGGGAGTTCATCCGCGGCGGCGGCACTTGCACCTGCACGATGTAACCCTGACCGGACTTCTGATCGCGCCAATAAATCGGCGTCATGTAGCGGCTGGACGCGGTCGCCGGGATGAGCGATTGGCTAATATTTCGAGCCGTCAGACCCATTGTGGCGGCCCGGACACGGTCGAATTGGATGTCGGCAGTCGGATAATCTTGGGCTTGGGTAAACTGCAAATCGCGCAGTTCGGGGATGGTCTTCAAGCGATCCAGGACGATCTTCGCCGATGCGAGCGTGCCCTCCATGTTGTTCCCACCGATCTGCACTTCGATGGGCGTCGCAGCCCCGAAGCTCATGACGTCACTGATGAGGTCACCCGGCTCGAACGACAGTCGTAATCCTTCGGCACGCTTCTCTTGCTGGTCGTTCGGCAGGCCATCCCGTGTCCAGACGGTTTTCAAATAGGCCTTCAACTCGCGGTCGAGAATGTCACGCAGGCGGGTCTTGAACGCTTCGATGCGGATGCCAGCGCCCGGCTTCAGGGCGATCTTCAACTGGGCTTCCTCCGGCCCGCTCGTCCACTGGTGCACCGCTTGAATCGGGTAGTTGTTCGGGAAGCAGCCGACGTAACCGACGGTCATCTGCACTTGGCCGGCCGCTTCGCGGTCGATAATGCGCAGCGCTTCTTGGGCGAGTTCTTCGGTGCGTTCGATCCGGGTGCCGGTCGGTGCCCGCAGTCGCAACAGGAACTGGCCCTGATCGGTTTTGGGGAATACGGCGGTACCGAGATCGAACGAAAGGAGGGCGATTCCTAAGCCCGCGAGTAGCAAGTATGCCGGGAAGACGAACCACCGGAAGGCGATCAACCGGGCCAGCGTCCGTTCGTAATACCGCTGCATTCGGTTTGGCAATGGAGTGGCCACGGCGTGCTTCGGCAATTTCAACAGCCAAACGCAGAGCACTGGCACGAAGGTACTGGAGAGCAAGTACGACGCGATCATGGCGAAGCCGACGGCGAGCGATAGCGGGACGAAGAGTTCGCGTGCGGCCCCGCTCATGAAGAACGACGGCACGAAGACGGCGAGGACGCAGAGCATCGCCAGCAAACGCGGCACGGCTGTTTCTTGGTTCCCTTGCCGTACGGCGCGGGCCAGCGAATCGGTGCGGTGCATCTGACTGTGGATGTTCTCGACTTCGACGGTCGATTCGTCGACGAGGATGCCAACGGCGAGCGCCAAGCCGCCGAGTGTCATGAGGTTGATGGTTTGGCCGCAGAGCCAGAGTGCCACCACCGAGCCGAGCAGAGCCAGCGGGATGTTGAGCACGACCACGATCACGGAGCGCCAGTCTCGCAAAAACAGCAGCACCATGAGGCCGGTGAAGAGCGCCCCGATGGCCCCTTCGGTGCCGACACCCCACATGGCTTCGGTGACAATCGGCGACTGGTCGAACGCGAATTGGATGTCCACTTCGGGCGACGCGTCCCGCATCTTCGGCAGCGCTTTTTGCAGTTCGTTCACCACGCTGACCGTCGACGCATCCGAGCGTTTCATCACCAGCATGTAAACGGAACGGCGACCGTTGACTAACGCGTACCCGGCTGTGATGTCGGAACTGTCGGTGATCGTGGCGAGATCTTTGAGGAGCACTGGCGACGGGCCGAATTTCACCGGAATCTGGCCGAGCTCTTCAATGGGTTTCTGGCCGACCATGGCGTTCGTGTTTACGAGCAACATGCGGTCGTCGATTCGGACGTTCCCCGATGGGCTGACGACGTTGCCGTTGGCGAGCGATTCAGTGACTTGATCGAGCGACAGGTTACGCGAACGGAGCTGATCGGGATCGACGCTGACGACGATGGCGCGCTGGTTACCTCCGAACGCGGGCGGGGTCGAAATTCCGGGCACGTTCGAGAACATCGGCCGCACCCGCATCGTGGCGATATCTTGGATCTCCTTGATGCTCAGTTTGTCCGAGTTCAGCACCAAGTAGCCCACCGACGCACTGCCGGTGTCGAGCCGGGTGATGAACGGAGGCACTGTCCCCGGCGGCATCATAAAGCGGGAGCGGTTCACATAGGCCACGGTTTCGGCCATCGCCTCGGCCATATTCGTGCCGGGGTGAAAGTAGAGTTTAATGAGGGCCACGCCCTGGATGTTCTTCGATTCGATATGCTCGATGCCGTTGACGTAGAGGAAGTGGTACTCGTAATAAGTTGTGAGCAAACCTTCCATCTGCGCGGGGTTCATGCCGCCGTACGGTTGGCAGACGTAGATCACCGGTTGATTCAGCGAAGGGAAGATATCGACTTTCTGGCGATAACTCGCCAGGCCGGAACCGATGAGCAAAGCGACCACCGCCACGAGGACGGTGTAAGGTCGGCGGAGAGCAAAGACGATGGGATTCATCCCGTCAGTTTAAGGGAATTCGTGTGGCGAACGATGAGGAAGTTCAACGGTATGCGTTTGACGGGTGATTCTGTAGCGTCGTAAGATAGTGTCGTTCAAGAGTTTTGTCGGAGAGTTGCCATGTTCACCCGCTCGCTCCGCACCCCGATACTCGCACTCTTGCTGAGTTCCGCCACATTCTCCGCCGGCCGCGCGGCCGAGGACGATCCGGAATACAACGGCCGCAGACTTTCGCAGTGGGATCAAATGCTCCGCGAAGAGCAGAATGCTCGGTTGCGGCGGGTGGCCCTGATTTCCATGGGGCAGATCGCGTCGGACAACTCTTTGAATTCGAAGCTGGTCAAACAAGTGATGACGGCCGTCGGCCGGGCCTTGAAAACGGATAGTACCCCGTCGGTTCGGAAGCAGGCGGCCGAAGTCGTCAATACCATGGCCGTGAAACTGCTTGAAGACGGTAAAAACAGCGATACCACCTCGGTGATTATTGATCTCAGCGAGAATTTGCGTGTCGAGAAGGAGTCGGACGTCCGGAAGGTCGTGGCGGTGGCACTGGGACGGTTCGGTAAGGAATCGAAGCCGGGGGTGACGGCACTGATCACGATCCTCGCCGATAAGGAACCGGGAACGCGGGCGGCAGCCGCCGACACGCTCGGACGTATCGGAAGTGGTGCCAGCGGAGCGGTGGACGCGCTGATCCCCCTTTTGAAGGAGACGGAGATCAGCGTGCGAGCTGCCGCGATCTTCGCGCTGGGGCGCATTGAACCGGATGAACCGGCCAAGGTTTCGGCCGCACTGCTTCCGCTGGTGACGGGGGAACCCGAACTGGAACTGCGCCGGGCGGTGCTCGCATCGCTGGGGATTTTGGCCGATCGCAGCCCGGCCACCGTGCAAGGAACAGCAGTCGGCTTGCTGGACGCCGATGTTGACGTGCGTCGCCAGGCTGCGATTGCGCTCAGCAAATTCACGGGTGGTGGTAAACTCGTCGAAAAAGAGTTGAAGAAGGCCTTCGAAGAAGACAAAGACAAACAAGTTCGTGGATTCGCACTGCGGGCACTGTGTGCGGGTTTTGGAGCCGACGTAAAGGTTTTGCTCCCCACGATTGTGGCCCGACTGAAAATCGAGCCGGAATTCGATGTCCGTATTGCGATCATCGAAGAACTCGGAGCGTTGGGAAGCGAGGGCCAAGAGGCCCTGCCCGCTTTGCGGGAAGCTCAAAAAGACCCCCAGACGAAAGTCCGCGAGTCGGCGACCGGCGCGATCAAACGGATCGCCAACCCGAAACCGAAGATGTGAATCACCCTTTTTCAAACGAGACCCGCATTTTTCCCCTGCGGGCTCTTTCACGTCGCAACTGACAATAATCGTTTGACATCGATACGACCCGTTCTAAGTATCATGCAGTAGAACGAAATCATGCTGTGCCAATGACCGATTGCAGCCCGTAGCTGAATCGATCCATGAGGGAGCGAGAATGTCCCCGCCTGCCGGATTATCGACCGGACTGGCTTTTCTTCCCAACTGGCTCGCTGAAACGACCGACGTCTCCGCCCTTGAGACTCTCTTGGGTGATTGGCTTCGTGCGTCCGCATGGCGAACAGTCGGGCTGATTTGGCCGATCGACGGTCGAGCGAACTTGATGATTCAAGCCCGGCCGGAAGCCGTGACGACATTACCCGCCGCTCCCAGTGAGCTGCTCGATGTAGCCCGGGCACTCCGGGGGGATGCGGCCACGGTCGTTTGGCAACTCCCGAATTCTTCGGGTCGGCTCTATACGAGTTTCCAACCGGCGGGCCGACCTGCGGGATTAATCTGGGCCGAACGTGGCCCCGCCGAACCTTGGACCGACGCGGATCGCAGCTACTTAGTACTCTCGACAAAACTGATCGAACGATCCTCGGCACTCGTTGCGAAGATCGGCCCGCTGCTTGAGCCGGCGCAATTGCAACAGCGACTCGCCGATGCGTCGATCATCGCCGGCCGCATGGCACACGACTTCGATAACATTTTGACCGGCATCATCGGCTTTGCCGATCTCAGCGTCCCACTGTTGCCAGTGGGGTCGCAAGCGGCGAAATTCGTGGGCGAGATCTCGAAGGTCGGTCAACGCGGCATCGTGTTCACGCAACAATTGCATCAGCTCAACCGGAGTGGTCAGGCCAAGCCGCAACCTTGCTCCGTCGCGGCGGCACTGTTGAAAGAAGAAATTCGTTTGCGGCCGGCGATGCCTGCTGGAATGCAGGTCTTCACCGATGTCCCGGCGAATCTAATCTCGGTCGGCGTCGAACACGGCCCGCTCGGCACAGTGTTGGGTCACCTGCTCGAAAACGCCATCGAAGCCAGCCCGCCGAACTCGCGGATCAATGTGAGTGCTTCCGTCGTCGAACTTTCGAGAGTCGAAGCGAAAGAGTTTCTCGGGCACGTCGGCCCGGGTTCGCATGTCGAAATTGTCTTCCGCGATCGCGGCGTCGGGATTAAACCCGAAGTCCGTGCCAAGCTGTTCGCCGAGCCGTTCTTCACCACGAAGGTGCGTCATCGAGGACTCGGTTTAGCGGTGGTGTATCGAATTTTGTACGCCCATGGGGGCGGGATCCGCATCGAATCGAATCCGGAGACCGGTACCGTCGTTCGGATCGTCTTGCCGCCAGTTGCAGTCCGACCAAGCCCGACGACTCATTCACAACGCCCCGCCCAAACGTTACTCGTTGGAGGTTAACCTCAAATGTCTCTCGAAGTCGAAGATCGATTACGCCAAACTCAGACCCCGCGCCCCGCTCGGATGCCGTCGCCCCTGAGCGAACTCCAAAGCAGCGGCGACATCCGCATCTTGATCATCGATGATGATCCCGCGACTTGCGCGGTCATCCAAGCCGCACTCTCGAACCGCGATTTCGAGATCGAAACAGTCTCCGAGCCAACGCTCGTGGAATCGATGTTGACCCGCAAAAGCCCGTTCCATTTGATTATCATGGACTACGTGATTCCCGGGCTCGAACCGGAACAAGTCTTCACGTGGATCCGCGATAATCAACCCGAAGCGAACATCGTCGTGGTGACCGGTTACCCTTCGGTCGATAGTGCTCTGAGCTGCCTCCGTGCCAGAACTTACGACTATGTGACGAAGCCGTTTCAAGTCGACCAACTCCGCGAAATCGTCATCCGCTGTTTGGAAAGCAAGGGCTTGCTCCGGATGACCGAAGAAGCCTTGCGAGAATCGCTCGGCTCGGCCATCCGCGAACGTCGCAAGTCACTCGGATTCACCCTCTCGAACGTCTCCGAACGCACCGGGGTCTCCCTCGGCTACTTGTCGCAAATTGAACTCGGCAAGAACTCGGCATCCATCGAAACGCTCTATCGGATCTGCTTGGCTTTAGGCATCAAGATGAGCGAATTGTTCACATCGGTTCAGCGGCACTAGCCGCGAGTTGATGCGGTAGAGGAAGCCCCGACGGGTGGGTCGGGGCTTCCTTCATTTCCCCTTGACAATCTTCACGATTCTGTGGCTCTCGCTGTCGGCGATGTAAATGTCCTCTGTTTTCGGGTGGACGCTCACGCCGTGCGGGTGGATCATCTCTAGCTTTTTCAGATCGCCATCGATTCTTGCCGAACCTTTCTTGCCCGTTCCCGTCACGAGTTCCATCTTTTCCAATGTTCGGTGAATTCCGGTTGACCGAACCCAGAGAATATCAATATTTTCTCTGGGTATTGGGTAATTGATCGAGGAGTCGCCGTGAATCAAATCGAGCTGTTCGCCGCGTTATTCAGCGTTGTCATCCTACTTGGCATTTTGGCGAATTGGCTGAAGATCGCGTATCCGATCCTGTTGGTGTGCGCGGGCTTGATTCTCAGCGTGCAACCGTGGGCGCCGCGCTTCGAACTGCCACCGAGCATCGTCTTCTTAGTGTTTCTGCCACCGTTGCTCTACGCGGCGGCGTTCAACACCGAATGGCCGGCCTTTCGATCCCAACTCCGTTCCATCAGTTTGCTCGCCATCGGCTTGGTACTTTTCACGACGGCCGTGGTCACGATGGTTTGTTACTGGTATTTGGATCTACCCTGGACGGTCGGCTTTGTACTCGGGGCCATCATTTCACCACCGGATGCCGTTGCCGCGGCGGCCATCACCAAACGGGTGCGGATCCCGAAGATTGTGTCAACGATCCTCGAAGGCGAAAGTTTGGTGAACGACGCCTCGGCGCTCGTGGCCTACCGCGTCGCCATCGGAGCCGTCGCTTACGGCAGCTTCGTCTGGGCCGATGCCGGCTGGGAATTCATTGTTGCCAGTCTCGGGGGGATCGCCATCGGGTTGTTCGGCGCGATGGCCATCGTAAGGTTGCACCGCCTGTTGGAACGTTGGAACGTGACCGATACTAAGTTGCACATCGCGTTGACATTGCTGACGCCATACCTCGTTTACCTACCGGCGGAACACGTTCACGTTTCCGGGGTACTCGCTGCCGTAGCGGCGGGGCTTTGGATGTGTACGCGGTCATTCCAAGGGTTCAGTCAACAGTTTCATTTGGAAGCGCGTGCCGTCTGGGAGATGTTGGAGTTCCTGTTGAACGGATTGGTGTTCATTTTGATTGGGTTCCAATTGCCCCTGATCTTGGAATCGTTGAGCGAGACCCGTTCACTTGAATACCTGGCGTATTCGGCGGGCGTCCTGAGTGGGGTCGTCATTCTCACCCGGATCATCTGGGTCTTTCCGGGGGCGTATCTTCCGCGCTGGCTCGACAAAGTCTTCATCGGTCACCACGATCCTTACCCGCCCTGGCAAAGTGTGACCGTCGTGGCCTGGACGGGGATGCGCGGCGTCGTGTCGCTCGCCGCCGCGATGGCCCTGCCGTTGCAAACAGCGGCCGGCGAACCGTTTCCCCACCGCGGCCTCATTCAGTTCTTCACATTCTGGGTCATCTTTGCCACCCTGGTTTTGCAGGGTTTGACATTGCCCCTGCTCATCCGCGTCCTTAGAGTGGATCGGTTTATCGAAGTGGAACCGGAGTCGAACGACGCGATGCGAAATTGTGCTGGCTAGAACACAACCTCATGGTTTTCTCGCTGGTGCGGTTGTTCGGAACGATGCCGATGCGTAAACCGTTGGTGTGCCGATCCCGCTTCTCGCCCGTGATGGTTCCATGTTCAGCAAGCGCATCATCCCGTGCCTCGACATCGACCGGGGCCGGGTGGTCAAGGGGACGAACTTCCTCCAGCTCCGCGATGCCGGCGATCCGGTGGAGGTGGCACGCCGGTACGAGGCCCAAGGTGCCGACGAACTCGTCTTTCTAGACATTTCTGCCAGCCACGAAGGTCGGGATATCCTCATCGACATGGTTCGACAGGTCGCCGAGCAGATCTTCATGCCGTTCACGGTCGGTGGTGGCATCCGCACCCTCGCAGACGCGACCCGACTGATCCAAGCGGGGGCGGAAAAGATCAGCTTGAATTCGTCCGCCGTGACGACGCCCGAACTCATTTCCGAAGTCTCGCGGAAATTCGGAAGCTGTGCGACCGTCGTGAACATCGACCCGAAGAGAGTCCGTCGAAAGCGGAATGATGATGCTGAGGATTCCGCACTCCCCGAATGGTGGGAAGTTCACATCCATGGTGGACGCAAACCGACCGGACTGGAGTGCGTGGCTTGGGCACGCGAAGTGGAGCGACTCGGGGCTGGGGAGATCGTGCTGACCAGCATGGACGCCGACGGGCTGAAGACCGGATACGATCTCCCTATTTTGAAGGCCGTGTGCGACGCGGTGAACATCCCTGTGGTCGCCAGCGGCGGGGCCGGTAATCCAGAACATTTACGGCAAGCTTTCGAAGTCGGCGCCTCGGCTGCACTGGCCGCCAGCATCTTCCACTACGGGCAGTACACCATCGCCGAGACGAAAGCCTACCTCGCACAAGCGGGGATTCCGGTTCGCTTGCTTCCGCTGTAGCTCGAAAAGTGACATCACTCAGTGAAAGTTGACTTCGTACTACTCAATGGTACGATGAATTAAAGACGTATACAGTCTCTTTTGCGTTTGGAACAGGATGGCCAAGAAACCCACTCGGATTGTTCAGGCTGAGTTGCGGTACCCTTCCCATTTGATGTCGCCAGAGGATTTGTTGACGTTCGTGGAGACCGCACCCTTTTCCAAAAGGATGCTGAGTCTGAATTTGACGGATGAAGACTTTGCATATATTCAGTGCCTCATCATGGTCGAGCCGAAGAAACACCCAGTAATCGAAGGTACGGGCGGCTTGAGGAAGATGCGATGCACACGGCACAAAGGCAACCAAAGTCAGCGCGATGGGTTCCGAGTTTGTTACGTCTATTTTGAAGAGTTTCATTTTGTGCTGTTGGCTTTGATTTACGCCAAGAACGAACTCGATACCTTGCCGGAATCGCATAAGAAGGCTTACCGACAGTTAATTCATCGAGCCGAACACGAACTCCGTCGCCATCCAAAACGATTCGGTGTTTGATTTCACAAAGTGTGAACAAGGTGAAAAAAGCCATCTATTACTGAGGAACCAATGGGAAACAAAGTTATCAAACCCAAAAGTGTTGCGGACGAAATTCTGGAAGGACTCGAGGATTTCGTTGGAGCGCTAGAAATGGGCAGCGATTTAGACGGGCGTTTCACTTGCCACCGCGTCAAGCTAGATCTTAAACCGGAAACCTACAACGCGGATAAAGTCAAAGCGATCCGTCGTTTGCTCAAAGTCAGTCAGGCGCTCTTTGCTAAGTTCCTCGGGGTCAGCGTCAAAACTGTCCGATCGTGGGAACAAGGTTTGAGTGAACCATCGAAAATCGCCTGCCGATTCATGGATGAAATTCAACGCGAACCGGATCACTACCGGATGCGGCTCGTCAAGTCGCTCCGATCAAAGGCAAAAACACCTGGTGCACTGGCGACTTGACCCATTCCGATTCGCATCGTGTCGGGCGTCGTGTAAAATAAACCACTTCATGTCACGAGATTCTGACCCAACGCACTCGGAAGAGAATTCAATATGTCCGAACCGAAGACCCGTGTTGTGACCCCTGTGGCGGCGCAAGCGGGGCCGCGAATTGTTACACCCGTAGCGGCCCAACCGGCTGCCGTTCCGGCGACGGCGGATGCCCACGCGACCCCGGCGGCCGGGAACCTCGATTCCGGTGGCGGCTTGAAAGTCGCTCAGCCGATGCCCGGTGAACCGCCGTTGAACCAGTTGTTTCGCACCGTCATGCTTCACGAAGCCTCGGACTTGCACCTGAAAGCGGGCCTGCCGGGGATGATGCGATTGCGCGGTGTCATCCAGCGGATGAACACCAAAATCTTGACCCAAGAAGACCTCGAAAAATTGATCTACCCGGTGCTCACCGAGAAGCAGCGCAAGAAGCTCGAAGAAGAAGGTGGGGCCGACTACGCTTACATCATCGGGGCGGACGAGTGCCGGTTCCGGGTGAACTTGTTCCGGCAGCGCGGCAAACTCGCCATGGTCGCCCGCCGGGTGAATACCAAAATCCCGACCTTCGAGAAGCTCGGACTCCCACCCGCCATCGAGAAGCTCTGCCACTACGAACAGGGCATGGTGATTCTCGCAGGAGTGACCGGCTCGGGTAAAACGACCACCATCGCGTCGATGCTCGATTACATCAACGGCCGCGAAGCGCTGCACATCCTCACCATCGAAGACCCCATCGAGTTCGTCTTTAACGACAAATTGTCGATCATGAATCAGCGGGAAGTCTACCTCGACGTCTTCGACTGGCACATGGCCCTCAAGCATGCCGTGCGACAAGATCCGGACATCATTTTGGTCGGCGAAATGCGCGATCAAGACACGTTCGAAGCCGGCGTCCATGCCGCAGAAACGGGCCACGTCGTGTTCGGGACGATCCACGCGTCGACGGCGGCGAGTACCATCAGTCGCATCCTCGACCTTTTCCCGCCGATGATGCACCACGCGGTGCGCCAGAGCCTCGCATTCAACTTGAAAGCGGTCGTGGCCCAGAAGCTCGTGCCGAGCATCAAGCCGGGTGTGCAGCGGGTGCCCACAAACGAGATCATGATTATCAACCCGACGATCCGCGATCTGATTCTGAAGAGCAAAGACGATAAGCTCCTCGATGCCATCCGCATCGGTTTCTTGGAAGGGATGGTCGACTTCACCGAAAACCTACGGCTGCTCATCGAACGCGGCGATATCGACAAAGCCACGGGCCTGGAGTTCGCGCCGAATCCGGAGCAATTGAAGATGGCTATCAAGGGCATCCGGGTGGCGGCACCGGGAATTCTGTAATCGGTTGAAATTGGCAATCGAGGGTCTGCTGTGCCGGAGTGTTTGGCGTATTTCCGACTGGCGCTCGCCGATCCGGCGAGCGTTCCCTCTTGGCCCGAATGGTGGGCGAAAAACGAAGCCTTGGTCGAGCGGACGTTCTCGATGGTCGATTTTGTCCGCCTCAAACACCGCGGCTTGCTCGGGGCCAAGCAGATCCTCCAAAAGCTCGGGGAACTTCCGGATCAGGCGGTCTGATAGCGAGCGGATACATTTGCGTAATCGGATTTCAAGTCGCAGACTTTGGGAACGGTCACCCGCACTTCGGAGCCAGCTAACAAGGCTACCGAAACGGGTTCCCGGCCATTCATCAAAGCCCACCGCGGGCCGTACAATTTCGCCCAGTCCACGTCGATGTGAAAGCGGTGGAGCGGGTGCATATCCCACGCGGGTCGTTTCACTTCAAACTCCCGAATGCCACCCGAACTCGTGTGGCTGAAAGCCCAGTTCAAATCGGTGAATCGTGCATCCCAGTCGCTCGGGCATTGCGTCCGAATCGCCCCCTCGGCAGAGAGCAGATGGGTTTTGCCACCCCGTGTGACGGTGTATTCCACTTTCAACTTCGTCGCCCCCGTGGAAACGTCGACCGTGACTGGAGCCGTCTCGAATGGCTCGCGGAACGACAGTCGCCCGGCCCACGTCACCAGCCGGTGTGGAACGAATTCGCGGACGAAATGCACGCCCCGTTTCTCACCCCGACGGACGTAAATCCGGAGGTTCCATTCGGGGAAGTTGCGATAGAACGGAGAGGGCAAACCGAATACCGACGGCTTCTGAAATTGGAACCCGACCAGACTGCAAAAGGCTTGCCCATCGTGCCGGTCGAGTTCGAGACCGGGTGGCAAATACTTTTCCAAAATATCATCCGGTACGGCAAAGGTCGCAACGATGAGATTCCGCCACTGTGCGGTCAGGAAAGGAATCGACATCGAGGATATCCGGTACAGCGTGGTCTTCGAAGAGATCCACACCATAACAAACCGCACGGCAAACTGTGACAAAGAATCGCGGTGATTTCTTTTCGTCAGTCCACTTTGAACGCCGCTTTCAATCCGGCCAATGCCTCTGGGCCTCGTGCTCGGTCGATGACCACGCCGATGCAAACTTCGCTGGTATTGATCATGCCGATGTTGATGCCGAGTTCCGCCAGGGCCGCGAACATGGTACGGGCGACACCGGTGTGAGTTCGCATCCCGACGCCGAATACGTACAGAACGGCGATGTCCGCTTCCCCACCGACACGGCAATCGCCGTCGATCTGCTTCAGCAAGTTCTCCGTGAGTCCGATGGCTTTGGACAAATCGGCGCGCGGCACCGTGAACGACAGTTCCGCGCGCCCCGGCACGGTGATATTCTGCACGATGGTATCGACTGAAATCCCGCTGCGTGCCACGGCGTTGAACACCTTGGCGCAGACGCCGGGACGGTCGGGAAGATCGAACACCGTCAGTCGGCTTTGGTCGAGGTTGAGGTGCACCCCGCTGACGAGGATATCCTCCATGCCATCGAGTCGGGCCACGGCCGCTTCTCGATCCTTCTCGCCCGTATTGGCGAACGGCGACGGCTTAGCCCGGAAGAGGGAATCGCTCGCGGAGTCGGTTGGCATCCCCGCCCCTTTCCGCCGCCGCGATAGTGAAAACGCAGCGTGGACGGCGCGCAGAGCTTTGCGACCGCGGATGGCCTTCCGGGCATCCTCGTGGGCCTTCTTGATTTTCTCATTCGCGGTCGCATCCAGCACCGCTTCGATCTCGGCCGGGGTCGAATCTTCTTCGATCAGCACGCTGATTTTGATGTCGCCGGTGGTGATCATTTTCATGTTCACCCCCTCGGCGGCGAGGGCGTCGAACATCTTCTCGGCGACGCCGCTGACGTGTCGCATTCCGGCACCGACCACCGAGACTTTGCTCACTTGGCCCGTTTCGCGCAGGGTCGCTCCGAGTTCGGCGACGAGGGTCGCCAGAACCTTCTTCGTCCGTTCGAGTTCGGTCGTCAGAACCGTGAAGCCAATGGTCGCTTTACCCTGGTGACCGACGCTTTGGCCGATCATGTCCACAGCGATGTTGGCCGATGCCAAGGCAGCGAAAATCTGCCGACTCACACCGGGTTCGTCGGGGACTCCTTCGAGCACCACGCGGGCTTCATCGGTGGCCAAAGCCACTCCGCAAACGGGGATCTCCGCCATCCACG